>NZ_CP046564.1:0-321238 GCF_009818105.1 Bacillus sp. N1-1
TTGGATAACATCACGGATCTCTGGCAACAGGCTCTATCCGAAATCGAAAAAAAGTTAAGCAAGCCAAGCTTCGAAACCTGGCTTAAGTCTACTTCCGCAAACCGAATGGAAGGCGACACGATTATTATCACTGCCCCCAACGAGTTCGCTAGAGACTGGCTTGAGTCAAGATATTCAAGTTTAATAACGGAAACGTTGCTTGAGCTGACCGGAAGTGAATTACAAGCTAAGTTCATTATTCCCCAAAATCAGTCCGATGCTGATTTGGATCTTGAACAAGCTATGAAAAAAAAGCCTAAGGGAAATCCAGCTCAAGAAGAACACCCTCAAAGCGTGCTTAATTCAAAATACACGTTTGATACGTTTGTTATTGGATCTGGGAACCGCTTTGCGCATGCTGCTTCTTTAGCCGTAGCGGAAGCACCAGCCAAAGCATATAATCCGCTTTTTATATATGGAGGAGTTGGGCTTGGAAAAACCCATTTAATGCATGCTATTGGTCATTATGTGATCGAGCATAATCCGAATGCAAAAGTGGTTTATTTATCATCGGAAAAGTTTACAAACGAATTTATTAATTCAATTCGAGATAATAAAACCGTTAATTTTCGAAACAAGTACCGTAACGTAGATGTACTACTGATTGATGATATTCAATTTCTGGCAGGAAAAGAACAAACGCAAGAGGAGTTTTTCCATACATTCAATGCTCTTCATGAAGAAAGTAAACAAATCGTTATTTCAAGTGATCGACCACCTAAGGAAATCCCTACACTAGAAGATCGACTTCGATCACGATTTGAGTGGGGGCTAATTACTGATATTACACCTCCTGACCTGGAAACAAGGATTGCTATTCTTAGAAAGAAAGCAAAAGCAGAAGGTCTTGATATTCCAAATGAAGTGATGCTCTATATAGCCAATCAAATTGACACTAATATTCGTGAACTTGAAGGTGCTCTCATTCGTGTAGTAGCCTATTCTTCATTGATTAATCAAGATATGAATGCAGACCTTGCAGCTGAGGCGTTAAAAAACATTATTCCATCTTCAAAACCGAGAGTGATTACGATTCATGATATCCAAACTGTCATAGGAGATCATTTTTCAGTAAAACTCGAAGACTTTGCGGCGAAGAAAAGAACAAAATCTGTTGCATTTCCTCGTCAAATTGCCATGTACCTTTCGAGGGAACTTACCGATTTCTCACTTCCAAAAATCGGAGAAGAATTTGGTGGAAGAGATCATACAACCGTCATTCACGCACATGAGAAGATCTCGAAATTAGTGGATTCTGATCAAGCTTTTCAAAAGAAGCTACAAGATATCGTCGAGCAGCTAAAAAACGGATAAGTCTCTTTTTGTGGATAGTAGTTAATAGAGTGTGTACAATTATCAACAGTTACTAACACATTATCCACAGGTGGATAACTTGTCCGTTATGGGTTTGTGAACACTTATCCACACATTCACAGCCCCTACTATTAAGACTACGATTTTTTTAAGTAATAATTATATAATCTGGGTCATTTATTTAGGAGGTAAATTATGCGTTTCAAGATCGAAAGAGATTATCTAGTATCAAGCGTATCTGATGTAATGAAAGCAGTGTCTTCAAGAACAACTATACCGATTCTTACGGGGATTAAAATTGTAGCAAGTGATGAAGGCGTAACGTTAACAGGTTCTGACTCAGATATTTCAATCGAATGTTTCATTCCCTCAGAAGAAAATGATAAACAAATTGTTGAAATCTCTCAGATGGGAAGTATCGTACTTCAAGCTCGGTTCTTTTCTGATATCGTTAAAAAGCTACCAGGTGATCAGGTTGAGATCGAAGTACACGATAGTTTAACAACAAGAATCCGTTCAGGTTCTTCAGAATTCAACTTAAACGGTTTGGATCCTGAAGAATACCCTCGTTTGCCTGAAGTAGAAGCACAAGAAGGTTTTCAGATCCAGGCAGACTTACTAAAAAACATTATTAGGCAAACTGTATTTGCTGTTTCTACATCAGAAACTAGACCGGTGTTAACAGGTGTAAACTGGAAGCTAGAAGATGGGGAACTTAACTGTACTGCTACAGATAGTCATAGACTTGCACTTCGCACAGTTAAAGTTGAACCGAATGGTAATGACCTTTCGTTTTCAAATGTAGTGATTCCAGGGAAAAGCCTAAGTGAGCTTTCTAAAATCATTGATGATAACGAAGAACTTGTTGATATTACGGTGACTGAAAATCAAATATTGTTCAAATCAAATCACATTCTTTTCTTCTCAAGACTTCTTGATGGGAACTATCCAGATACAAGCCGATTGATTCCAAATGAAAGTAAAACAAACGTAACAGTTTCTGCAAAAGAATTGTTACAAGCAATCGATCGTGCATCAGTATTAGCACGAGAAGGAAGAAATAACGTAGTAAAACTCGCGAGCCTTGAAGAGTCAACGCTGGAGATTTCATCAAATTCGCCTGAAATTGGGAAAGTTATTGAACAAGTACAATCACATTCTTTTGATGGTGAGGAACTTAAGATTTCATTTAGTGCAAAGTACATGATGGATGCTTTAAGGTCAATGGACTCTAACGAAGTAAATATTAGCTTCACTGGGGCTATGAGACCGTTCTTAATTAAACCAATTGAAGGTGCTGCGATTATGCAGTTAATCCTCCCTGTCCGAACTTATTAAATTCTAACAAGGTGTTACCTATGGCCATTGAGAAGTTTTTCTTCCAGTGGCTTTTTTTTTTGCTTTTTATGAAATTTCCACTCGATTATTCATGCGTTATAATAAAAAAAGAGTTATAATAAACTATTGTCATCCTTCAGACTCTATATAGTAAGATAGAGCAGGAGGAAAATGAGGTGAACGAACATGAATGAAATTAAACTAATTAAAGAATACATCACTCTTGGACAACTTCTTCAAGAAGCAGGAGTGATCAATACAGGCGGAATGGCAAAGTGGTTCCTGTCAGAGTATGAGGTCTATGTAAACGGAGAATTAGAAGACCGACGTGGCAGAAAACTCTACAAAAAGGATACAGTTATGATTCCTGGCGTAGGAGAGTTTGTTGTATCTAGCTGAATGGGGGTTTCCCGTTGCATCTAAACACATTAAAAGTAACGAATTATCGTAATTATCATAAGCAAGAACTTCAGTTTGAAAATAACGTAAATGTTTTTCTTGGCGAGAATGCGCAAGGAAAAACAAATATCATGGAAGCCATCTATGTCCTTGCTATGGCGAGGTCTCATCGTACACCAAGAGATAAAGAATTAATCAATTGGGACGAGGAATATGCTAAAATAGAAGGTAGAATTGAAAAACGAAATGGTCCCCTCTCCCTCCAACTGGTTATTTCCCAAAAAGGTAAGAAAGCCAAGCTAAATCAATTGGAACAGCAGAAGCTTAGCAACTATATTGGTGCCATGAATGTTGTCATGTTTGCACCAGAGGATCTCAATCTGGTTAAAGGTAATCCTGGCGTTCGCAGAAGGTTTATTGATATTGAGATTGGCCAGGTTCAACCCGTTTACCTTTATCATCTGGGACGATACCTTAAACTTCTTCAGCAGCGAAACAGCTTATTGAAGACGATGCGATATCAAAAGAAACCTGATTATGTCATGCTTGATATTTTGACCGAACAATTAATAGAAGCAGCTGCGAATATCTATTTACGACGAGTACGATTCGTTCAACTCTTGCAACAATGGGCTGAACCAATTCATTATGGGATTAGTAGAGGACTGGAAAAACTCGAAATCCATTATAATCCGACCGTTGAGGTATCAGAACCAACGGATTTGTCGAAAATAGTAGATGGATATAAGGAAAAGTTTGATAAAATTAAAGAGAGAGAAGTTGAGCGTGGCGTCACGCTCGCGGGACCGCACCGAGATGATTTGTCGTTTTTTGTAAATGGAAAGGACGTTCAAACGTATGGATCCCAGGGACAACAGCGAACAACTGCTTTATCCCTGAAACTCGCTGAAATTGAATTAATTCATAGTGAAGTAGGCGAATATCCTTTACTTCTACTCGATGACGTTCTGTCAGAGTTAGATGACTTTAGACAGTCTCATCTTTTAAATACAATTCAAGGAAAAGTTCAAACGTTTGTGACCACAACGAGCGTTGAAGGCATCCATCATGAAACGCTTGAAAAAGCGACGACTTTTCAAGTCCAAGAAGGACTAATCGAAAAGGTGAAATGAGGTGAAGTGTTGTTTATACACTTAGGAGAGGACGTTGTCGTCCAATCGAGAGATGTTGTAGGAATTTTTGATTGGCAAGTTATGGAGGAAGCAGAGATCACGAGTGAATTTTTGCATCGCCATCAAAAAGACAGGCTAGTAGAAGACATCGGTGGTGATTTAACGAAATCGATCGTTATCACGACTGACACGGTCTATTTGTCTCCTTTATCTTCACTCACACTAAAAAGACGAGCATACACAATCTCAGACAGTGTGGAAGTTACATCAAATGGAGAATCATCTTAAAACCAGGTTGTCTGATCATCAGCAAGCTGAATTGAGTCTATCTTTGATAGAGAAATGTAGGTGAACAATATGACATTAGAGCAACAGTCGAATAAAGAAAGTTATGATGAAAGTCAGATTCAGGTCCTTGAAGGACTTGAGGCTGTTCGAAAGCGCCCAGGTATGTATATCGGTTCAACGAGTAGCCGTGGACTGCATCACCTTGTATGGGAAATTGTCGATAACAGTATTGATGAAGCCCTTGCAGGATACTGTTCGCAAATTACTGTAAGTATTGAGAAGGACAATAGTATTACGGTTGAAGATAATGGACGGGGAATCCCGGTCGGAATTCAAGAAAAAATGGGACGTCCTGCAGTTGAAGTTATTATGACCGTACTGCATGCCGGCGGTAAGTTTGGCGGCGGCGGATATAAAGTATCTGGTGGACTGCACGGTGTTGGGGCATCTGTAGTAAATGCTTTATCCTCTAAGCTTGAAATTACAGTAGAGCGTGAAGGAAAGGTTTATTATCAGAGCTATACGCGCGGTGTGCCTGATGAAGACCTAAAGGTGATTGGTGAAAGTGATGTGACGGGTACAACGATTCACTTCATCCCAGATAACGAGATTTTTACTGAAACAACAGAGTATGAATTTGATATTCTTGCTCACCGCCTTAGAGAGCTTGCATTCCTAAACCGTGGAATCATGATTGTTGCACAGGACAAGCGTCCTGAAGAAACGAAACGCAACGAATACCATTATGAGGGTGGTATTAAGTCTTACGTAGAACATTTGAATCGTTCTCGTGAAGCTCTACACGAAGAACCAATCTTTGTAGAAGGTGAACGTGAAGGGATTTCTGTGGAAATTGCCGTTCAATATAACGATGGATTTGCAAGTAACATTTATTCTTTTGCAAATAACATCAATACCCATGAAGGCGGAAGTCACGAATATGGCTTTAAAACGGCTCTTACTCGCGTAATTAATGACTATGCACGTAAAAATAGTTTGTTCCGTGAAACTGATCCCAACCTGACAGGTGACGATGTTCGTGAAGGACTAACAGCCATCATTTCGATTAAACATCCTGATCCGCAGTTCGAAGGTCAGACGAAAACGAAGCTTGGAAATGCTGAAGCTCGTACAATTACCGAATCAATCTTTGGAGAGAAGTTCTCTACTTTCCTTTTTGAAAACCCCCTCGTTGCAAAGCAAATTGTTGAAAAAGGCCTTATGGCTTCAAGAGCACGTGCTGCAGCAAAGAAAGCAAGGGAGTTAACAAGAAGAAAAGGCGCACTTGAAGTAAGTGCACTTCCTGGTAAGTTAGCTGATTGCTCTTCTAAAGATGCATCGATCTCTGAAATTTATATCGTTGAGGGTGATTCAGCCGGCGGATCTGCAAAGCAGGGGCGTGATCGTCACTTCCAGGCTATTCTGCCTCTGAAAGGGAAAATTCTTAATGTGGAGAAAGCGCGTCTAGATAAAATCCTTTCAAACAATGAGATTAGAGCCATTATCACGGCACTAGGAACAGGGATTGGAGAAGATTTCGATTTAGCAAAAGCCCGATATCATAAGTTGATCATCATGACAGATGCCGATGTTGATGGTGCGCATATTCGAACGCTCTTATTAACATTCTTCTATCGCTATATGCGCCCGTTAATTGAAAACGGCTATGTCTATATTGCTCAACCACCTTTGTATAAGATTTCTCAAGGGAAAAAAGTGACTTACGCTTATAATGACCGTGAGCTTGATGTCATCTTAAATGAGATTCCGAAAAACCCTAAGCCTGGTATTCAGCGATACAAAGGTCTTGGAGAGATGAACCCAACGCAGCTATGGGAAACAACGATGGATCCTGAATCACGTACAGTGTTGCAGGTAGAATTGCAGGATGCTATTGAAGCGGATGAAGTGTTTGATATGCTCATGGGTGATCGTGTTGAACCGAGACGAAACTTTATTCAAGACAATGCTCATTACGTAAAGAATTTAGACGTTTAAGAGACAAAGGGGGATATCCCCCTTTTCTTCTGTTTCTATTAAGTGGTTCTTTAAAAGATGATTTAGAGTATCGAAAAGATCTTTAGCTAAATGTTATGAGATGAACAAGAGTATAATTGGAGGTTTTCCGTATGTCTGATATGGAAAGATCGAGAGTTAAAGAAATAAATATTAGTCAGGAAATGCGCACCTCCTTCATGGATTATGCGATGAGCGTTATTGTAAGTCGTGCTCTTCCTGATGTGCGAGATGGTTTAAAACCAGTACATCGACGTATTTTATATGCGATGAACGACCTTGGTATGACTTCTGATAAGGCTTATAAAAAGTCTGCGCGTATTGTAGGAGAAGTTATTGGTAAGTATCACCCACACGGTGATTCAGCTGTATATGACACAATGGTACGTATGGCTCAAGACTTCAGCTATCGTAATATGCTGATTGACGGGCATGGGAACTTTGGTTCTATTGATGGTGATTCAGCAGCTGCAATGCGTTACACAGAAGCAAGAATGTCCAAGATTGCCATGGAAATGGTGCGAGATATTAATAAAGATACGATCGATTATCAGGACAACTATGATGGTTCTGAACAAGAACCAATCGTTCTTCCAGCAAGGTTTCCTAATTTACTTGTAAATGGTGCTTCAGGAATTGCAGTCGGAATGGCGACAAACATCCCACCACATAATCTGGGGGAAGTAATTGAAGGACTTTTAGAACTAAGTAAAAATCCTGAGATGACAATTCCTGAACTAATGGAATTTATTCCTGGACCAGACTTCCCAACAGCTGCTGAGATTCTTGGACGTGAGGGAATTCGCAAAGCTTATACAACTGGAAGAGGTTCAATCATTCAGCGTGCAAAAGCTGAAATTGAGGAATTCAGCAATGGCAAGAAAACAATCATTGTTTCTGAGCTTCCTTATCAGGTTAATAAAGCACGTCTTGTTGAGAAAATTGCAGAGCTCGTTCGTGATAAGAAGATTGAAGGAATCACCGATCTACGTGACGAATCTGACCGTACAGGTATGCGAGTCGTGATTGAAGTCCGTAAAGATGCAAATGCAAATGTTCTATTAAATAACTTATATAAACAAACGGCACTTCAAACTAGCTTTGGTATTAACACTCTTGCATTAGTAGATGGACAGCCTAAAGTGTTAACTTTGAAAGAATGTCTAGAACACTATCTTGAGCATCAAAAGGTTGTTATTAAAAGAAGAACGCAATTTGAGTTGAACAAAGCGGAAGCAAGAGCTCATATATTAGAAGGTTTGCGAATCGCACTTGATCACTTAGATGAAGTAATCAAATTGATTCGTGCTTCTGAGACAACAGATATTGCTAGAGAAGGCCTTATGACTAAGTTCTCCTTAAGCTATGAGCAGTCTCAAGCCATTCTTGATATGAGACTTCAGCGTCTTACTGGTTTAGAACGAGATAAAATCGAGTCTGAATATCAAGAGTTAATGAAGCGAATCGCAGAATTAAAAGCTATTCTTGCTGATGAAGAGAAAGTTCTTGAAATCATCCGCGAAGAGCTAGCAGAGGTAAAAGAAAGATTTGCTGATAAACGTCGTACCGAAATCACAGTTGGTTTCGATATGATCGAAGATGAAGATCTTATTCCTAAACAGAATATCGTAATCACTTTAACTCATAAAGGATATATTAAGAGATTGCCGATCGATACGTATCGAAGTCAAAAGCGTGGCGGTCGTGGAATTCAGGGGATGGGTACGAACGACGGAGATTTTGTCGAACACTTATTTACAACACTTACACATAACACCATTCTGTTCTTTACGAATAAAGGTAAAGTATACAGAATGAAGGGATATGAAGTTCCTGAACTTAGTCGAACAGCAAAAGGGATCCCAATCATTAACTTGCTCCAGATCGAAAAGGATGAATATATCACTGCGATTATTCCTATAGAAGAATTCGTTGATGATTGGTTCGTGTTCTTTGCGACAAAGCAGGGTGTTGTAAAACGTTCGCCACTTTCTGCTTTTGCGAATATCCGAAAAGGTGGACTCATTGCCATCAACTTTAAAGAAGATGATGAGCTAATGGGAGTTCGTCTAACAAATGGATCGAAAGAGCTAATCATGGGAACAAAACAAGGGATGGCGATACGTTTCCATGAAGAAGACGTTAGATCTATGGGCCGAACAGCTACTGGTGTTAAGGGAATTACGCTACAAGAGAATGACCAGGTTGTTGGTATAGGTATTCTAGATGAAAATCAGGATGTCCTTATCGTCACAGATAAAGGATTTGGTAAGAGAACACCTGTCGAAGAATATCGCGTTCAAACAAGAGGCGGTAAAGGGATTAAGACGTGTAACCTTACAGAGCGTAATGGTGTGTTAACAGCTCTAAAAACTGTCACACTTGAAGAAGAATGTATGATCATTACTGAGAGTGGTGTCATTATTCGTATAGATGTACAGGATATTTCTCAAACTGGAAGAAACACTCAAGGTGTGAGATTGATCCGTATCTCTGAAGGAGACTCTGTCGCGACGGTTGCGAAAGTTGAGATCAATGAAGAAGGCATTGAAGGTGAAGACATCGAAGAGTCTGAAGCTACTGATGGAATTGCTGAAGAAATCATTGATGTTGAAGCCGAAGAAGTCTCAGAAGATGACGAAAACAATGGTTCAACTACAGAAGAAGATTAACTTTTTAAAGAAGAGGAGAAATCCTCTTCTTTTTTTGTTGATTACTATTGCAATAATAGATAGCAGATGGTAAGATGTAATTCCGTCGCTTTGACGGTGTCTCCAAAACCTTATCAATCGGTTTTTTAAAAAAACTTTAAAAAAAGTGTTGACGAGATAATACATTAAATGATATATTAATTAAGTCGCCGATAAACAACGACGAAAACGAAAGAAACGAATTGCTCTTTGAAAACTGAACGAAACGCCATGTAAGTAGTTGTTTCTACGGAAACAAAACATTGTTTTAAAAGCTAGATTAAGCTTTCTATCGGAGAGTTTGATCCTGGCTCAGGACGAACGCTGGCGGCGTGCCTAATACATGCAAGTCGAGCGAAGAGATGGGAGCTTGCTCCCAGATCTTAGCGGCGGACGGGTGAGTAACACGTGGGCAACCTGCCCTGCAGACTGGGATAACTCCGGGAAACCGGAGCTAATACCGGGTAATACATCGCACCGCATGGTGCAATGTTGAAAGTTGGCTTTCGAGCTAACACTGCAGGATGGGCCCGCGGCGCATTAGCTAGTTGGTAAGGTAATGGCTTACCAAGGCGACGATGCGTAGCCGACCTGAGAGGGTGATCGGCCACACTGGGACTGAGACACGGCCCAGACTCCTACGGGAGGCAGCAGTAGGGAATCTTCCGCAATGGACGAAAGTCTGACGGAGCAACGCCGCGTGAGTGACGAAGGCCTTCGGGTCGTAAAGCTCTGTTGTTAGGGAAGAACAAGTACCGTTCGAATAGGGCGGTACCTTGACGGTACCTAACCAGAAAGCCACGGCTAACTACGTGCCAGCAGCCGCGGTAATACGTAGGTGGCAAGCGTTGTCCGGAATTATTGGGCGTAAAGCGCGCGCAGGCGGTCTTTTAAGTCTGATGTGAAAGCCCACGGCTCAACCGTGGAGGGTCATTGGAAACTGGAGGACTTGAGTGCAGAAGAGGAGAGTGGAATTCCACGTGTAGCGGTGAAATGCGTAGATATGTGGAGGAACACCAGTGGCGAAGGCGGCTCTCTGGTCTGTAACTGACGCTGAGGCGCGAAAGCGTGGGGAGCAAACAGGATTAGATACCCTGGTAGTCCACGCCGTAAACGATGAGTGCTAGGTGTTGGGGGGTTCCACCCTCAGTGCTGAAGTTAACACATTAAGCACTCCGCCTGGGGAGTACGACCGCAAGGTTGAAACTCAAAGGAATTGACGGGGGCCCGCACAAGCAGTGGAGCATGTGGTTTAATTCGAAGCAACGCGAAGAACCTTACCAGGTCTTGACATCCTCTGACAATCCTGGAGACAGGACGTTCCCCTTCGGGGGACAGAGTGACAGGTGGTGCATGGTTGTCGTCAGCTCGTGTCGTGAGATGTTGGGTTAAGTCCCGCAACGAGCGCAACCCTTGATCTTAGTTGCCAGCATTTAGTTGGGCACTCTAAGGTGACTGCCGGTGACAAACCGGAGGAAGGTGGGGATGACGTCAAATCATCATGCCCCTTATGACCTGGGCTACACACGTGCTACAATGGACGGTACAAAGGGCAGCGACACCGCGAGGTGAAGCAAATCCCATAAAGCCGTTCTCAGTTCGGATTGCAGGCTGCAACTCGCCTGCATGAAGCCGGAATTGCTAGTAATCGCGGATCAGCATGCCGCGGTGAATACGTTCCCGGGCCTTGTACACACCGCCCGTCACACCACGAGAGTTTGTAACACCCGAAGTCGGTGGGGTAACCTTTATGGAGCCAGCCGCCGAAGGTGGGACAAATGATTGGGGTGAAGTCGTAACAAGGTAGCCGTATCGGAAGGTGCGGCTGGATCACCTCCTTTCTATGGAGAATTACGAAGGTAACTTACGTTACCAACCTTACATGAGCGTTTCGTTTAGTTTTGAAAGAATGATTTATTCTTTCAAAATGTGGCTTATATGATGAAACAGATGTGCACCTGCGTCTTCGAGTAACGCTAACGATGTTGGCTTCCTCGGTGCAAGGCAGCATAGAAGTGGATTCAAGTAGTAGCCTTGTTCCTTGAAAACTAGATAGCATAAACAACGACATCCAATAATTATTTTTATGCAAGAACTTAGTAATAACTGATGCGTTACGGCAGCATTGCCTAACAAATCGAAGGTTAAGCTACTAAGGGCGCACGGTGGATGCCTTGGCACTAGAAGCCTAAGAAGGACGGGACGAACACCGATATGCTTCGGGGAGCTGTAAGTACGCTTTGATCCGGAGATTTCCGAATGGGGGAACCCACCATCTTTAATAGGATGGTATCCATTTCTGAATACATAGGGAATGGAAGGCAGACCCGGGGAACTGAAACATCTCATTACCCGGAGGAAGAGAAAGCAAATGCGATTTCCTGAGTAGCGGCGAGCGAAACGGAATCAGCCCAAACCAGAGGGCTTGCCCTCTGGGGTTGTAGGACGTCTCTTTGGAGTTACAAAGGCACGGATAGACGAAGCGACCTGGAAAGGTCCATCAGAGAAGGTAACAATCCTGTAGTCAAAATCCGCTGCCCTCCGAGACGGATCCTGAGTACGGCGGGACACGTGAAACCCCGTCGGAATCTGGGAGGACCATCTCCCAAGGCTAAATACTCTCTAGTGACCGATAGTGAACCAGTACCGTGAGGGAAAGGTGAAAAGCACCCCGGAAGGGGAGTGAAAAAGAACCTGAAACCGTGTGCCTACAACTAGTTGGAGCCCGTTAATGGGTGACAGCGTGCCTTTTGTAGAATGAACCGGCGAGTTACGATCCCGTGCAAGGTTAAGCTGATAAGGCGGAGCCGCAGCGAAAGCGAGTCTGAATAGGGCGAAATAGTACGTGGTCGTAGACCCGAAACCAGGTGATCTACCCATGTCCAGGGTGAAGTTCAGGTAACACTGAATGGAGGCCCGAACCCACGCATGTTGAAAAATGCGGGGATGAGGTGTGGGTAGCGGTGAAATGCCAATCGAACCTGGAGATAGCTGGTTCTCTCCGAAATAGCTTTAGGGCTAGCCTCGCGGCAAGAATCTTGGAGGTAGAGCACTGATTGGACTAGGGGTCCTTACCGGATTACCGAATCCAGTCAAACTCCGAATGCCAACGATTTATCCGCGGGAGTCAGACTGCGAGTGATAAGATCCGTAGTCGAGAGGGAAACAGCCCAGACCACCAGCTAAGGTCCCAAAGTATACGTTAAGTGGAAAAGGATGTGGCGTTGCTTAGACAACCAGGATGTTGGCTTAGAAGCAGCCATCATTTAAAGAGTGCGTAATAGCTCACTGGTCGAGTGACGCTGCGCCGAAAATGTACCGGGGCTAAACGTATCACCGAAGCTGTGGATTGTCTTACGACAATGGTAGGAGAGCGTTCTAAGGGCTGTGAAGTCAGACCGAAAGGACTGGTGGAGCGCTTAGAAGTGAGAATGCCGGTATGAGTAGCGAAAGACAAGTGAGAATCTTGTCCGTCGAAAGCCCAAGGTTTCCTGAGGAAGGCTCGTCCGCTCAGGGTTAGTCGGGACCTAAGCCGAGGCCGAAAGGCGTAGGCGATGGATAACAGGTTGATATTCCTGTACCACCTCCTTTCCGTTTGAACGACGGGGGGACGCAGAAAGATAGGGAGAGCGCGCTGCTGGAAATGCGCGTCCAAGCGATTAGGCTGGTGAATAGGTAAATCCGTTCACCGTGAAGGCTGAGTCGTGATGGCGAGGGAAATTTAGTACCGAAGTCCTTGATTCTACGCTGCCAAGAAAAGCCTCTAGTGAGGAAAGAGGTGCCCGTACCGCAAACCGACACAGGTAGGCGAGGAGAGAATCCTAAGACGATCGGGAGAACTCTCGTTAAGGAACTCGGCAAAATGACCCCGTAACTTCGGGAGAAGGGGTGCTTCCTCGGGTTTATAGCCCAGGGGAGCCGCAGTGAAAAGATCCAAGCGACTGTTTAGCAAAAACACAGGTCTCTGCAAAGCCGTAAGGCGAAGTATAGGGGCTGACACCTGCCCGGTGCTGGAAGGTTAAGAGGAGGGGTTATCCCTTACGGGAGAAGCTCTGAATCGAAGCCCCAGTAAACGGCGGCCGTAACTATAACGGTCCTAAGGTAGCGAAATTCCTTGTCGGGTAAGTTCCGACCCGCACGAAAGGTGCAACGACTTGGATACTGTCTCAACGAGAGACCCGGTGAAATTATAGTACCTGTGAAGATGCAGGTTACCCGCGACAGGACGGAAAGACCCCATGGAGCTTTACTGTAGCCTGATATTGGATTTTGGTACAGCTTGTACAGGATAGGTAGGAGCCATAGAAGTCGGACCGCCAGGTTCGATGGAGGCGTCGGTGGGATACTACCCTGGCTGTACTGACATTCTAACCCAGCACCGTGATCCGGTGCGGAGACAGTGTCAGGTGGGCAGTTTGACTGGGGCGGTCGCCTCCTAAAGTGTAACGGAGGCGCCCAAAGGTTCCCTCAGAATGGTTGGAAATCATTCGCAGAGTGTAAAGGCACAAGGGAGCTTGACTGCGAGACCTACAAGTCGAGCAGGGACGAAAGTCGGGCTTAGTGATCCGGTGGTTCCGCATGGAAGGGCCATCGCTCAACGGATAAAAGCTACCCTGGGGATAACAGGCTTATCTCCCCCAAGAGTCCACATCGACGGGGAGGTTTGGCACCTCGATGTCGGCTCATCGCATCCTGGGGCTGAAGTAGGTCCCAAGGGTTGGGCTGTTCGCCCATTAAAGCGGTACGCGAGCTGGGTTCAGAACGTCGTGAGACAGTTCGGTCCCTATCCGTCGCGGGCGCAGGAAATTTGAGAGGAGCTGTCCTTAGTACGAGAGGACCGGGATGGACACACCGCTGGTGTACCAGTTGTTCCGCCAGGAGCATAGCTGGGTAGCTACGTGTGGAAGGGATAAGTGCTGAAAGCATCTAAGCATGAAGCCCCCCTCGAGATGAGATTTCCCACAGCATTAAGCTGGTAAGATCCCTTAGAGATGATGAGGTAGATAGGTTCGGGGTGGAAGCGTGGCAACACGTGGAGCTGACGAATACTAATCGATCGAGGGCTTAACCTAAAACGAAAAGCGAAGTAAGCCGTTTAAATCCGACAAGCGTTGGAAGCTTTTGAATCAGACGCGCTTTTTGCGTCAGAATCAAAAGGTGAAACGATCGAGGATTTGGCTTACGTAGCTGGACATATTATTGGAATACGTTGTGCGTGCTATCTAGTTTTCAGGGAATACCCTGTAAAGTCTAGTGACGATGGCGAAGAGGTCACACCCGTTCCCATGCCGAACACGGAAGTTAAGCTCTTCAGCGCCGATGGTAGTTGGGGGATCTCCCCCTGCAAGAGTAGGACGTCGCTGGGCAAAGAAGAAAGGCGAGAGACCGAATGGTTTCTCGCTTTTTTGTATGGTTTTGTATATTCATTATTTGTTCTATCTTTTTGATTGTGTCAATCGACTTCTTCGAAAGCTACGTAGGGGTGGGAGAAGCAAGAAATTCGAGGAAGCAAGTGATGTCAGACCGGAGTGGATATTTGAAGATCCATGAGGATCTGGCAGCGCGCAGCTGACGAAGAAGTTCGCCGCTTATCGCGCCCCGTATGAGAACACGGAAGTTAAGCTCTAGCGCCGATGGTAGTTGGGGGATCTCCCCCTGCAAGAGTAGGACGTCGCTGGGCAAAGATGAAAGGCGAGAGACCAAACGGTTTCTCGCTTTTTTGTATGGTTTTATGGGTGAGTTTTTACTAGCTCAAAGCCCTCATTCATCACGTTCGCGGAATTAATCTCAAATTCGCGGAAATATCATGCGAAAGCGCGGAATAAATCCGGTTTTCGCGGAAATATCTAAAAGATCGCGGAAAAAGCATCGAAAGATACGGATTTCGTTAACTGCCTTCTGCCATATCATTATTTTCCTCTCTGATCTAGAAAGCCATAAAGCAATTTCGGAATCTTTTTAGAAGTTACCTCAAGAAAATGAAGAATAAAAGGTAGATCTGATGACTCCTGTGTATGAAACAAATCCCCCCACCATTCCGTCTCGTATCGACAAATCATGCTCAAATTATATAAAACCAGATAGTGTACCATTACTTCTGTAATAGAATTGTACTGGTTTCTTTCTGCAGGGAGATACAGGCCGCCCCTATCATAGAGGAAAGGACGCTCTTGTAACTCTACTTTGGGCTCTCTGTGAACTTGTAAAGTTATGAAGTCACGATGCTGTCCTAGGATTTTTACTGAACACAACCCCTGCTGCTGAAGATAAGATTCCAAACGTTCAACAGTCATGTTTAGAGAATCAAGAATACTTGAATGAACCGTAAATGAATTGGGAGTAAGGGGGGTCATATGATAATTTGTTCGCTTCCCATTTAGTTTCTCAAATAACGGACCAATCTCAGGTATAAGGGATAGAAGATCTTCCATTTTATACTTTTCCCCTTCGACCTGTTTCACATGAAACATTTTCCTTGAAAAGTATTCAAAGAGTCCATTTTTTTGACCCTTCACCTCATCTTGCAAAAAAGCATAATGGCGCTTTTTTCGTTTTCTAGATGTTACTCCGTGGGCAAGTACATGGGTATCCCCGGGATAATTCGGATCAATCGTAATGAGACAAGCTTTTAACAGTTGAATCATCCCATAGAAAAGAAGGATCGGTTTTAACTCGGCATCGGCCATTTCAGCATGTCGATAGTAGCGATCTCCATATTCAATAAAGTACATAAAACGATAGCAGGTGTCGTAGCTTTTTCGTTCTGCATCTGGAAGTTCAATCTTAGAATAACATTCCTTTAAATATTGCTGAACATATGAGGCAGAGTGATAAGCTAAGTTGGCAGAGTGTTGATGTCCAGAATATCCCATAGGAACCCTCCATGTTTGATAATTCAAACTTATTCTATCTTTCTTGACAGTAGTTTAACCAATTGATAAGCTACTAATAAAATTTCGGACAATTCGATTAGAGGAGGATGAAAGGGATGTGGGAAACAAAATTTGCTAAAGAAGGGTTAACCTTCGATGATGTGTTATTAACGCCAGCTTTTTCAGATGTACTACCGAGGGAAGTATCGGTGAAAACTCAGTTAACAAAAGACCTTGAATTAAATGTACCAATTATTAGCGCAGGTATGGATACAGTTACAGAAGCACCGATGGCGATCTCAATGGCAAGACAAGGTGGTCTAGGTATTATCCATAAGAGCATGTCAATGGAGGAGCAAGCTGAGCATGTTGATCGAGTGAAACGATCTGAAAGTGGTGTTATTACTGATCCTTTCTTCCTTACACCAGAGCATCAAGTATTCGATGCTGAGCACCTCATGGGCAAGTATCGCATTTCAGGAGTTCCTATTGTGAATGATGAGCGCAAACTTGTTGGCATCCTTACTAATCGTGATCTTCGTTTTATTGAAGACTACTCTATTCAAATTAAAGACGTGATGACAAAAGAAAATCTTGTTACAGCTCCAGTCGGCACGACATTAAAAGAAGCTGAGCGCGTCCTACAAAAACACCGTATTGAAAAGCTTCCTCTAGTAGATGAAGACGGTACGCTAAGAGGTCTTATTACCATTAAAGATATTGAAAAGGTTATTCAGTTTCCACAGTCTGCTAAAGATAGCAGAGGCCGCTTACTAGTAGGAGCTGCAGTAGGGAATACAACAGATGCATTGAAGCGAGTTGAAAAGCTTGTTGAAGCCGGTGTAGATGTAATTGTTTTAGACTCTGCACATGGTCACACTGAAGGAATTATGACAAAAGTAAGTGAAATTAAAAGTGCTTATCCGAACCTTCCAATTATCGCAGGTAACGTTGCTACTGCAGAAGGAACAAAAGCTCTAATCGAAGCAGGAGCAGATGTTGTAAAAGTAGGAATCGGACCTGGTTCTATTTGTACAACTCGTGTCATTGCTGGTGTTGGTGTACCTCAAATCACTGCAGTCTACGAATGTGCAACAGAGGCACGCAAGCATGGTGTTAGTATTATTGCTGATGGAGGCATTAAGTTCTCAGGAGATATCGTTAAGGCGATTGCAGCAGGTGGTCATGCCGTCATGCTTGGTAGCATCCTTGCAGGTGTAGATGAAAGCCCAGGCGAACGTGAAATTTACCAGGGTCGTCAATTTAAAGTCTATCGTGGAATGGGATCAATTGGAGCGATGGAAAAGGGAAGTAAAGATCGTTATTTCCAGGAAAATATGTCTAAGCTCGTTCCTGAAGGAATTGAAGGACGCGTTCCTTATAAAGGGCCTCTTACTGATACAATCCATCAATTAATCGGTGGGTTACGATCAGGAATGGGATACTGTGGAACAAGAACACTAAATTCGCTACGTGAGGACAGTCAGTTTGTACGAATCACTGGAGCTGGGCTTCGTGAGAGCCACCCACACGATGTTCAAGTGACGAAAGAAGCACCAAACTACTCGGTCTAAATAGGGCTTTAGACGGAAGTTATAACAGCTGTGTGACAAAAACAACCGAATATATTCGAAAAGTAGATAGGGGACTTTCCTCTATCTATTTTTTTAATTTTATGTGTGATAGAATAGCGGTTATGTGAGACTTATTTGGAGGTGTAGGGGTTGAAAAACCTTGGTTTGAAAGCCATGACCGTAGCCATGGCGATGGTATTATTACTAGCAGGAACATTTGGTGGAGGCAATGCTGCAGAGGCTGCAGAGGCGCCCGACATCAAAGCGGAAGCATCAATCTTAATTGATGCAGATTCTGGGAAGATTTTATATCAAAATAATCCTGAATTAACGCTCTCACCTGCAAGTATGACAAAGATGATGTCGGAGTATTTAGTACTTGAAGCGATTAGTAAAGGTGAAGTTAGTTGGGATGAGAAAGTTACTGTAAGTGATACGATTCAAAAGTTATCTCAGAACCGTTCTCTTTCAAACGTACCACTTCGTGTGGGTGAACAGTATACAGTTAAGGAATTATATGAAGCAATGGCAATTTATTCTGCAAATGCTGCCACAATGGCCCTTGCTGAGCACGTTGCCGGGACAGAAGCGAAGTTTGTTGAAATGATGAATGCCAAAGGAAAAGAAATGGGCATGAAAGAATACAAGTTCGTGAATAGCTCAGGATTAAATAACAGAGATCTTCTAGGAAATCATCCGGCTGGTGATGCGGATGAAGAAAATATGATGTCTGCACGTTCAACAGGGCTTCTTGCATATCATCTTCTAAAAGATTATCCAGAAGTGCTTGAAACAACGAGTACTCCTGTGAAAGAATTCCGTGAAGGTACAGATGATCAAATTACAATGAAGAACTGGAACTGGCTTCTTCCTTCACTTGTCTATGCAAATAAATACAAAGTAGAGGGCATCGATGGCCTTAAAACAGGTTCAACTGATTTAGCTGGCTTCGCTTTTACTGGAACTGCTAAACAGGGGGATATGCGCTTAATTTCAGTAGTAATGAAGACTGACTCTTATGAGGCACGCTTCGAAGAGACCTCAAAATTGCTGAATTATGGTTTTGATCAATTTGAACAAAAAACAATCGTTTCTAAAGGCGATAAAGCAGATGGAGAATCTTCAGTTAACGTCGTAAAAGGAAAAGAAAAAGAAGTTGGCGTAGCTGCTGGAGAATCGTTTAATACCGTAACTGTAAAAAACACGGAAGATCCATTTGAGCTTAGCTACGAATACGATAAATCTCTCCTTAATGAAGATGGGGAATTGACTGCACCAATTAAAGAAGGAGACCAAGTTGGAACAGTTGTCTTAAAAGCCACAGGGGAAGATTTTGGTTACATAACAGGGGACAAGGGTTCTTCAGTACCTCTTGTAGCA
Organism: Bacillus sp. N1-1; assembly: GCF_009818105.1. Taxonomy (NCBI): domain Bacteria; kingdom Bacillati; phylum Bacillota; class Bacilli; order Caryophanales; family Bacillaceae; genus Bacillus; species Bacillus sp. N1-1. The sequence continues at coordinate 19,044 of NZ_CP046564.1, forward strand.
ACTGAATCAGTTGAAAAAGCAGGTTGGTTTACCCTTACTATGCGAGCAATTGGTGGTTTCTTCTCTGGTGTGTGGACAAGTGTAGCAGATGCAGTGACAGGACTGTTTTAACTGATAATAACAAGCATAATTGGTAAAAATACTCTTCGATAAGGTAATCGGGGAGTATTTTTCTAAATCTTTTACGAAATCACCGCACATGTGATAGGACAAGTCATAAAAAAATGTTACAATAAAAGCGTTTGATAGATGTCGTGTATAATAGACGTTTCTAAGTATAGATATGGGAGGAATATAGATGAATCAACAAACAGGTACAGATCGTGTAAAACGTGGTATGGCTGAAATGCAAAAAGGCGGCGTTATTATGGACGTTGTGAATGCAGAGCAGGCGAAGATTGCAGAAGAAGCTGGTGCAGTAGCAGTAATGGCACTAGAACGAGTACCATCTGATATTCGTGCAGCAGGCGGCGTAGCACGTATGGCTGATCCTACAATTGTAGAGGACGTTGTGAATGCCGTATCCATTCCAGTAATGGCAAAATGCCGTATTGGTCATATTGTAGAAGCACGCGTTCTTGAATCAATGGGCGTTGACTACATTGATGAAAGTGAAGTTCTTACGCCAGTTGACGAAGAATTCCACCTTGATAAACGTAAGTACACAGTTCCATTTGTATGTGGAGCACGTAACCTTGGTGAAGCACTGCGCCGCGTAGGTGAAGGTGCAGCAATGCTTCGTACGAAAGGCGAACCTGGAACTGGTAACGTTGTTGAAGCTGTCCGTCATCAGCGTCTTATTCAATCCCAAATTCGTAAAATTTCAAGCATGTCTGAAGATGAATTGATGACTGAAGCGAAAAACCTTCAGGCGCCATTTGAGCTTCTTCTTCAAATTAAAGAGCTTGGACGTCTTCCAGTTGTTAACTTTGCTGCTGGTGGTATTGCTACTCCTGCAGATGCAGCATTAATGATGGAACTCGGTTCTGACGGCGTATTTGTTGGTTCTGGAATTTTCAAATCAGATAATCCTGAGAAGTTTGCTAAAGCGATTGTTGAAGCAACAACTCACTATCAGGATTACGAATTGATCGCAAACATTTCTAAGAACCTTGGTATCGCAATGCCAGGAATTGAAATTTCTTCACTTAAGCCATCAGACCGTATGCAAGAGCGCGGCTGGTAAAATCATTGTCCCCCACCTGCGTAACGTAAGGTGGGGTTCTTACTTAGATAAAGAGAAGGAGTCGAGAGCAGTATGGTGAAAGTCGGGGTCCTTGGACTGCAAGGTGCGATCAGAGAACATGTGAAAGCACTAGAAACAAAAGAAGCAGAAATTATTGTCGTAAAACGTGTTGAACAGCTTGAGGATTTAGATGGACTCGTGCTGCCTGGTGGGGAAAGCACGACAATGCGTCGTTTAATTGATCAATATGGATTTCTAGAGCCGCTTAAGGCTTTTGCAGCAGAGAAGCCTATTTTCGGAACATGTGCTGGATTAATTCTTCTTTCAAAGCATATTGAAGGTGTGGATGGATCTCATATTGGCGTCATGGACGTAAGGTCTAAAAGAAATGCCTTCGGACGACAGCGTGAAAGTTTTGAAGCACCGTTACCAATTAAAGGACTAGAAGAAGACTTTATTGGTGTCTTCATTCGTGCTCCGTATATTGAAGAAGTTGGAGAAGATGTTGAAGTGCTTGCTACCTTTAATGAAAAAATTGTAGCGGCACGTCATGGACGTTTTCTCGCGTGTGCTTTCCACCCAGAACTAACGGACGATGATCGCATGCATCAGATGTTTATTGACATGGTTTTGGAGTTTAAGAAAGAAGGACTTGCAACGGAGTAACTTTTCGTGTAAATTATTACGTACCAAGAAGAAGAGAATTCTTTTTCTGCAAATGACGAATGATAAACGAAAACGTTGACGGGAAATAGTAATAGATGTTCAATGCCAAGAGAGTCGATGTGTGGTGTGAATCGATCATTGAACCCTGTGAATCCATCCCTGAGTAGGAAGCTGAATGAAGTAAGCTTTCTCGGAGCAGACCGTTATTCTGTTAAGAGGCAGACAATTGTCTGCAATCAGGGTGGCAACGCGGGTAGCTCTCGTCCCTTTATAGGGGATGAGGGCTTTTTTGTATTCAAAAACCTTACTTTCACTCTAAATAGGTTTCCTTAACGCGTTTATCATTCATTAATAAAGGAGGAAAAAGCATGATCGATTTAAAGTATTTGCGTAAAAATTTTGAAGAAGTAAAAGTAAAGCTATCAAAGCGTGGGGAAGATCTAGTCGGTCTTGATCGTTTTGAGGAGCTTGATCAGCGCAGAAGAGAGCTTATCGCTGAAACAGAGCAGTTAAAGGGGCAGCGTAATGAAGCTTCTAAAAACGTAGCGGTATTTAAACGTGAGAAGAAAGATGCCGATCACCTTATTAAAGAAATGCGTGAAGTTGGCGATAAGATTAAAACAATTGATGAAGAACTTCGCACTGTTGAGACAAAGCTTGAACAAATTCTTCTTCAAATCCCAAACATCCCTCATGATAGCGTACCTGTAGGTGAGACGGAAGATGATAACATCGAAATCCGTACATGGGGAGAGAAAAATGATTTTGCTTTTGAAGCAAAGCCTCACTGGGATATCGCAACCGATCTTAATATTATTAACTTCGAACGTGCAGCAAAAGTAACCGGAAGCCGATTTGCTTTCTATAAAGGTGCTGGAGCGCGTCTAGAACGTTCTTTGATTAACTTTATGATGGATCTGCATGAATCTGAGCATGGCTATGAAGAGATTCTTCCTCCATACCTTGTGAATCGTGAGAGCATGACTGGTACTGGTCAGCTTCCTAAATTTGAAGAGGATGCTTTTAAAATTCGTGAAGAAGATTACTTCTTAATCCCAACAGCGGAAGTACCGGTAACAAACTTCCACCGTGATGAAATTATGGACGGAGAAGATCTTCCACTAGCTTATACAGCTTACAGTGCTTGCTTCCGTTCTGAAGCTGGATCTGCAGGGCGTGATACTCGTGGACTGATTCGTCAGCACCAGTTTAATAAAGTAGAGCTCGTTCGCTTTGTGAAGCCTGAAGATTCTTATGACGAGCTAGAAAAGCTTACCGGGCACGCAGAAAAGGTGCTACAACTGTTAGAGCTTCCTTACCGCGTTATGAGCATGTGTACCGCTGATCTTGGCTTTACTGCAGCAAAGAAATACGATATTGAAGTTTGGATCCCAAGCTATGGCACGTATCGAGAAATCTCTTCTTGTAGTAACTTTGAAGATTTCCAGGCGCGTCGTGCAGGCATTCGCTTCCGTCGTGAAAAGAATGGAAAGCCAGAATTCCTTCATACGTTAAACGGCTCTGGCCTTGCGATCGGGAGAACTGTTGCCGCAATCTTAGAGAATTACCAACAAGAAGATGGCTCAGTTATTGTCCCTGAAGTACTACGTCCATATATGGGTGGGCGTGAAGTGATTAAATAAAAGTGATAAAGAGCAGATTCATCTCTGCTCTTTATTTTTAGATAAGAATCGTGTATAGTAAAAGAAGCTAATTTTCGACGAAGTTCTTCATAAATCATCAATTTACATACATGAAAAAACTTTTTAAAAAGTTTTGAGATATCGTTGACATTATTTTAAGATGATGATATTATATTACTTGTCGCAGTTAGTTAATAACTTTTTCACACGGAGGAATACCCAAGTCTGGCTGAAGGGATCGGTCTTGAAAACCGACAGGGGCTTAGTCGCCCGCGGGGGTTCGAATCCCTCTTCCTCCTCCATTTACTAATTAATAACCAACGCGCATATAATTTGGAGATTATATTTCGACCGCTGTCATCGCCGACAGCGGTTTTTCTATGTGCAATTATAGTAAGATAAGAAAAAAGCTATCCAATTGGATAGCTTTTTTAGATTATCGATTTAGTGAAGGGATTTGCTGAAACTTCTGTTCAATACGCTTTAAGATCAGTTCAACAGAAGAAGGATCATTCACAAGGTCATATTCATTGATATTCAAGCGAAGAATAGGACAAGCATTGAAGCTGTCGATCCAGTTCGTGTAGCGTTCGTACATTTCTTCCCAATAAGCAGTTGGCGTTTGTTGCTCCATCGGACGGCCTCGCTCTTTAATGCGATCCACGACGTCGTCAAAGGAACCTTCAAGGTAAATCATGAGATCTGGATGTGGGAAGAAAGGCGTCATTACCATGGATTGGAAAAGGTTTGTGTAGGTGTCATAGTCAACAGCCGACATCGTCCCTTTTTCATAGTGCATTTTTGCGAAAATGCCGGTATCTTCATAAATAGAACGGTCTTGGACGAAGCCGCCACCATATTCAAACATTCTCTTCTGTTCTTTGAAGCGTTCTGCAAGGAAATAAATTTGCAAATGAAAGCTCCAACGGGAGAAGTCATTGTAGAATTTCTCTAAATACGGATTGTTATCCACTTTTTCAAGAGAAGTGCGAAATTGCAAAGCATTTGCAAGCGAGCTTGTAATCGTTGACTTCCCGACACCTACCGTCCCGGCAATTGTAATGACGGCGTCCTGTGGGATGTTGTATTTTTCTCTCAGGTTCATTTAACAGGGTCTCCTTCTTTCAATGTTTTTTCGAGGGATTGGAAGATGGTGTGCAAATCTTCTTGATTGGACACAAAATCCATCTCATCACCATTGAAACGGAGCACAGGGATATCTGGGTGCTGTGCTTCAAATTCATGCATAAACCGTTCATAATCAGATGAAAGACGTTCAAGGTAAGCAGGATCGATGCTTTTTTCAATTTGTCTGCCTCTTTGAGAAATTCGATTAAGCAGTGTTTCAAGGCTAGCATTTAAATAAATAATGACGTTTGGTTCAGGCATTCCCTCGGTTAGAATGTCATAGATCTTCATATATTTAGAAAAGTGTTGGTCACTAAGTGTTTGTTGCGCAAAAATCTTATTTTTAAAAATGTGGTAATCAGAAATAACCGGAAGCTTTTTTGATAAATGATGCTTCTCCATTTCTTCTAATTGCTTGTATCGATGGCTGAGAAAAAACATCTCGGTTTGGAAGCTCCACTCTTCAATGTTGTCGTAAAACTTCCCTAGAAACGGATTCTCTTCTACGATTTCTTGAAAAATTTCAAATTGATAATGAGCAGCAATAGCTCGAGATAGGGAGGTCTTTCCAACTCCGATGGGGCCTTCGACGGCAATAAATGGGGTCTGATTCATTACGTATCCTCCTCCGTCGTTTCCTATAGCAGACCTTACATATCTTTTAATAGACAAAGATTATTGTAGCATACACCAGGATTGGTTGACAGGGTTAAAACCGGCAAGATATAGGTAAAAATAGCCTCTCTGTTTGATGCTAAAATCGATTGGGAAAGTAGGAAATAAAAGGAGTGAGATGATGAACTCGAATCAAATCATAATTCTACTTTTTATCGGTTATTTAGTCTACACAATTGATAACAAACAAAAAAACTTTCCTGCCCCTCTCGTTTTATTGCTGATCGGAATCGGTCTTTCTTTTCTTCCATTCTTCAGTTCGGTACATATCACGAAAGACATTATCTTTGAATGGTTTCTTCCGGCCTTACTTTTTATTTCCGCTTATCAATTTCCATTTGCTCATCTTAAAAAGCACGCTGGGATTATCGCGGCATTAAGTACACTAGGCTTATTATTAAGTGCTCTTCTACTCGGAAGCTTACTTTATGTTTTAAGCGGACCATTCCTTTCCCTTTCGTTTGTGGGGGCGCTATTAATTGCATCAATACTAACGCCTACCGATCCGGTGTCTGTGGTCTCCATCTTAAAACAGGCATCAAAAGATCCGAAAATAGCTGATGTAGTTGAAGGGGAATCAATGGTGAACGATGGCACCAGTATCGTGCTTTTCACTGTGTTTGCTGGCATGTACCTTGGTGGTGAGAGCTTTTCCATTAGTTCGTTTCTTTATGACTTTGCTCTTGTGTCAATTGGAGGAGTTGCGATTGGGGCCATATTTAGTTGGATCGTGTGTCGTGCGATTTCGTTCACTCATCAGCGGCAATATCAGGTGATGTTAAGTATCGTTCTCGCTTACGGTAGTTTTTATGTGGCAGAAAACCTTGGTGTATCAGGTGTTCTCTCCGTCGTTGCAGCGGGAATTATGCTTTCATATGAACTGGACGGTTATATTAAAGAATCTCATTATCGAGAATACCTCAATAGCTTCTGGGAAGTCGTGGAGCCGAGTATTCTTGCCTTAATTTTTCTACTAATTGGTATTGAAACGACCAACTATCTAGACTTCGATCATTGGATCTTTGTTGGGCTCGTTTTTCTCGCTTCGATTATCGTGAGGTTCCTTGTCCTTGCTGGGATTATCAAATCGTTCTCAGCGTGGCGAAGTGAATTTAATTGGAAAGACATCTCCCTTGTTACATGGTCTGGCATTCGTGGAACCATGTCAGTGGCGCTTCTTCTAAGTTTGGAATCGGAATATGGATCTGGTGATAGTACGCTCATCTCACTCACTTTTGGTGCCGTGCTGTTATCACTTATTTTTCAAAGCGTAACAATCTATCCCATGTCTAGCTATTTTGAGAAAAAGGCGAGATAAGTGCTGTGAGGTAATCGTTTTCTATCTTTTGCTGTTTTATGAAGCGAAACATAGCCTTTCTGAGCTAAATCGGCACTCGATTAGGGGGAATTCCGCGATACTTCCGTTTTTTCCGCGAAAAGCTCATTTATTTCCGCGATATTCAGGATATATCCGCGAAAATGGAATTAATTCCGCGAACGAGCAGGGAGGGCTCCGTTTCTAAACGCTCGTCTCCGCTTTTCGTGTCTAGCCTGCAGAGGGCAAGTCCTCGAGTCGCTTCAGCATTCCATCCGAACACAAAGAACGTGTCCATATGGAATGCTTCCAGCGCTTGTCGGACTTAAACGCCCACTTCCGCTTTTCGTGTCTAGCTGCGCGGGCCAAATCCTCCGGCTGTTTCGCTCATTCGAATGAGACAAAAAGCGTCTCAATCTCATGAGCTCCAACATCCTGCGGATTTAAACGGGCCCGCTCCGCTTTTCATATCTAGCTGCAGTGGGCAGACACTCGGTCACTTCACCTTTTCATCCGAACACAAAAACCGTGTTCAAATGAAAAGGCTCCAGTGCCTGCTGTGTCTAAACGCCCACTTCCGCTTTTCATAAGATCCAGCTACGACTCGCAGAAACTCCGATATTTCACTCTTTCACCAGAACACAAAAATCGTGTTCTAGTTCAAGAGTTCCAATATCTCCGTTTCTAAACGCTCGTCTCCGCTTTTCATTTAATGCGTTATGGCTTTAGCAGATGTTCTTGAAAGGAAATGGAAAAAGCTATACGTTTAAGCTGAGTGACAAACTATTTTTGGAGGGATGATTGTGCAGGAGCAAATGTTGAATCAAAATCAACAGGAAACGGCTGATTTTTTCCCGGTACGTGATGTCGATTATTTGGAGATTTATGTTGGAAATGCGAAACAGGCGAGTCATTATTTTTGTAAGGCGTTTGGATTTAAGCCCGTTGCTTATTCAGGACTTGAGACAGGAGATCGTGAAAAGGTTTCTTACGTATTGCAACAGAATAATATCCGCCTTGTTTTATCAGGTTCACTGTCGAATGATCACCCAATTGCGGAGTTTGTTAAATTGCACGGGGATGGCGTGAAAGATATTGCTCTTACTGTAGAAAATGTTGATAACGCTTACAAAGAAGCTGCTGAGCGAGGTGCGATTGAGCTAAGCCCACCTAAAGAATACAAAGATGAGAACGGTGTTGTAAAAATGGCCGTTATCGGCACGTATGGTGATACGATTCATACGTTAGTTGAACGTAAAAACTACTCCGGACTTTTTCTACCGGGATACAAAAAGTTTGAAGGAACAATTCCGTCGAAGGAAACAGGCTTGCTGGGCATTGACCACTGCGTTGGAAACGTAGAATCAATGGAAGAGTGGGTTTCTTATTATGAGAATGTGATGGGCTTTAAGCAAATGATTCATTTTGATGATGAAGACATTAGCACGGAGTATTCTGCATTAATGTCGAAAGTGATGCACAACGGGGGACGCATTAAATTCCCGATTAATGAGCCAGCAAATGGGAAACGGAAATCGCAAATTCAAGAGTACCTTGATTATTACAATGGTCCTGGCGTTCAGCATATTGCCGTCTTAACGAATGATATTGTTGATACCGTTGCAAAACTTCGTGATGGTGGTGTTGAGTTTCTTGAAACGCCAGATGAATATTATGATGTGCTCACTGAGCGAGTAGGTGAGATTGATGAAGAGATTAGTAAACTTCGTGAGTTGAAAATTCTGGTGGATCGTGATGATGAAGGGTATCTGTTGCAAATTTTCACAAAGCCTGTTGTCGATCGACCAACATTATTTATTGAGATTATTCAGCGTAAAGGTGCAAAAGGGTTTGGGGAAGGTAACTTCAAAGCTTTATTCCAGGCGATTGAGCGAGAGCAGGAACGTAGAGGCAACTTATAGAAGTTAGCTTCAACCTACTATGAGAAGGAGTTGCCTCACTCATGAAAGTTCAACCTCATACATTAGCCTGGAAAGAGGCTTATAAATTATTAATTGGATCTGTCCTTCCTCGTCCAATTGCTTTTGTCTCCACGATAAATAAAGTGGGCGAAGTAAACCTGGCGCCTTTTAGCTTTTTTACGGGCATTTGCGCTGATCCTATGATGGTTTGTTTTGCGCCAATGCGAAAAGCGGGGGAAGGCGATAAAAAGGATACGCTCTTAAACATAGAGGAGTCCAGGGAATTTGTGATTAATATCGTTGGTGAAAAAATTGCCGAGCAAATGAACGAGTGCGCAACACCTTTTCCAAAAGGAACAGATGAGTTTCTTGAATCTGGGCTTACAAAAGCTAACAGTGAGATGGTTGGCCCTCCGAGAGTGGAAGAGAGTGACGTGCAGCTCGAATGTGTTCTTGATCAGATCGTGGAGTTCGGTGATCATGAAGGATCAGGTAGCCTCGTTATTGGCAAAGTAGTGATGGTGCACGTACGTGATGCATTATATCGGGATGGGAAGATAGATACAGCGATGCTCCAGCCGGTAGGACGACTCGCTGGTCAAGAGTATACGAGAGCGGTAGCGGATACCTTTACATTAATTCGAAAAACATCTCCTGATGGAAAGAGCTGAGACGTTTGAAGTTCGTTACTTTCGAAGTAGATGGGAAAAGACAGGCGGGTATTTACAAAGACTCACGCATTATCGGATTACATGACGCTTCTAACGGAATTATTCCAGCAGATCTCATGACGATCATTATCGATTATCCTCAGTATCAACCGCTCATGGAGCAATGCCACAATGGTAATTACGCATTGGAGGATGTCACGCTATATGCGCCTCTTCCTCGTCCAACGAGCATCAGAGATTTCTACGCCTTTGAACAGCATGTCATCACTGCAAGGGGGAAAAGAGGGCTTGATGTTATGCCTGAGTGGTACGAGATTCCAGTTTTCTATTTTTCAAATCATCTTGCTGTGAAAGGGCCAGAAGATGTTATCCTACGTCCCAAAGCATGTGAAAAGCTAGACTATGAACTAGAAATTGCCTGCGTCATTGGGAAAGAAGGGCGCAATATTAAAGCAAGTCAGGCGAAAGACTACATTTTCGGTTTTATGATCATGAATGACTGGAGCGCACGTGACCTGCAAGCACAAGAAATGAAAGTAGGCTTAGGGCCAGCAAAAGGAAAAGATTTTGCTACTTCTTTCGGTCCGTTTCTTGTTACGGCTGATGAGTTCTCTCTTGAACAAGGAAAGCTTGATTTGCATATGGAAGCGTTCGTAAATGGCGAGCGTTATTCCTCGGGAAATGCGAAAGAGATGTATTATTCCTTTGGTGAGCTCATCGAACAGGCTTCGCGTAATGTGACCTTATATCCTGGTGAAGTAATCGGGTCAGGTACGGTTGGCAGCGGATGTATTCTTGAACAATCAGGACGTGAATTCCTTATGCCTGGTGACAGAGTTGATTTGTCTATTGCCCATCTAGGCACACTTTCAAATGTCGTTGGAGAGGAGGATGAACATGGTTTACTATCGGACGATGGGTGAGATACCGTCTAAGCGTCACACAACTTTTAAAAGAGAAGACGGTTCCTTATACCGTGAACAAGTAATGGGGACGAAGGGGTTTTCAGGAATCCAATCGATCTTGTACCACCACCATTTTCCAACAGCAGTAACAGAAGCAACTTTTATAAAAAAGACAACACCTGTGTATGAGACAGAATCTGCGCTACGTCATCGTCATTTCCGAACGGCACAATGTGACAAAAAGGGTGATGCGTTTGTCGAGCGGTGTTATTTCCTGGGGAATGAGGATGTAATCCTCGGTGTGGTAAACCCAACAGAACCGATGGACTATTTTTACCGAAATGGTGACGGAGATGAGCTTTTCTTTATCCACCATGGGTCAGGGAAGATTGAGTCAATGTTTGGGGAACTCTCTTATAAACCGGGCGATTATATCGTTATACCGATTGGAACGATATACCGCGTTATCCCAGAAGGAAATGACAATCGTTGGCTCGTTATAGAAGCAAATAGCGCGATTACGACACCGAGAAGATATCGTAACGAATATGGTCAGCTGATGGAGCACAGTCCTTTCTGCGAACGTGACATTGATGGTCCTGAACGCCTATTATCCCATGATGAAAAAGGTTCGTATGAAGTAGTGACGAAAACACGTGGTGGATTGCATCGTCATATGTTCGATCATCATCCGCTTGATGTTGTTGGCTGGGACGGCTATCTCTATCCATGGAAGTTCAACATTAATGATTTTGAGCCGATTACAGGACGAGTGCATCAGCCTCCGCCAGTCCATCAAACCTTTGAAGGGCATAACTTTGTTGTCTGTTCCTTCGTACCAAGGCTTTACGACTATCATCCAGATGCTATTCCAGCACCATATTTTCATAGCAATGTTGATAGTGATGAAGTGCTTTACTATGTAGAAGGCAACTTCATGAGCCGAAAAGGCATCGAGGAAGCTTCGATTACACTTCATCCTTCAGGCATACCACACGGTCCACACCCGGGGAAAATTGAAGCAAGCATCGGCAAAAAAGAAACGCTCGAGCTTGCCGTGATGATCGATACGTTCCGACCGCTTAAAGTCATCGAACAGGTGCAGCAGTATGAAGATGAAAATTATATGAAGAGCTGGGTTACAGAATAACTAATTGGGGAAATGTACGGACATCGCGCGGTCTATCGATCGCGCGATAATTATTTTGCACGATGCTTTTGCTTTAATCGATTTTGTTGTATAATGTTAGTCATTCGGCCCCGTAGCTCAGGGGATAGAGCAACGGTTTCCTAAACCGCAGGTCGGAGGTTCGATTCCTCTCGGGGCCACCATTTAAATCCTTATGAGATAAGGGTTTTTTATTTTGCCTTTTTACCCTCAATTTTCTTCATTCCTTTTTTCTTACCACTTTAACGATGTGCACAACTACATAAAAGGAAACACCGCCCTGTATAGCGAAAGAGTAACGAACGACCCAGCGGAAATGAGTGAATTGGTATGGGGAAGGGTAAATGGCTTGCGCTTATGGTTCTTTTAGGTGCGGCATTTATTACGTTTACAGTCATCGGAAAGGACAAGAGTGTATCCGATGACGTTTTAACTGTGGAAAAAGTTGAGGACGTCGTTCCTTATTTTATAAATACAACTCCTGGGCTTGAACTCGCGATTCAGTCTGGAGACTATCAATCATTAAACGATATACCAATGTCAGATGATTTTAAAATAAACTTGGATAGCGTCTGGTATTCTCGACATAACGTCTATGTTTTCTATCATGTTGATGTTTCAGATAGTGAATTTGTCCTAACAAGAAATAGAGAAGATCTTCCGAAAATCGATCAGCTTGTGATGGACGATCCTTCTGGTGAAGCACCTGTATTGGAACTCGTTGAAACAGAAGAAGGTGTCCTATTTGGAGATCACTATTATATGAAGGGAACGTTTCAATCTGTCGCTCATTCTGAGACGAACGAACCACTTCGAAATTGGAATGGAGCACTTACAACGATCGTAAGTGGAAATCGTTCAGCTAAGCTTAACGTACCTGTATCTTATGAATATGAAAAGGAAACAAAGACTACGAAACAGATTAATGAAACAAAGAGATTTGACGAAACGACAGTAACGGTTTCTCGCTGGGAGGAGACGGCTTCTGATCGTCGGCTCATACTAGATATTGATTCTCCATTCTCGACAATCCCTCATTTGGAATTGATGATTTCTACCAAGGAGGAAGAGATAGCGCCGTTATTAGTGGAGGAGCTAAGCGGCGGGCAATACTCAGCCTCTTTTCCAGCTGGAACGAAGCTACCTGAAGCCATTCAACTCGATGGGCTGATTGGCAACTTCTCAAAGGGAGTGAGTTTTGACGTTGATCCGAATCAGTATGAAATCTATAAGCGGATTAAAGAATCAACTTACACACATCAGTTAGATGAACCGATTGCATCGATTTATGGATCTGATGTCGTTAAAGATACACTTTTTTATAACGAGGACGGTGTAACTTTTAACTTACTGGTGAATTCAGTTGCTTCTGAAGCACCTTACTTAAATATGAAGTATAAAAAACAGATCAAAATCGAAGCCGTGAATGAAAAGGGAGAAATTCGCAATCCAAACTTACTTGATAGTGAGAAAGATCGAATCGTATTCATGATCGATCGTGGTTTCTATGAAAGGTCTGAAAGCATTCAAGTTCATATGAGGCATCTCCCTATATATATGAAAACAGACTGGACGATTAACGCTCAAACTGAGTAGGAAACATTGTTAAAAAATGCAAGCTAAAGCGACCTAAAGGTGGTATGATAGAAGTAGTATGGAGAGTTGGGAGGATTTTAAGTTGGACGATTGGAAAGGGACATTGGCTGAATTATTTCGTGCCGTTGGCATCAATCTTAAATCAGAGCTTTCTCCCGTGGTTGATGGTTTACAATCCGTATTCACAGATAATCCGTGGGGACAGCTTTTCTTATTATTACTTATCCTTCTCATCGCTGCTCAGGGTATGAGTGCGATTGCTCGGCAATATGACCGTGCTTTTAGGCAAACGATTGAGCGGAAGATGGAAACTAATTCACATCTACATAATTTTTTTAAAGGGTTCTTGCATCATAAACGTTCGGAAGGTTGGATGAATGATGCGGCCTGGCAACAAAAAGAGCTTCAGCGTTTTGACTTATATGAGCTCGAATGGTTAAAAGCAGAGCTTGCGACAGCAGAAAATGACTTCCGTGATTATCGTCCTCAAACTTTTCTAGCAGGCATTCTTTTTTCGATAGCCGTTCTTTTTCTAATTTGGTACTATGACTGGACGATTTTTGAAAAAGACACTCTAACCATTTTGCTACCTGTTCTTATTGTCACATGGTGTATGGGACTTGTTTTCTATAAAGTAGGGATTAAGAAACGCTTCTATCAATCTTTAAATACAAGCGTCCAACTGGCGATTTCGACGAAAAAGGTTCAGGATGTAATGATGTATATTGATTCTGATCTAAAGCGATATAAAACAGAGCGTGTGACGACTGACGGAGGATATTACGAAGTAGTTCGCTGCATGACCTGTCTTTACCATTCAAAGTATCTTGAAGAAGTGCGCTTCCAGATCAATGACACAACCCTTACCTTTAGAGCAAAAGAGCGTGTGATTGAAGTAACTGTGAATAGTGGGTACAGCCATTCATTCTTAATTGATCGTCTTGAGTTTAGAGATGGCTACTGTCAAAGCCTTCGCAAAGGCAGCAAGCTTTTCGATGATAAGTTAATGGTCACTTATTTAAACGCTGCCTTTGAGCAAAGGCCTGCTTACTTTCAAACAAGCTCTTAATTATTGGCCTCTCTTCTCATGAAGAGGGGCTTTTCTTAACCTTCATAAGCTGTTGTTGTTTTTCGTTGGTTTGCTTTTTCAATAAGTTTGTCTAGTTTTAATTCACTTGAAGCCTGGGTGTTTGCTTTTAAATTTCCTTCCATTAAGCGAAGGGCATAGTCATTGTCTTCTTTGACATTAGACGCACAGCAATCGGATGGAATATAAAGATCATATTCTCTCATGTATGCATCGTTTGCAGTAAACAGCACACAAATGTTTCCTGCAAAACCAGTTAGAATGAGAGTGTTAACGTTCAAATATTTCAGTAGCGTTGAAAGTGGTGTTGAAAAAAAGCCAGAGTGCTTTGGTTTGACGACTGTATAATCATCATCTTCAGGCTCAAGGCGATCAACAAGGTGTTGGCCATTAGCCTCGGCGGCATAGTTAATCACCTTTTTGAAATCAGATTGCCATAGACCATAATTATCATTAACATAGATCACAGGCATTCCTTTTGATTTTGCCTCTTCTTTTAAAGATTTAATATTGTCAGCTGCTTCCTCTGTGTATCTTGCTAGAAGTTCAGCATCTTCAAAATCCATCGTGTTGATCACATCGATTAATAAAAGTGCAGCGGAAGTGTCTTGATGGCTATGTTCGATATGTTCTTTACCCATGTGAACTCCTCTCCTTTAAATAAATTGGAATAATATGTAGTTTACCCAAACTGTTCTTAGATAAAACGACTGTAAAGGAGTGAATGGAATGCAGGATCACCTTGAAAAAGATGAGTATTTTATGCGACTAGCAATAGCCGAAGCTGACAAGGCTTCCGCTATTGGCGAAGTGCCAATTGGCGCAGTGATTGTAAAAGAAGATCAAGTGATTGCGGCAGCGTATAACCTTAGAGAAACAGAACAACGATCTGTTGCGCATGCTGAGCTGCTTGCAATTGATGAGGCTTGTCGTAAAGTAGGATCATGGCGTTTATCCGGCTGCACGCTCTATGTTACGCTTGAGCCATGTGCGATGTGCAGTGGTGCCATTGTTTTATCGAGAGTGGAGCGAGTAGTGTATGGTGCTTCCGATCCGAAAGGCGGTTGTGCTGGTACGCTAATGAATCTTCTTGATGATAGCCGATTTAATCATCAAGCTGCTGTCACGGCTGGTGTATGTGAAGGGGAATGCGGAACGATGTTATCGACATTTTTTCGCCATTTACGATTAAAACAAAAAGAAGAAAAGCGGCGTAAAAAGGAACTATTATCATTCATTGAAAATCCTGAAGAGACATGATATAGTCTTTTTGTCAGCGAGACAACGATTGATGGAGGCGTACCCAAGTCTGGCTGAAGGGGGCTGACTCGAAATCAGTTAGGACGTTCACGCGTCGCGGGGGTTCAAATCCTCTCGCCTCCGCCATTTACATTTAATGGAGTATTTGACCTGTTGCTAAAATGGTCGAAATGCGATATACTTTATCTTGCACCATTCGAGTGCACAACATTATTATCAAATTTGCCGTGCTAGGTGGGGAATTAGCGGTGCCCTGTACTCGCAATCCGCTATAGCGAGACTGAATCCCTTCCCGAGGTTTAGCCACTGCAGGGTCTGACCTGAATAAGTGGTGTTGACATTCGGGTCCTGCGCAACAGAGTCCTATGAATCCTGTCAGGTCCGGAAGGAAGCAGCAGTAAGTAGGTACCCTCTGTGTGCCGCGGGAGTGCCCGGATCGAGCTAACTGTTCAGGTAACGCCTGTGGTGGCTTTATCGAAGGAAGGTGCACGGTTTACTTAATTTAAATGCTCAAACTCACTCTTTTAAAAGGGTGAGTTTTTTAGTATCGTTTTGGTAGGATTGTCTTTTGAATTAAAGGCGATGAAACGGTATAATAGAAACGTATGAAGAGGTTAGGAGGAGAGTAGGCGAATGAGTTATCAAGCGCTATACCGCGTTTGGCGACCGCAAACGTTTGAAGATGTGGTTGGTCAAAAGCATGTTACAAGAACAATTCAGAACGCACTCATGCAGCAAAAAATCTCTCACGCCTATTTGTTTACAGGACCTCGAGGAACGGGAAAAACGAGTGCTGCCAAAATTATTGCGAAGGCGATTAACTGTGAGAAGGCACCAGTGGCTGAACCGTGCAATGAATGTTCAGCGTGTCTAGGCATCACTGATGGATCAATTTCTGACGTCATAGAAATTGATGCGGCTTCTAATACGGGGGTCGACGACATTCGTGATATTCGCGATAAAGTGAAGTATGCACCAAGTTCTGTTTCTTATAAGGTGTATATCATAGATGAAGTTCACATGCTTTCTACAGGAGCGTTCAATGCTCTTCTTAAAACATTAGAAGAACCTCCAAAGCATGTGGTGTTTATCCTTGCAACGACGGAGCCTCACAAAATCCCATTAACAATCATTTCAAGGTGTCAGCGTTTTGATATGAGAAGGATAACAGCGCAGGACATTGTGGGACGGTTACAAACCATTATTCATGCGCAGGATATTGAGGTAGAAGAAGATGCTCTTTATCAAGTCGCTCGAGCGGCAGATGGCGGAATGCGAGATGCTTTAAGTATTCTTGATCAGGCAATCTCATATAGTGAGGCGGAAGTTGTATTAGATGATGTGCTTGCTGTAACAGGAAGCGTGTCTCAAAAAATGATTTCAAAAATCGCATTGGCTTTCCATCATAAAGATGTGGCGGAAGCACTGAATGCAGTGGAAGAATTAATGGATCACGGGAAAGATGCTGCACGTTTCCTTGAAGATCTGATCTATTACTATCGTGATTTATTACTTTATCAAACGGCCCCTCAGCTTGAAGAGGTTGTTGAACGAGTGAAAATTGATGAAACGTTCCAGCAGTTAGGTGACCAATCAGCGAAAGACTGGATCTACAAGGTCATCGAGACGTTGAATCGTAGTCAGCAAGAGATGAAGTGGACAAACCATCCGCGGATTTTCCTTGAATTAGCTCTCGTTCAAATTTGTCAGGATGAAACCAGTAGTCAGAGTCAGCCTGCTCAAGATCAGAGCGAATTACTTGAACGTATTCAAAAGCTTGAGGGTGAACTGAAGACACTGAAAGAGCAAGGTGTTACGGTTAAACAAGAAGAGACAAGTGAACCGAAACAGAAGAAACAATTTAAACCTTCCAGACAGAAATCTGGTGTATCTCATGGTAGAATAAAAGAGATGCTTAAGAAAGCGACCAAGCAGGATTTAATGAAAGTAAAAAGTGTTTGGGGCGAAGTGATGGAGAACGTCCGTCAGGAAAAAGTCTCTGCTCACGCCTGGTTAAAGGATAGTGAGCCGGTTGCAGCTACAGATAACTCCTTCTTGCTATCTTTCCAGTACGATATGCACTGCCAGATGGCAACGAAAGACAACATTCGTGGTACGCTTGAACAAGTACTTTCACGTACGATTGGCAAACAGCTTGAAATGGTTGCAATAGTCGAAACAGAGTGGAAGGAAATCCGCGCTGAGTTCTTGAAGACAAGAGATGAACCAGAACCCGACGAAAATGGTGGGAAGCCAGCAGAAGATCCATTAATTGCTGAAGCAAGACGCCTTGTAGGCGATGATTTATTAGATATTCAAACTTAAAAATGAACGATAACTAAGGAGGAATTTTTTATGAAACGTGGTATGGGTGGCGGAGGAAACATGAATAACATGATGAAGCAAATGCAGAAGATGCAGAAGGATATGGCAAAGGCACAAGAAGAACTGAAAGACAAAGTCGTTGAAGGTTCAGCTGGCGGCGGCATGGTTCTTGTAAAAGCGAATGGCCATAAAGAAATTCTTGAAGTTATTGTAAAAGAAGAAGTTGTAGATCCAGATGACATCGATATGCTTCAGGACCTTGTTCTTGCTGCAACGAATGATGCGCTACGTAATGTAGACGAATTGGTTAACAAAGACATGGGTAAATTTACGCAAGGGCTTAATATGCCAGGAATGTTTTAGGGGGAACGCAGGTGCATTATCCTGAACCAATCTCAAAACTGATCGACAGTTTTATGAAATTGCCGGGAATCGGACCAAAAACGGCGGTCCGCCTGGCTTTTTTCGTTCTTGAAATGAATGATGATGACGTACTTGATTTCGGAAAGGCGCTAGTCAATGCGAAGCGTCAGCTAACGTATTGCTCTGTTTGTAATCACATTACTGATACGGATCCGTGTCGGATCTGTTCAGACAATCATCGAGATGAATCCGTTATTTGCGTCGTTCAAGATGCGAAAGACGTCATCGCTATTGAGAAGATGAAAGACTATACGGGCCTTTATCATGTGCTTCATGGTGCCATTTCTCCTGTGGAAGGAATTGGACCGGAGGATATTAAAGTGCCAGAGCTTTTGAAACGTCTACAGGATGATAAGGTGACGGAAATCATTCTTGCTACAGATCCTACAATTGAAGGGGAAGCAACAGCAATGTATATTGCTCGTCTTGTGAAACCAACAGGGATTCGGATTACTCGTATTGCTCACGGCCTTCCTGTAGGTGGCGATCTTGAATATGCTGATGAGGTCACTCTTTCTAAAGCAATGGAAGGTCGTCGTGAATTGTAGCGTCAGGAGGAAACAAAATGTTCTTCAAACGTAAAGGTTATTTACGCAAGGAAGCTGATGAGCGTTTGATTCAGACGCTATATGAATTAAAAGAAGTATGGAACAAGCAGAAAGAAATTGTAGAGCGTAGCGTAGAACCCTCTGGAGCGGTTCTTGCTAAGCTGAAAGTCGATGAAGCGAAATACTTCTTTCTATTAAAAGAAGCGAAACGAAGAAAGATAAGAATGGGATAGTTCAAACTTCCCGTTCTTTTTTATTTGGACAGACATATGATTTAGTAATTCTGAGAAAAAGAGCGGAGGCCCATTATGGATCCAAAACTCATTATTGGCTTATTTGTCCTAAGTATTGTTTTGCTTCTTTTCGTAGGGGCGCCACTGAAACCGTTGCGTTGGATCGGACAGGGGTTAATCAAGCTTGCCATCGGAGCGTTACTACTGTTCTTTCTAAATACGTTCGGAAGTCCTTTTGATTTACATGTTCCTATTAATCCAGGAACTGCTGTCGTTACCGGATTCTTAGGTATTCCTGGCCTTGTAGCACTTGCTGCCATACAGCTTATTATCATTGGGTGAAACAAAAGGATCCTATAATAAAAGGGTCCTTTTTGTTTTTCTGAAATAATTTTTAAAAAGAGGGTTGCATATCAAAGATAACCCTGATATAGTTATATAGGTCGCCGCAACAATGCGGTTGACACGAAAAACAATTTCAAAAAAGTTGTTGACGCCAACTGAGTTAATATGATATATTAATAAAGTCGCTGAAAACGACATTGAAAGAAACGAATTGCTCTTTGAAAACTGAACGAAACGCCATGTAAGTAGTTGTTTCTACGGAAACAAAACATTGTTTTAAAAGCTAGATTAAGCTTTCTATCGGAGAGTTTGATCCTGGCTCAGGACGAACGCTGGCGGCGTGCCTAATACATGCAAGTCGAGCGAAGAGATGGGAGCTTGCTCCCTGATCTTAGCGGCGGACGGGTGAGTAACACGTGGGCAACCTGCCCTGCAGACTGGGATAACTCCGGGAAACCGGAGCTAATACCGGGTAATACATCGCACCGCATGGTGCAATGTTGAAAGTTGGCTTTCTGAGCTAACACTGCAGGATGGGCCCGCGGCGCATTAGCTAGTTGGTAAGGTAATGGCTTACCAAGGCGACGATGCGTAGCCGACCTGAGAGGGTGATCGGCCACACTGGGACTGAGACACGGCCCAGACTCCTACGGGAGGCAGCAGTAGGGAATCTTCCGCAATGGACGAAAGTCTGACGGAGCAACGCCGCGTGAGTGACGAAGGCCTTCGGGTCGTAAAGCTCTGTTGTTAGGGAAGAACAAGTACCGTTCGAATAGGGCGGTACCTTGACGGTACCTAACCAGAAAGCCACGGCTAACTACGTGCCAGCAGCCGCGGTAATACGTAGGTGGCAAGCGTTGTCCGGAATTATTGGGCGTAAAGCGCGCGCAGGCGGTCTTTTAAGTCTGATGTGAAAGCCCACGGCTCAACCGTGGAGGGTCATTGGAAACTGGAGGACTTGAGTGCAGAAGAGGAGAGTGGAATTCCACGTGTAGCGGTGAAATGCGTAGATATGTGGAGGAACACCAGTGGCGAAGGCGGCTCTCTGGTCTGTAACTGACGCTGAGGCGCGAAAGCGTGGGGAGCAAACAGGATTAGATACCCTGGTAGTCCACGCCGTAAACGATGAGTGCTAGGTGTTGGGGGGTTCCACCCTCAGTGCTGAAGTTAACACATTAAGCACTCCGCCTGGGGAGTACGACCGCAAGGTTGAAACTCAAAGGAATTGACGGGGGCCCGCACAAGCAGTGGAGCATGTGGTTTAATTCGAAGCAACGCGAAGAACCTTACCAGGTCTTGACATCCTCTGACAATCCTGGAGACAGGACGTTCCCCTTCGGGGGACAGAGTGACAGGTGGTGCATGGTTGTCGTCAGCTCGTGTCGTGAGATGTTGGGTTAAGTCCCGCAACGAGCGCAACCCTTGATCTTAGTTGCCAGCATTTAGTTGGGCACTCTAAGGTGACTGCCGGTGACAAACCGGAGGAAGGTGGGGATGACGTCAAATCATCATGCCCCTTATGACCTGGGCTACACACGTGCTACAATGGACGGTACAAAGGGCAGCAACACCGCGAGGTGAAGCAAATCCCATAAAGCCGTTCTCAGTTCGGATTGCAGGCTGCAACTCGCCTGCATGAAGCCGGAATTGCTAGTAATCGCGGATCAGCATGCCGCGGTGAATACGTTCCCGGGCCTTGTACACACCGCCCGTCACACCACGAGAGTTTGTAACACCCGAAGTCGGTGGGGTAACCTTTATGGAGCCAGCCGCCGAAGGTGGGACAAATGATTGGGGTGAAGTCGTAACAAGGTAGCCGTATCGGAAGGTGCGGCTGGATCACCTCCTTTCTATGGAGAATTACGAAGGTAACTTACGTTACCAACCTTACATGAGCGTTTCGTTTAGTTTTGAAAGAATGATTTATTCTTTCAAACAAGCTAGTCAATGAAGCCATTGTGCTGAGTTGAATGTTAGCTTTGTTCCTTGAAAACTAGATAGCATAAACAACGACATCCAATAATTATTTTTATGCAAGAACTTAGTAATAACTGATGCGTTACGGCAGCAATGCCTAACAAATCGAAGGTTAAGCTACTAAGGGCGCACGGTGGATGCCTTGGCACTAGAAGCCTAAGAAGGACGGGACGAACACCGATATGCTTCGGGGAGCTGTAAGTACGCTTTGATCCGGAGATTTCCGAATGGGGGAACCCACCATCTTTAATAGGATGGTATCCATTTCTGAATACATAGGGAATGGAAGGCAGACCCGGGGAACTGAAACATCTCATTACCCGGAGGAAGAGAAAGCAAATGCGATTTCCTGAGTAGCGGCGAGCGAAACGGAATCAGCCCAAACCAGAGGGCTTGCCCTCTGGGGTTGTAGGACGTCTCTTTGGAGTTACAAAGGCACGGATAGACGAAGCGACCTGGAAAGGTCCATCAGAGAAGGTAACAATCCTGTAGTCAAAATCCGCTGCCCTCCGAGACGGATCCTGAGTACGGCGGGACACGTGAAACCCCGTCGGAATCTGGGAGGACCATCTCCCAAGGCTAAATACTCTCTAGTGACCGATAGTGAACCAGTACCGTGAGGGAAAGGTGAAAAGCACCCCGGAAGGGGAGTGAAAGAGAACCTGAAACCGTGTGCCTACAACTAGTTGGAGCCCGTTAATGGGTGACAGCGTGCCTTTTGTAGAATGAACCGGCGAGTTACGATCCCGTGCAAGGTTAAGCTGATAAGGCGGAGCCGCAGCGAAAGCGAGTCTGAATAGGGCGAAATAGTACGTGGTCGTAGACCCGAAACCAGGTGATCTACCCATGTCCAGGGTGAAGTTCAGGTAACACTGAATGGAGGCCCGAACCCACGCATGTTGAAAAATGCGGGGATGAGGTGTGGGTAGCGGTGAAATGCCAATCGAACCTGGAGATAGCTGGTTCTCTCCGAAATAGCTTTAGGGCTAGCCTCGCGGCAAGAATCTTGGAGGTAGAGCACTGATTGGACTAGGGGTCCTTACCGGATTACCGAATCCAGTCAAACTCCGAATGCCAACGATTTATCCGCGGGAGTCAGACTGCGAGTGATAAGATCCGTAGTCGAGAGGGAAACAGCCCAGACCACCAGCTAAGGTCCCAAAGTATACGTTAAGTGGAAAAGGATGTGGCGTTGCTTAGACAACCAGGATGTTGGCTTAGAAGCAGCCATCATTTAAAGAGTGCGTAATAGCTCACTGGTCGAGTGACGCTGCGCCGAAAATGTACCGGGGCTAAACGTATCACCGAAGCTGTGGATTGTCTTACGACAATGGTAGGAGAGCGTTCTAAGGGCTGTGAAGTCAGACCGAAAGGACTGGTGGAGCGCTTAGAAGTGAGAATGCCGGTATGAGTAGCGAAAGACAAGTGAGAATCTTGTCCGTCGAAAGCCCAAGGTTTCCTGAGGAAGGCTCGTCCGCTCAGGGTTAGTCGGGACCTAAGCCGAGGCCGAAAGGCGTAGGCGATGGATAACAGGTTGATATTCCTGTACCACCTCCTTTCCGTTTGAACGACGGGGGGACGCAGAAAGATAGGGAGAGCGCGCTGCTGGAAATGCGCGTCCAAGCGATTAGGCTGGTGAATAGGTAAATCCGTTCACCGTGAAGGCTGAGTCGTGATGGCGAGGGAAATTTAGTACCGAAGTCCTTGATTCTACGCTGCCAAGAAAAGCCTCTAGTGAGGAAAGAGGTGCCCGTACCGCAAACCGACACAGGTAGGCGAGGAGAGAATCCTAAGACGATCGGGAGAACTCTCGTTAAGGAACTCGGCAAAATGACCCCGTAACTTCGGGAGAAGGGGTGCTTCCTCGGGTTTATAGCCCAGGGGAGCCGCAGTGAAAAGATCCAAGCGACTGTTTAGCAAAAACACAGGTCTCTGCAAAGCCGTAAGGCGAAGTATAGGGGCTGACACCTGCCCGGTGCTGGAAGGTTAAGAGGAGGGGTTATCCCTTACGGGAGAAGCTCTGAATCGAAGCCCCAGTAAACGGCGGCCGTAACTATAACGGTCCTAAGGTAGCGAAATTCCTTGTCGGGTAAGTTCCGACCCGCACGAAAGGTGCAACGACTTGGATACTGTCTCAACGAGAGACCCGGTGAAATTATAGTACCTGTGAAGATGCAGGTTACCCGCGACAGGACGGAAAGACCCCATGGAGCTTTACTGTAGCCTGATATTGGATTTTGGTACAGCTTGTACAGGATAGGTAGGAGCCATAGAAGTCGGACCGCCAGGTTCGATGGAGGCGTCGGTGGGATACTACCCTGGCTGTACTGACATTCTAACCCAGCACCGTGATCCGGTGCGGAGACAGTGTCAGGTGGGCAGTTTGACTGGGGCGGTCGCCTCCTAAAGTGTAACGGAGGCGCCCAAAGGTTCCCTCAGAATGGTTGGAAATCATTCGCAGAGTGTAAAGGCACAAGGGAGCTTGACTGCGAGACCTACAAGTCGAGCAGGGACGAAAGTCGGGCTTAGTGATCCGGTGGTTCCGCATGGAAGGGCCATCGCTCAACGGATAAAAGCTACCCTGGGGATAACAGGCTTATCTCCCCCAAGAGTCCACATCGACGGGGAGGTTTGGCACCTCGATGTCGGCTCATCGCATCCTGGGGCTGAAGTAGGTCCCAAGGGTTGGGCTGTTCGCCCATTAAAGCGGTACGCGAGCTGGGTTCAGAACGTCGTGAGACAGTTCGGTCCCTATCCGTCGCGGGCGCAGGAAATTTGAGAGGAGCTGTCCTTAGTACGAGAGGACCGGGATGGACACACCGCTGGTGTACCAGTTGTTCCGCCAGGAGCATAGCTGGGTAGCTACGTGTGGAAGGGATAAGTGCTGAAAGCATCTAAGCATGAAGCCCCCCTCGAGATGAGATTTCCCACAGCATTAAGCTGGTAAGATCCCTTAGAGATGATGAGGTAGATAGGTTCGGGGTGGAAGCGTGGCAACACGTGGAGCTGACGAATACTAATCGATCGAGGGCTTAACCTAAAAATATTGGAATACGTTGTGCGTGCTATCTAGTTTTCAGGGAATACCCTGTAAAGTCTAGTGACGATGGCGAAGAGGTCACACCCGTTCCCATGCCGAACACGGAAGTTAAGCTCTTCAGCGCCGATGGTAGTTGGGGGATCTCCCCCTGCAAGAGTAGGACGTCGCTGGGCAAAAGAAGAAAGGCGAGAGACCAAATGGTTTCTCGCTTTTTTGTATGGTTTTATGGGTGAGTTTATACTAGCTCAAAGCCCTCATTCATCACGTTCGCGGAATTAATCTCAAATTCGCGGAAATATCATGCGAAAGCGCGGAATAAATCCGATTTTCGCGGAAATATCTAAAAGATCGCGGAATAAACTTGCTACCTTCACATACCGCTTGAGCTACAAGGATAATATACCTTTGAAATTTTCTTTCTTTTCGTAAATCACAGACACGGGATAAGTTACAGGCACATATCCTTAGAAAGAAGCGAAAAAGTCAGCTTAAATTGAAAAAACCGGTATAGAACCGCTATAATTGGGCAATGCTTTTACCATGGAGGTGGGAAGATGGAGAAGACAATCAGGGAGAGCTATAGTGAGTGCTGTCTTGTTTGTGAAGAGCACAGTTTCAAAGGCATTCATATTTGTGATCGTTTTATCTGTCATGACTGTGAGCGGAAGGTCATTCAAACAGATACCAGTCATGAAAACTATCAATTTTACCTTGAGAAATTACGCAAACTACGACTAAGTCGATTAGCATAAGCAGATAGCTGTTTCATAGGCTATCTGCTTTTTTACTTAACCTAAAGTTGGAACAATCATAGGGATTTGCCTATCCCTTTACTTCTCCGATAGTCTAGATAATGATAGAATACTAGTATAAGGAAATGAATCTTCAATAGATTGAAGTTGATTTAATGAACAAAATGGATCATGCTCCATTATATGAAGCTCTACTATCGTGGAAAGATCAGAATCCTCTTTCCTTTCATGTCCCTGGGCATAAGAATGGGATGAGCTTTTCTACATATAAACGTGCGGATTATTTGTATAAAGACTTATTGAAAATAGATGCAACAGAACTTTCTGGACTAGATGATCTTCATCATGCAGATGGTCCAATTAAAAAAGCAGAGCAGCTTACTGCTCATCTATATGGTAGTGTTGAAAGTCGCTTTTTGGTGGGGGGTTCTACTGCTGGGAACTTGGCGATGATCATGGCGTTATGTTCTGAAGGAGATCGAGTTCTTGTTCAGAAGAACTGTCACAAATCTGTATTGAATGGACTACGCTTAGCTAAAGCTAGACCTATTTTTCTCAGCCCATCTATTGATGAAGCAAGTCAGGTGCCGACAGGAGTAACACTCGATCTCATACGTCGTGCATTGAATCAATATAAGGATATCAAAGTGATTATACTAACCAATCCTAATTACTATGGAATGACCGTTAACCTAGAGCCGATTATCTCTTATGCTCACAAGAATGGAATTCCGGTTCTAGTTGATGAGGCGCACGGTGCACATTTTGTAAGAGGGAAGTTTTTCCCTGAGAGTGCTTTAAAGCAAGGAGCAGATGTGGTTGTTCAATCTGCCCACAAAACTCTACCTGCTATGACGATGGGTTCTTACTTACACATAGGAAATGAAACGTATAGGAATGCGCTCAACGACTATTTAGAACTCTTTCAATCAAGTAGCCCTTCCTATCCAATTATGGCTTCACTCGATTTGGCAAGACACTATCTCTCTTCGCTGACTGATGATCAGCTTGGTCTTATTTTAGAAGAGGTTTATCAATTTAAGAAACAACTAAGTGAGGTTCCTGGTTTAAGCGTCATAGGGGATGTAGGTCAAGCGTATCACCAGATTGATCCTATCAAAATTACGGTACAGTTATCTGGCATGTCAGGATATGAGTTAGCAAAAAAACTTGAGAATGAGAATGTATTTGTTGAGCTTAGTGACCCTTTAAATGTTTTACTTGTTTGCCCAATTACTTCTAATACAGAGGCTTTTGACAGGGGATTACAGGCATTTAAAAAAATTGCTTCTCTCAGAAATGAAGCTAATTTTAACGTGTCATTATTTAAGATAGCTGATGAAGATATTACTTTTCCGGCTTATTCCTTTGCGAAGTTGGAGACGATGATGAAAGAGAAGGTTAAGCTAACTGAGGCGACTGGATTGATTGCAGCAAAAGCTGTCATTCCCTATCCACCAGGTGTTCCTATTGTCATACCGGGTGAACGAATTTGTTTAGAGAAAGTGAAACGTTTAGATATGATTTTACGTGCTGGTGGGCATGTACAAGGATTAGATGGTGACATGATTGAGATTGCAAGAGAAGAGGAGTAGGGCATTGAAAGGATTATTTATAACTTTTGAAGGACCAGATGGTGCTGGTAAATCCACACAGGTTCAGAAACTAGCTGATTATTTAAATGAAGAAGGGATTCGTTTTATTCATACCCGAGAGCCTGGGGGTACAGCAATTAGTGATCAGATTCGATCGCTGATTTTGAACCCAGAGCATAAAGAGATGGTGGATGAGACAGAAGTTCTTCTTTATGCTTCATCGCGTGCGCAGCACGTAAGAGAAAAGATCATTCCGGCATTAAATGAAGGGTACCTTGTGATCTGTGATCGCTTTGTTGATGCATCAATTGCTTATCAAGGAGTCGGGCTTGGATTAGATGTGGAAAGTGTGAAGGTGATTAACGAATTTGCAACCGGTGGACTTACGCCGGATCGGAGCTATATGATTGATCTGCCAGTTTCCGTTGGTAAAGAAAGAATGATTGCTAGAAATCAACTAGACCGAATTGAACAAAAAGGAACAGCTTATCATGAAAAAGTAAGAGAAGCCTTTTTGGAACTATATAAAGATAATAAAGAACGGATTCATTTAATCAATGGTGAGCAAAATGTTGATGAGATTTTTTCATCTATAATAAAGGATTTTAAAACACTTTGGGATAATTATTCTACTAATAGCAAATAAAAGGGTGGAGGTTTGCCGCCCGGGGAGGGATAAAAATGAAGTTAGTCATGGCTGTCGTACAGGATAAAGATAGCAACCGCTTATCCAACGCCCTGGTCGACCATAATTTTCAGGCGACAAAGCTTGCGACCACCGGTGGATTTTTGCGTGCAGGGAATACAACATTCCTGATTGGAACAGAAGATCATCGCGTGCAAAAGCTTCTTGATATCATTAAAGACAATTGCCAAAGCAGAGAGCAAATGGTGGCACCGGTATCTCCAATGGGAGGAAATGCGGACTCTTATGTCCCTTATCCTGTTGAGGTGTCGGTAGGAGGAGCAACGGTGTTTGTTCTTCCAGTAGAGGCTTTCCATCATTTTTAATACGGTAGGATGAGGGATAGAAATGGCAGATTGGAATGAATTAAAAGAACGTCAGCCTACGGTTGTTAGGATGGTAACCAACAGTTTCACAAAGGATCGTCTATCTCATGCATACTTATTTGATGGTGGAGCAGGCACTGGTAAAAAAGATGTCGCCGTACATATGGCAAAAACTTATTTTTGTCAGGAACGTACGGGGATTGAGCCGTGTCAACACTGCAAAGACTGCAAGCGAATTGATTCAGGGAATCACCCGGATCTTCATCTCATAGAGCCTGAAGGTCAATCAATTAAAATTGATCAAATAAGAAAGCTACAAAAGGAATTCTCCTATCTTGGAGTTGAGTCTCGAAAAAAAGTATATATCTTGAATCATTCAGATCGAATGACAACGCAGGCCGCAAATAGTTTACTTAAATTCCTAGAAGAGCCGGGGCAAATGACGATGGCGATTTTATTAACGGAACAAAAACAGCATATTCTTTCGACGATTTATTCGAGGTGTCAGGTCATTACTTTTCAGCCACTTTCAACAAATGGAGTGGAAGAAGCTCTTATAAACGATGGAGTGACCCCATACCTTGCTAAATCAGCTGCTCAGCTAACGAATGATCAGCGTGCAGCAAAGGAGCTTGCACTTGATGAGTGGTTTGCACAGGCAAGAGCGATAGTGATACAATTGACTGAAGAGTTGAAGGAAAGACCTCATCAGGTTTTCCTAACGATCCATGACAAATGGCTAGCACATTTTAAGGATAAAACGCAGCAGGATATGGGCCTTAACCTTATGCTTTTTTGGTATAAGGATTTATTGAAAATACAACTGCAGGATAATCGGATTGTCTATGCAGATCAGAAGGATAAGCTCGAACGTTATGCCCTTCAATTCGGAAGAAAGAAGATAAGTCAGCATATGATGGCGATACTCGATGCCAAAAGACGTCTGAGTGCAAACACAAACCCACAGTTTGTGATGGAACAGCTAGTGCTCAGGTTACGGGAGGGATAAGTTTGTGTATGAAGTAGTTGGCGTTCGCTTTAAAAAAGCGGGGAAGATCTATTACTTTGATCCGAGTAGCCTCCAGGTGTCCGACAAAGAATTTGTTATCGTGGAGACTGCCAGAGGGGTTGAATTTGGGAAAGTTGTACTAGCTAACAAGCAAGTTGATGAAGAAGATATCGTTCTTCCTCTTAAGAAAGTAATTCGCATAGCCGATGAGAAAGATCGTCTTGCGGTCGAAGATAATAAACATGCAGCTGAAGAAGCATTTGATGTTTGCGTTTCTAAAATTGAAGAGTACAAGCTTGATATGAAGCTTGTTGATGTGGAATATACATTTGATCGAAATAAAATTATTTTTTATTTTACAGCAGATGGAAGAGTTGATTTTCGCGAACTTGTGAAAGGGCTCGCATCCATTTTTCGAACAAGAATTGAACTTCGTCAGATTGGGGTACGCGATGAAGCGAAAATGCTTGGTGGTATTGGACCGTGTGGCAGAATGCTTTGTTGCTCAACGTGGCTTGGCGATTTTGAACCTGTTTCAATAAAGATGGCGAAAGATCAAAATCTATCCTTAAACCCTGCTAAAATATCAGGACTTTGCGGCAGATTAATGTGCTGCTTGAAGTATGAGAACGATGCTTATGAGTCTGGTAAAAAAGAGCTTCCAGACGTTGGGAAGACGATTCATACCGGACAGGGCAAAGGAAAAGTTGTTGGGTTGAATATATTGGAGCGTCTTGTTCAGGTCGAATTGTTCGAACTTAACCGCGTGACAGAATATACGCTTGATGAATTGATACAAGACGGCGCAGTATCTACGCAAGCCACAGATTGATTGAGGTGGAACGGAAGTGGAGAAAAAAGAAGTTTTTTCACGTGTAAGCTCAATGGAAGAACAGATTGGTGACTTATACAAACAATTAGGCGAACTTAAAGAACATCTTGCAGGACTGCTGGAAGAAAATCACCATCTCGAAATTGAGAATCACCACTTGCGAGAGCGGTTAGAACAAACTTCAGAGCCGAAGAGTCATTCATCTGGCAAGAAGAAGCGGGGTAAACCAGAAGTTGGAGAAGGCTATGATAATCTTGCCAGGTTGTACCAGGAAGGTTTTCATATATGTAATCTCCACTATGGTAGTATTCGGACAGAAGGAGATTGCCTTTTCTGCCTGTCATTTTTAAATAAAAAGTAGTGATCTGGTCTTTCCGTATCTGGAAAGACCTTTTTTACACTTTCGAGTGATTTGATAAACAATTCATATAGATAGGAGAACAGCATCATGCAATTAAACGGTGATGAACGAATTGATTACATCGTTGAAAACGAACTAAGCATTATTCAAAGTCCAACTGTTTTTTCTTTTTCCTTAGATGCAATCTTACTAGCTAGGTTTGCTTGGGTTCCAATCAAGCGTGGAAAGATAATCGATCTTTGTACAGGAAACGGTATTATCCCGCTGTTATTATCGCGGAAAAGTGAAGTTACGATTGAAGGGGTGGAAATTCAAGATCGTCTCTTTGATATGGGGCAGAGAAGTATTGAATTAAATAAGCTAAGCGCTCAATTAACCCTCCATCATGCGGATATTCGTGAATTACCTTCAACCATTAAACGGGAATCGTATGATGCGGTTACGTGTAATCCACCATATTTTAAAAGTACGCGAAACGAGCAGCGTAATTTAAACGAGCATCTTACTATCGCTCGACATGAAGTGATGTGTACCCTTGAAGACGTCATTCAATCCTGT
The DNA here is from genome assembly GCF_009818105.1 of Bacillus sp. N1-1. Taxonomy (NCBI): domain Bacteria; kingdom Bacillati; phylum Bacillota; class Bacilli; order Caryophanales; family Bacillaceae; genus Bacillus; species Bacillus sp. N1-1. The sequence continues at coordinate 49,275 of NZ_CP046564.1, forward strand.
AGCCAATTAGTTAAGCAGGGCGGTAAGGTATCCCTTGTGCATCGTCCCGAAAGATTACTGGACATTATGACATTAATGCGAAAGTATCGTATCGAACCAAAAAGGATGCAGCTCGTCTATCCGAAAGCTGGTAAAGAAGCAAATACATTGTTAATTGAAGGAATAAAAGATGGAAAACCTGATTTAAAAGTATTGCCGCCCTTCATTGTGTATCGAGACGACAATCAATACACTGATGAAATGAGACATGTTTATGCAGAGCTCTAATCACTATGTGTATATTCTGCAGTGTCGAGACGGAAGCTATTATACTGGCTATACGACCGATTTATCACATCGGTTGGCTCAGCATGAATGTGGAAAAGGTGCGAAATATACAAGGGGAAGAGGTCCGTTAACCCTCGTCTACCAAGCGGAGTTCAAGACAAAGCGTGAAGCGATGCAAGTAGAGTATCAGATCAAACAACGATCGCGCGCTCAAAAAGAAAAGATTATAAAAGAAGAGAGGCAAAATCATGTGGAGTCAACAGAGCTACAAAGAGACCGAGACAGGTAAGCTTTATCTCGTCCCCACCCCCATAGGCAATTTAAACGATATGACCTTTCGTGCGATTCAGACCTTAAAAGACGCAGATCTTATTGCTGCAGAAGATACGAGACAATCCAAAAAATTGACGAATCACTTCGAAATTGAAACAAAGTTAATTAGTTATCATGAACATAACAAAGAATCGAGTGGCCATAAATTATTGGAGCGGTTAAGAGAAGGACAAACCATCGCCCTTATTAGTGATGCAGGAATGCCTGCTATTTCAGATCCTGGTTATGAAATTGTATCTTCTTGCGTCGCTGAAAATATTCCTGTTATTCCGTTGCCAGGAGCAAATGCAGCGATTACTGCACTTATAGCATCAGGGTTACCGACCCAACATTTCTATTATTACGGTTTTCTCTCACGCCAGAAAAAGGAGAGAAAAAAGGAACTTTCTCATTTAAAAGGAATTCCTTCACCAATTTTATTCTATGAAGCCCCTCATCGGCTAAAGGAAATGATGAAAGCAATCCTTGAAGAACTTGGCGACAGAGAAGTTGTTATAGCAAGAGAATTAACGAAGCGGTATGAAGAATTTATCCGTGGAACCGCAGAAGAAGTGTTAGTGTGGTGTGAACAGTCAGAGATTCGTGGTGAATTCTGCGTCATCGTTGAAGGTGGTAATGAAGAAGAGACAAATGAAGAACATTGGTGGGCAAACCTTTCTGTCCAAGAACACGTTGAGCATTATATTAATGAGGGAATGAAAAGTAAAGATGCGATCAAGCAAGTATCTGTTGAAAGAGAACTTCCGAAACGGGAGGTCTATCAGGTCTATCATGTCGAATAATCATGTCGAAAAAAAGCTCCTGCCGTAGGCAAGAGCTTTTGTAGATTACTATTATTTTGCAAGAGCTTTTTGAATTTCTTCCAATACTTGCTCTGCGCCTTCTTTGCTAAGGATAAGCTTGCCATTACCGATTGCAAGATTGTCATCGGATACTTCACCAGTTACCTGGCAAGTCATGTTAGGCTTATACTTCTTTAGGATAATGCGCTCGTCGTCAACATAGATTTCAAGAGCGTCCTTTTCTGCAATACCAAGTGTACGGCGTAATTCGATCGGAATAACAACACGGCCAAGCTCGTCAACTTTACGTACAATACCAGTAGATTTCATGTTTTATACTCCCCTATTCCCAATTTTTTATTAATTACGTCAGGATTCGACAAATTTCTCTATTTATGTTCTATATAATACCAGTGTTTCCCATTAGCGTCAATCCTTTTAAATGGGTAAATATTTCCTAAAAAAGGTTCGTTAAGGGATTTATAGTACTATGAAATTTCCAAAACCTGACTTGCCTATATTAATAATTCGACAATTTTCTTGTAAATCCTTCGACATGAATTGTAAATTTGTGTAGGTAAAAAGGATTTGAGCTCCGCTTCCTTGCAATTATTCCTTAAATTAGTTATATTTTGATGAAGAAGTGACGTACATAGCGGAACGCAATTGCGGGCTGTAGTTAAAAGGTGCTAACGTTCTCGTCCAAAGTGGGACGGGAGCTTTTTATCCAGTAGCCCCCACCTCAAAACGTGAGTTCATTTGGGCGTTAAGGTGGGGCATTCATCGTTTCTAAAGAACGATCCAGACGTTCCACTTATAACTGTTTTAATCAAGGAGGAAGCAACATGGGTGACAAGACGTTTTATATTACGACACCGATCTATTATCCTAGCGGTAAGTTACACATTGGCCATGCCTATACAACAGTAGCTGGCGATGCAATGGCTCGTTACAAGCGACTAAGAGGCTTTGAAGTTCAATATTTGACTGGGACGGATGAGCATGGACAAAAAATCCAAAAGAAAGCTCAGGAACAAGGTGTTACTCCTCAGCAATATGTTGATGATATCGTTGCGGGCATTAAAGACCTTTGGGATAAATTAGACATTAGTTACGACGATTTTATCCGCACAACAGAGAAGCGACACGAAGAGATTGTCGAAACGATTTTCCAAAAGATGTATAAAAAAGGCGATATCTATCTTGACCAGTACGAAGGATGGTATTGCACTCAGTGCGAGTCTTTCTTTACTGAACGCCAGTTAGTTGATGGCAAGTGCCCCGACTGTGGACGAGAAGTAGAAAAAGTGAAGGAAGAATCTTACTTCTTTAAAATGGGTAAATACGCGGACCGTCTACTGAAATTTTACGAAGATAATCCTGAGTTTATCCAGCCGGAATCGAGAAAGAATGAAATGATCAACAACTTCATCAAGCCTGGTCTTGAAGATCTTGCCGTATCGCGAACTTCTTTCGACTGGGGCGTTAAAGTTCCTGGCGATCCCAAACACGTCATTTACGTTTGGATTGATGCGTTGTCCAATTACATCACCTCCCTGGGGTATGGAACTGAAAATGATGAGCTTTATAATAAGTTTTGGCCAGCCGATGTCCATCTGGTTGGTAAGGAAATCGTTCGTTTCCATACGATTTACTGGCCGATTATGTTAATGTCTCTTGATCTTCCTCTTCCTAAGAAAGTTTTTGCTCATGGCTGGTTGTTAATGAAAGATGGAAAAATGTCGAAATCAAAAGGGAACGTCGTTGACCCAGTAACACTAATTGACCGCTATGGTTTGGATGCGTTGCGTTATTATCTATTACGCGAAGTACCGTTTGGTTCAGATGGCGTCTTTACACCAGAGAGCTTTGTTGAACGAATTAATCATGATTTAGCTAACGATCTTGGTAACCTGTTAAATCGAACAGTAGCCATGATTGCGAAATATTTTGACGGTGAAGTACCTGTTTATCAAGGGTCTGTTACCGCTTTTGACGATACCCTCGTTGAGATGGTCGATTCCACCATTTCAAAAGTGGAAAACTCCCTTGAAAATATGGAGTTTTCAGTAGCGCTAGCATCCATTTGGCAGCTCATTAGTCGCACGAACAAGTACATTGATGAAACGGAACCTTGGATTCTTGCAAAAGATGAAGCTAATAAGGAGAAACTTGGAGCCGTAATGGTTCATCTTGCTGAATCGTTAAGACACGTTGGTATTCTCTTACAGCCTTTCCTAACGCAAACCCCTAAAAAGATTTGGGCGCAGCTAGGTATAACAGAAGGTGAGAAAACAAGCTGGAATTCACTAGGATTCAAAAAAGGCTACGGTGGTACGACTGTTCAAAAAGATGCGCCACTTTTCCCGCGCCTTGATCGTGAAGAAGAGGTTGCCTATATTGTCGAACAGATGGGCGGTAATATTGTGAAAGAAGCACCTACCGTAGAAAAACCAGATCTAGATGAAATTACAATCGATGACTTTACAAAAGTTGATTTAAGAGTAGCTCAAGTGCTGGAAGTTGAGCCGGTTAAAAAGGCAAATAAACTTTTGAAACTGAAGTTAGATCTCGGTTATGAAACAAGGCAGGTTGTTTCAGGAATCGCAAAACATTATAAAGCAGAGGATCTCATCGGCAAGAAGGTCGTTTGTGTTTCCAATCTTAAGCCAGTAACCCTTAGAGGAGAATTATCTGAAGGCATGATTCTAGCAGGTGAACACGATGGTGAACTAAAATTGTCGACCATTGCTGAAAGTTTGCCAAATGGAACTCAAATTAAATAATCACTCAAGACTCGGTCTTAATTAGACCGGGTCTTTTTTACTTTTCATTTCACAATTTATCCCTGTAAATAAATAGAGGATTTATGAGTGGGTTTCCTTCGCATGCGCATCATAAAAGCGAAGCGAACCATTATAAAAGGCCTTAATATACAGAATATTCTAACTTATTTTCTGTTCGTTGTAAACAAATTGTAATTAAAATGAAACTGTTTAGACTTAGAAAAAAACTAGGACATTTGGTACACTAGCATCGTACTAGAGTGGAGAAGGAGTTTTGACATGCTATTCGACACACATACACATTTGAATGTTGAACAATTTTCCGAAGATCAACAAGAAGTGATTGAGCGAGCTCAAGCAGCAGGAGTCAGTAAGATGGTTGTGGTTGGTTTTGATCGTGAAACCATTACACAGGCTATGGCACTTGTAGAAAAGTATGATTTTCTTTACGCAGCAGTAGGTTGGCACCCTGTTGATGCAATTGACATGAAGGAGGAAGACCTCGAGTGGATTGAAGAACTTGCTGGTCATCCAAAAGTCGTTGCAATCGGCGAAATGGGCCTTGATTACCATTGGGACAAGTCACCTCATGACATACAAAAAGACGTTTTTCGTAAGCAAATTGCGCTTGCGAAAAGAGTGGATTTACCGATCATCATACATAATCGTGAAGCGACGAGAGATGTCATTGATGTATTGAAGGAAGAAAATGCAGCAGATGTAGGCGGCATTATGCACTGTTTCGCTGGAACTGTAGAAGAGGCGAATGAGTGCCTTGAGATGAATTTCTACATTTCTCTTGGTGGTCCAGTGACATTTAAAAACGCTAAACTACCTAAGGAAGTTGCAAAAGAAATACCAGTGGATCGTTTGCTTATTGAAACCGATTGTCCATTTTTAGCACCGCACCCAAACCGCGGTAAACGAAATGAGCCTGCTTATGTAAAGCTTGTAGCAGAGCAAATTGCGGAGTTAAAAGAAATTGACTACGAAGAATTAGCAAGAAGAACATCTGAAAATGCGATGAACCTATTTGGGATCAATCGCTAATCAAAACCGTTGTCGTTAAAAAAAGAGATCATCTTATGCTTTTTGCAGAAACTTCCCCATCTAGAGTGAAGATAAAACCTTTTCTATTAATCTTGTAATAAGGGGATAAGTCAGAAGCTTTTCTTTATGAAACACAGTCGGTTCAAGGGGGATCTATGACAATGAAATCGAACATGGAAAACTTTTTTGCTCGTCTTAAGGGCGGAAAGAACGTATTCATGATTTGCTTAAGTGTAATTGTACTAGGTTTAGTCTCCGGCTTTATCGTGTTTGAAACTACAAAAGCTTCGGTCACGCTTGTCCTTGATGGGGAAGAGAAGTTAGTAGATACACATGCAGATACAGTTGCGGAGTTATTAAAAGATGAAAACTTGAGTCCTGATGCTCATGATTATTTAAGTCACGATTTATCAGCACAGCTGGATGCTGGTGACGTTATTGAATGGAAGCCGGCTTTTCAAGTAACGCTGTCGGTCAATGGAAATGATCAACAGGTCTGGTCAACGCAAGAGACCGTTAAAGGTTTTCTCGAAAATCAGAACATTGAGCTAAAAGAACATGATGAAATGTCTGTTTCACTCGATGATGAATTGAAGGAAGATATGACAATTGCCGTTGATGAGGCGTTTAAAGTGGCTGTAAATGACGGTGGAAAACAGAATGATATTTGGACAACTTCGACTACGGTCGCTGGCTTTTTAGAACAGCAGAACATTCAACTTGGAGAACTTGATCGCGTAGAACCAGGAAAAAACGAGAATGTAAAAGCGAACTCGGAAATCAACGTGATTCGAGTAGAAAAGGTCACCGATGTAGTGGAAGAACCAATCGACTATGCAACCATTAAGAAAAACGATAGCTCGATGCAAAAAGGAACTGAAAAAGTAGTAGAAGATGGACAAGAAGGCAAGCAAGAGAAACATTATGAAGTTGTTTTAGAAAACGGCAAAGAGATTTCACGTGAACTTAAGAAAACAGATGTTGTGAAGGAAAGCAGTGACAAAATTGTTGCTGTTGGAACTCAGGTGATTATGCAAACAGCTGTTAAAACGAGTAGCGATTCATCAACGCCTACTAAATCAACTAAGTCGTCGTCTAGCAAGCCTGAGCCTGCTGATGATGCGAAGAAGTCTGAACCAAAAGCTAAAAGTGAACCTGCTGGTAAAGCTGGTAAAGTTCTTAACGTATCAACAACAGCATACACAGCAAACTGTACAGGATGTTCAGGAATTACTTCGACTGGGTTTAACTTAAAGTCCAACCCTAATGCGAAAGTGATCGCGGTTGATCCAAGTGTTATTCCACTAGGCTCAAAAGTATTTGTTGAAGGATATGGAACGGCGATTGCTGCTGATACAGGGGGAGCAATCAAAGGAAACAAAATTGACGTCTTTTTCTCATCCAAGTCACAGGCCTATGCATGGGGAAATAAGACCGTACAAATTACGATTCTCGATTAGTGATCGATCTATGATATGCTATTAACACAGAGTGAGGCAAATCTCTCTCTGTGTTTTTTGTATGATAAAGAAAAGTTTAATGAGGAAAACTAAAAGAATTCACGCGTTATAAATAGAATCGGTTACGTATTATGGAGGAAACAAAGTGAAAGTAAAAGAAGTTATTATCGTAGAGGGTAAGAACGATACGCTGGCTGTTAAGCGTGCTTTAGATGCTGATACGCTTGAAACAAATGGTTCAGAAATTAGTGAAGAAACGCTCATACGAATTGAATTAGCCTGGAGGAGAAGGGGCGTTATTGTTTTTACAGACCCTGATTATCCTGGGACACGTATTCGACAGATCATAAGCGAGCGACTTCCTTCATGCAAGCATGCTTTTCTTAACAAAAAGCGAGCGATCTCTTCAAATGGAAAAAAAGTTGGGATCGAGCACGCTTCAATTCAGGATATTCAAGAGGCTATCCTTTCAGTAAGAGAAGAGTTTGAGACACCGGAGGTCTTAATTGAATGGGAAGATTTGATTGCAGCAGGTCTTGTGGTTGGTGATCGTGCGAAGGAGAGAAGAAAAGCTCTTGGTGAGCGGTTGCAGATGGGCTATATGAATGGCAAGCAGCTATTCAAACGACTTCAAATGTTTCAAATATCAAAAGAAGAGTTTCGTCAGGCACTCGAAGAAGTGTTACAGGAGGAAGAGAAATGAATAAAGAAATATCAACCCCCGTTAGAACAAAAGAAATACTCGCAAAATACGGCTTTACATTTAAGAAAAGCCTTGGCCAAAACTTTCTAATTGACTCGAATGTCCTAACTAAAATTGTCGATCAGGCTCAATTATCACCTGAGTCAGGTGCCATTGAAATTGGTCCTGGAATTGGGGCGCTTACAGAAAAACTTGCGAAACGAGCAAAGAAAGTAGTGGCGTTTGAAATTGACCAGCGCCTTCTCCCAATTCTGGATGATACGCTGTCACCATACCCCCATGTTCATATCCGCCATAGCGATGTGTTAGAAGCAGACGTTCATCAAGTTATCGCTGAAGAATTTGAAGAAGGTCAGGATTTAATGGTGGTGGCAAATCTTCCATACTATGTGACAACCCCTATTCTGATGAAGTTATTAGAAGAAAAACTGCCGGTTCGTGGTATTGTGGTAATGATTCAAAAAGAAGTGGCTGAGCGTATAGCAGCTAAACCTGGCTCAAAAGAATATGGATCGCTTTCACTAGCTGTTCAGTATCATGCTGTAGCAAAAACGGCTTTAACTGTTCCTAAAACAGTGTTCGTTCCTAAACCGAATGTTGATTCTGCAGTGCTTCATTTAGATTTGCGCGAGGAGCCTCCTGTTGATCTTTTGGATGAAGCTTATTTCTTTGAAGTTATTCGAGCAAGTTTTGGTCAGCGCAGAAAGACATTATTAAATAACTTGCAAAATAATTTACTGAGCAAAGATCAAAAGCCAATGATTGAAGAAGTATTAACAGAAACAGGCATTGATGGAAGACGTCGTGGAGAAACACTTTCCATGGAAGAGTTTGCGGCATTAAGCAATGCATTTTATAAGCGAAGAGCTTGATTTGAAAAAACACCTTAGAGGGTGTTTTTTTGATTTTATTAATCCGATTTTGCTTTCGTAAGGTAAGGGCTGGTGACCACTCCTAAACAGTTCTAGAAAAACATGTTTTCAAAAACTTCTCATATAGTAGAAAAAGGAGCCATCGTTTCGTTTAAAGGTCAAGCGGCGTGGAGGGAAGAGATGACGATGAAAGAAGGAGATATCGTTGCAAGGCGTTCATACGGCTGTGATTTAATCTTCCGTGTTACGAGATTAAATGAAGCGAACAAGTCAGCAGAGCTCGTAGGTGAAGATATGAGGCTCATCGCAGACGCCCCATATGACGATCTCGTATTAATTGACTCAAGTGAACATAAAATGAGGCGAGAGCAGTCGAAAGAGAAAGAGGATTATTCGTTTCGCTTGTTCAGACAAGATTATCAGTTGTTACGTATGAAGCGAGAATATTCGGCTACTAGCCATTTTAAGAAAGAAACGAGTTTCTTTGAACTTCCAGGTAAAATTCTTCATATTGATGGCGATCCACTTTATCTAAGCAAATGTTTAGAAATGTATAAGCGTTTAGGGGTTCCAGTCTATGGTTTGTATATGAAAGAAAGTGAAATCCCTGAGAATATCATTAAATTAGTTAACAATGTAAGACCAGATATTCTAGTGATAACAGGACATGATGCGTATAGTAAACATAAAGGCGAAAAAAAAGATCTGCAGTCCTATCGCAACTCACGTTATTTTGTTCGTGCAGTAAAAGAAGTACGAAGCGTTTTTCCGAACCTAGATCATCTTGTGATTTTTGCTGGTGCGTGCCAGTCTCATTTTGAATCATTAATTCGAGCGGGTGCTAATTTTGCAAGCTCACCTTCAAGGATTAACATCCACATGTTGGATCCCGTTTTTATTGTGTCTAAAATCGCGCTCACGTCATTTACTGATCATGTGAACGTTTGGGATGCTCTAAGGAATACGTTAACCGGTGAAGATGGCCTTGGAGGCGTTGAAACGAAAGGAATACTGCGAACTGGCATGCCTATGAAAGAAAATGAAGATTATTCAGAGTGAAAGAACGGATGGTAGCGATACTCATCCGTTTTCTTTTTTTATTCTATATTTTAAGTTTATGGGAAAGAAGTGTGTCAGAAAAAGACATGCTATTTTTAAAAAACGCCTATAAATAAACAGTTTTCATCGATTACACATATTTTTCGACAAATTAAGAAATAATAAAAATGCACATCAGTAGTAAATAACAATTGACATTGTTTTTGCTTCGTTGTTATAATTTAAGTTTTATTTGACAAGATGATGCAAAAGATGTTATAATTTGTCTAAGTGAGGTGGAGGTTCCGATGGCAAAAACGATTATTGAGATCAAACAAACGTTACAATCTCAGGTTGGCAAACGCTTGACCTTAAAGGCAAACGGAGGTCGCAGAAAGACAATTCAACGTTCAGGCATCCTTGAAGAAACCTACCCGGCAGTGTTCATAGTTAAGCTGGATCAGGACACTAACGCATTTGAGCGCGTGTCGTACAGCTACACAGATATTCTTACAGATACAGTACAAATTACATTTAATGAAGAACAAGCGGCAGTAAGCGGTTAAGGCATTTGGTCTAACTGCTTTTTTGCTTTCTTTAGAAAGATTTATTCCCTTTTATGGTTACATATTCGTAGTATAATGGTTGCTTTCTATCCTCAAACTAAGCGTGTCACAGGATAGAAAGGAGCTTGATTCGCATGGCGAGACGTAGAGGGATTATGTCCGATCATTTGAAAGAAGAAATTGCGAAAGAGCTTGGATTTTATGATACGGTTCAGAAAGAAGGTTGGGGAGGAATTAAAGCTCGCGATGCAGGTAACATCGTGAAGCGTGCGATTCAACTAGCAGAAGAACAGCTTGGAAACCAACAAAAACACTGAACCCTGTGACGATTGCCCCTGGCTAATAGCCGGGGGCTTTTTTTGTTGTGAAATGCTGCTACGCTCCTTCTTAATCTGTTTCTTTCTTTTAGGGTTGTTGTGTTACAATAATTCACAGTAAGTTAAAATGTCGAACGGTAGGACGAAAATGTAGGTGAACGAGATGAGAAAAAAATTGAGTGTGAAAGCGCCGGCGAAGATAAACTTAGCACTTGATGTGCTTCATAAACGACCTGATGGCTTTCATGAAGTGGAAATGGTTATGACGAATGTAGATCTGGCGGACCGTCTTGAGTTAACCGAGCTAAGACGGAATGAAATCATTATTGAATCCACTAGTGGTTTTGTACCTGATGATCAGAGAAATTTAGCGTTTCAAGCGGCAGCCCTCCTCAAAAAGAAATTTAACATCCGACAGGGAATTGCCATCAAAATCGATAAGCAAATTCCTGTAGCAGCTGGATTAGCTGGAGGAAGTAGTGATGCGGCAGCAACGTTAAGAGGTCTTAATGAACTTTGGGAATTAGGACTTACTTATGATGAACTTGCTGATATAGGTTCTGAGATTGGCTCAGACGTGGCTTTTTGCGTTTATGGAGGTACGGCCCTTGCCAAGGGACGAGGAGAGATTATCAAGCCGATCGATGCACCTCCTCCGTGCTGGGTCATTCTTGCGAAACCTTCGATTGGGGTTTCCACAGCAGAAGTTTATCGACGTCTTCGTACGAGTGAAATGAATCATCCTGATGTAAAAGGAATGATGCAAGCGATTGAGGACAAAAATTACGAAGCCATTTGTGACCTTCTCGGAAATGTTTTAGAAGATGTGACATTAAAACTTCATCCGGAAGTGCGTCAAATCAAAGAGAAAATGGAAAGTCTAGGTGCTGATGGGGTCCTTATGAGTGGAAGTGGACCAACTGTCTTTGGACTAACCCGTCACGAATCAAGAATGCAGCGAATTTATAATGGATTACGAGGCTTTTGTGGTCAAGTGTATGCGGTTCGTCTGCTAGGTGAGAAGAACCCTTGAATAAATCCGTACATTAGTGATATATTATGAGTAATTATTCGGATTTTTTTGGAGGTTCTTCTATGAAGATGAAACGGAGTTCTCGGTTAGTGGACATGACAAGGTATATGTTAGAGCATCCACACCGCTTAGTTTCACTAACTTATTTCTCAGAGCGCTATGGCGCAGCTAAATCTTCAATCAGCGAAGATTTGGTTATTATTAAAGAAAATTTTGAGCAACAGGGTGTCGGATCGTTATTGACTGTTCCTGGTGCAGCTGGTGGTGTTCGATACATGCCGCTCATCAGTGATGAAGAAGCAGACCGCGTCGTTGGAGAGCTGTGTGATTTCTTAGAAAGTCCTGATCGCCTTCTCCCGGGTGGGTATTTGTATTTAACTGATATCTTAGGAAATCCAGAAATTATGAACCAGGTTGGACGTCTTTTCGCATCTGTCTTCGCTGACCGTAAAATTGATTGCGTGATGACTGTTGCGACAAAAGGGATTCCACTTGCGTATGCAGCTGCCAGTCACCTTAACGTTCCAGTTGTTATCGTAAGGCGTGATAGCAAGGTGACGGAAGGCTCAACGGTAAGTATTAACTATGTATCAGGCTCATCCAAACGAATTCAAACGATGGCTCTTGCTCGTAGGAGTTTGAAGCCTGGCGCTAATGTCCTAATCGTGGACGACTTCATGAAAGCAGGTGGAACGATTCAAGGAATGGTAAACCTTCTTGAAGAGTTCCAGGCTGACGTAGCTGGAATAGGCGTTCTCGTTGAAGCGGAAGGTGAAGGAGAAGAACGATTGGTAGAAGAGTATGTCTCGATGATGAACCTAGGTGGAGTCGATATGAAAGAGCGTTCGATTCAGGTAGCACCAGGAAACTACAAAAAATTTCTTGCGCGATTAACTGAAGGAGTGGAGAACGAATGAAAACTGTCTACACGAAATCAGCACCAGAAGCAATTGGCCCTTATTCACAAGGAATGATCGTTAACAACTTGTTTTATAGCTCGGGTCAAATTCCTTTACGAGCAGATGGAACATTTGTTGATGGCGCAATTGAAGAGCAGACACATCAAGTCTTTTCGAATGTAAAAGCTGTTCTTGAAGCTGCGGGGTCATCACTTAATCGCGTTGTGAAAACAACCGTGTACATCCAGGATATGAATCAATTTGGAGCGATTAATGAAATATACGGGGAATACTTTGATACACACAAGCCAGCGCGGTCCTGTGTTGAAGTAGCGCGACTTCCTAAAGACGCCCTTATTGAAATAGAAGTGATTGCCTTAGTCGGTTAATCAAGTTGACGCACTCATTTACTGGGTGCGTCTTTTTTAATGATTTCTCTGTTTAGATTCTCTCATTTGTGTCGAACATGGATTTTATGAGCTGCTAACAGCAAATTTTTATAACATTTTTTATATTTAGAAGAAGGATTTGTTGAGTATAAGTTGAATAGTGCATATATGCTCTAATTAATGGAAAAAGGTGGTGCACTCGAGTTGGAAATTACAGATGTTCGCCTACGTCGTGTGAATACGGAAGGACGCATGCGCGCAATCGCTTCCATCACAATGGATCATGAATTCGTCGTTCATGATATTCGCGTTATTGATGGGAATAACGGCATGTTTGTAGCGATGCCAAGCAAAAGAACTCCAGATGGAGAGTTTCGCGATATCGCTCATCCAATTTCCTCGAATACAAGGGAAAAGATTCAAACTGCAGTTTTAGCTGAATACCATCGTGTTGGTGAAATGGAAGCAGCTTATGAAGAAGCAGGAGCTTCCTGATTGAAAAGTCTGGTCAATTGACCAGACTTTTTTTATGTTTTACGACCGAATAAAAGAATACGAATCGAAATGTTCATCAACCTTTCTTTTCCAGCCTCATATATGGTGAGGATTTCAGGAACTTCCTTGAAAGTGAGGGGTTTTTGAGATATAGTCAAAGTGGAAAAATAGGATACGATGGAGGAACCATATACATGAATAGATTTGCAGTTGTATTAGCAGCAGGTCAAGGTACACGGATGAAATCAAAGCTTTATAAAGTGCTCCATCCCGTTTGTGGGAAGCCGATGGTTGAGCACGTTGTGGGTCAACTTGAAGAACTTAAGCTTGAGAACATTGTCACTGTTGTCGGTCACGGCGCTGAGAAAGTTCGTGATCAACTTGGTAGTCGAGTCAATTATGTCCTCCAAGAAGAACAATTAGGAACGGCTCATGCTGTCATGCAGACGCAGGAAACACTAGCAAATAATGAAGGTGTGACGCTTGTAGTATGCGGTGATACTCCTCTCATTACGAAAGAAACAATGGATGCTCTCTTAACATATCATGAGGAAAAGGGTGCGAAAGCTACGATTCTGACGGCAGACGCTGGTAATCCATTTGGTTACGGACGAATTATTCGTGATGAAAATGGACGTGTTCAACGTATTGTTGAACAAAAAGATGCAACTGACGATGAACAGCAAGTGACGGAAATTAATACAGGTACATACTGTTTTGATAACAAAACCCTTTTTGAGACGCTTCAATTAGTGAAAAATGAAAATGCTCAGGGAGAATATTATCTACCGGATGTTGTTGAAATTCTTCAAAAACAAGGTGAAGTCGTAGCAGCTTATCAAACAGCAGATTTCGATGAAACAATGGGCGTGAATGATCGTGTTGCGCTTTCTAAAGCAGAAGTTGCAATGAAAAAGCGCATTAATGAGAAACATATGCGTAATGGCGTTACTCTGATTGATCCTGATGCAACATACATCTCTCCAGATGCTGTGATTGGTCAAGATACCGTCATTTATCCCGGTACAACGATAATTGGGAACACCACCATTGGTGAAGAAGCTAAGGTTGGACCTAATACTGAAATAAAAGATAGTAAGGTTGGAAATATGACCGTTGTGAAACAATCGGTTATTCATGATAGCGAAGTAGGAAATGCTGTAAATATTGGACCGTTTGCACACATTCGACCTGCTTCACAAATCGGTGATGAAGTGAAGATTGGAAACTTTGTTGAAGTGAAGAAAGCTGTTATGGGTCACGGAAGCAAAGCATCTCACTTGAGCTATGTTGGCGATGCCGAAATCGGTAAAGATGTGAATCTTGGCTGTGGTTCTATCACTGTCAATTATGATGGTCAGAAAAAGTACTTAACGAAAGTTGAAGATGGGGCATTCATTGGCTGTAATGTGAATTTGATTGCACCTGTAACAGTAGGCAAAGGTGCAACCGTAGCGGCCGGCTCTACTATTACAGATGATGTTCCTAGCCAGGCGCTATCCATTGCGCGCTCTCGTCAGACGAATAAAGAAGATTATGCAACAAAGAAGAAGGATAACTGATCTTTAAAGGATAAGAAAGTATGAATAGAGTGTTGTCTGCTCAAGCTTTGAGGAGTCGATAAGACGTTTGTGTTTTTCTTATTAATAAATGGAGGGGTACCAGCCGATGGCTAATTATTTAGATCCAAATTTGAAAGTGTTTAGTTTAAACTCGAATCCTGACCTTGCAGAAGAGATTGTAGAGCACATAGGTGTTCCAATGGGAAAATGTTCTGTTGTGCGCTTTAGTGACGGAGAAATCCAAATTAACATCGAAGAAAGTATTCGTGGCTGCGATGTTTATGTGATTCAATCAACATGTGCCCCTGTAAATGAAAACATTATGGAGCTTCTCATTATGATTGACGCTTTAAAGAGAGCTTCTGCTAAAACAATCAATATTGTGCTTCCTTATTACGGATACGCTCGTCAGGATCGTAAAGCAAGATCTCGTGAACCGATTACGGCGAAGTTGGTAGCCAACCTTCTTGAAGTAGCTGGAGTAACTCGTCTTATTACGTTGGATCTTCACGCCTCCCAGATTCAAGGCTTTTTCGATATACCGGTGGACCAGTTGATGGGTGTTCCTACGCTTGCAAAACACTTTGAAGAAAAGAACCTTGAAGATATTGTCGTGGTGTCCCCAGACCATGGTGGAGTGACTCGTGCTCGTAAGCTTGCTGAGCGCCTGAAAGCGCCAATTGCGATTATTGATAAGCGTCGTCCACGTCCGAATGTGGCTGAAGTAATGAATATTGTTGGTAACATCGAAGGCAAAACAGCCATTATTATTGACGACATTATTGATACGGCCGGTACAATTACGCTAGCAGCTAACGCGCTCATTGAAAACGGAGCAAAAGAAGTGTTTGCCTGCTGTACACACCCTGTCTTATCAGGTCCTGCAATCGAACGAATTGATAATTCCAAAATTAAAGAGCTTGCAATTACGAACACGATTCCGCTTCCGAATGACAAGCAAATCGATAAGATTACACAGCTGTCCGTGGCACCTCTTCTTGGTGAAGCAATCATCCGTGTCCATGAGCAACTTTCAGTAAGTAAATTATTTGATTAAATGAAATACGTTTATTGCCTCCTGATTATGGGTATTCATAATAGTAGAGTAAAACCTAATCAGGAAGGTGATTAATAATGGCAGCAACATTGAAAGCATTAGATCGTAATACAACAAAAAGAAGCGAACTTAGAACACTACGCGAAACTGAAGAAGGTCTTCCGGCCGTTCTTTACGGTAAAGACCGCAAAAGTGCTCCGGTACAGGTAGACGCTCTTGAGTTCATTAAGGTATATCGTCAGGTCGGAAAAAATGGCGTTATTGAGTTAAACTTCGAAGGACAGGGTACTTATCCTGTTATGGTATATGACATGCAAGTTGATCCAATTAAAAACCACGTTCTTCACGTTGACTTCTATTCTGTTGACCTTAACAAGGAAGTAGAAGCAGAAGTTCCAGTTCACTTAACTGGTGAAGCTGTAGGAAGTAAAGAGGGTGGCGTCGTTCAGCAAATGCTTCATGAAATTCTTGTGAAAGCTAAGCCGAATGATTTCCCTGATAGCATCGATGTTGATATTTCAGAACTTAACGTTGGTGACGCTGTACAAGCTGGAGATCTTCCGAAAGGTGACAAGTACGAAATTCTTCTAGATGCTGAAGAGCCGATTGCTTCAATCGTACCTCCAACAGAAGAGCCAGCTGAAGACGAAGAAGAAGCTGATGAAGTAGCGGAAGAGCCACCAGCAGATCAAGAAGAAACTGGTGACGAAACAACGAAAACAGAATAAACAACAAGGACGTAACCGAACGGGTTACGTCTTTTTTTCAAGATAAAGAGACTTCAGGTGAATAAGTGCACGAATTTTTGATACGATAGAAGAAAAGCAATGAAAGGTAGGGCGTCAGCCGTTGAAATTAATAGTAGGCCTCGGTAACCCGGGAAAGAAATTTACTAATACAAGACATAATGTAGGATTTATGGCTATTGACCAACTTGCAAAAGAGATGGGAATCGCGTTAGATCAAAAGAAGTTTCAGGGTATATACGGTAAAGGAGTGGTAAATGGAGAACCCGTTTATCTATTAAAACCACAAACCTTTATGAATTTGTCAGGAGAATCCGTGCGTCCATTGATGGAATACTTTAATATTGAGGTAGCGGACTTGCTTGTCATATATGATGATTTGGATCTTCCTACTGGTAAAGTGCGAATTCGTCAGAAGGGTAGCGCGGGTGGACATAATGGAATGAAGTCCATTATCACACACCTTCATACACAGGAATTTAAGAGGGTGCGAATCGGAATTGATCGGTCAGCACGCCAAACTGTCATTGACTATGTTTTAAAACCTTTCTCAAAAGAAGAAGTAGAGCCGATTCAACTTGCTATCGAGCAAACGGCAAAAGCGTGTGAAGCATGGACAACAACCTCTTTTCCAGAAGTGATGAATCAGTATAACTCGTGAATATCCTGTCATTCTCCCGTCCATACTAGTAAAAGATAGGAACAGGGAGGACTTTTTATGGATATTCATTACGTATGCCGTCATTGTGGAACGGAGATTGGAAGACTGTCACAACAAAACCACACAGCTGACGAACTAGGGTTTCAACAGCTCACTGAGAAGGAGCGCCAGGCAATGGTTCACTATCATCATAATGGAACAATTGAAGTGAAAGCCATTTGCGAAGATTGCCATGAAGCCATGGAGCGATCTCCATCTTTTCATGAGCTTGATACATTTATTCAGTAAGAAGCTTTGGGAGTGCGTCCAAAGCATTTTTGCGTTAACCAAAGGAACCAATCGATTTCAAAACCATTAGATTTAGAGGTTTTTTAGATTCTGTGCCAAGTTTGTTAATGTACATCGTTTCAGCACAAGCAATGCTAGTGTATTAAAACGATTTACGACGTGCTTGCACTTTTCCATAGTGAGAGGGGAGAATAACTTACCGATGTTAGGTTTAAGAGAATATTTTAGTAAGGGCGATGAATTTCAGTCCGTGTTTACGGGGGTGAAAGAGGGGCTTAAAGAACAACTTGTTGCAGGGCTAGCTGGTTCTGCTCGGATGCTTCTGATGGCCTCTCTCTATCATGAAACAAAGCGTCCTCAGCTCATTATTACCCACAATTTGTATCAAGCTCAGAAGCTCTATGAAGATATGTGTGAGCTTGTCTCTCAAGATGAAGTTTACTTGTATCCTGTAAATGAGCTCATTTCTTCAGAAATTGCCATAGCTAGCCCTGAATTAAGAGGACAGCGAATGGAAGCTTTAAATTATTGGATGAAGAATAAAAATGGGATCGTTATTGCGCCAATTTCCGGCGTCAGAAGGTATCTTCCGCCAAAAAGCATCTGGGAAAAAAGCCAGATTTCATTTGCCGTTGGCGACGACATTCCTTTAGAAGAAACGCTCGCAACTTTTGTAGCTATGGGATATGAACGTGTACCAATGGTTTCTTCACCAGGCGAATTTAGCGTCAGAGGCGGTATTATCGATATTTATCCTTTGACGGAAAATAGCCCCATCCGAATTGAATTATTCGATACAGAAGTGGATTCGATTCGATTTTTTGATATCGAGTCTCAACGATCTGCAAATAAAACAGATCGCATTACAATTGGACCTGCAGATGAGGTCGTGTTATTTCCAGAGAATTATCAACGAGGGGCAGAGCGCCTTCAGAAAGAATTGCAGGCTTCACTAAAAAAAGTGAAAGATCAGAAAGTAAAAGAAGCCATGCACGAAAACATTACGTATGAAATTGATCAGCTGAAAAGTGAGCAAAATTTTCAGGGTGTGATCAAGTATATGGATTATTATTATGACCAGCCTGCAAGTTTACTAGATTATTTACCTGAGGATGGTCTTGTTGTTTTTGATGAAGTGAGCCGAATTCAAGAAATGTCTTCTGATCTGGATAAAGAAGAAGCGGAATGGCAAACAGCTCTCCTAAATCAGGGGGAAATTGTGTCATCTGTTTCCTTATCGAGATCTTACGATACGTTATTCGCAAAGCCTGTTCACTCAACAATCTATTTATCGATCTTCTTACGACACGTTCCATATACAAATCCACAAAACATTATTAATGTTTCAAGTAAAGCGATGCAGAACTTCCATGGTCAAATGAAAGTACTAACTAGTGAAATTGAGCGGTGGAAAAAAAGCGGTATCGCCATCGTTTTTCTTGCAGCAACAGAAGAGCGAAGGAAGCGCCTTGAGCGAGTTCTAGAAGATTATGAAATCAATGCGATGATGATAGAACAAGATACGCCGATTTCCCATCAGCAACCACAAATTTTAATAGGTAGCCTAAACGGTGGGTTTGAACTTCCGATGCAGAAGCTAGCTGTTCTAACGGAAGCGGAAGTATTCACGAAACAATCGAAAAAGCCAAGACGTTCTCAAAAGATGTCGAACGCTGAACGAATTAAAAGTTATTCAGAGTTGAAGGTGGGCGATTACATTGTTCACGTCAATCACGGAATAGGGAAATATCTCGGTATACGCACACTAGAAGTTAGCGGCATTCATAAAGATTATCTGTATGTGAGTTATGCGGGTAATGATAATTTGTATGTGCCTGTGGAACAAATTGATCAAGTGATGAAATACGTAGGTTCTGAAGGAAAAGAACCGAAGCTCTACAAACTTGGTGGAACGGAATGGAAAAAAGTAAAACGTAAAGTTCAATCTTCTGTTGAAGACATAGCTGACGACTTAATTAAATTGTATGCCGAACGTGAGGCGAGTGTTGGCCATAAGTTTGAGAAGGATACAGAAGAGCAAAGGGAGTTCGAAGCTGCCTTTCCGTACCAGGAAACGGATGATCAGCTCCGAGCCATTCAAGAAATTAAAGAAGACATGGAAAAAACGCGTCCGATGGATCGGTTGCTATGTGGTGATGTGGGTTATGGCAAAACCGAAGTTAGTATTCGAGCTGCATTTAAAGCAATTATGGATGGAAAACAGGTGGCTTTTCTAGTCCCGACAACGATTCTCGCTCAACAGCATTTTGCGACGATACAGGAACGGTTTGCGGATCACCCCATTAACATCGGGCTATTAAGCCGCTTCCGCTCAAGGAAGGAGCAAAACGAGACGTTAAAGGGTGTTAAGAACGGTACGGTTGATATTGTGATCGGCACACACCGACTTTTATCGAAAGACGTTACGTATCATGATCTTGGCCTCCTTATTGTCGATGAAGAACAACGTTTTGGTGTGACACATAAAGAAAAAATTAAGAAGTTAAAAGCGAACGTAGATGTGTTAACCCTTACTGCAACACCAATTCCAAGAACGCTTCATATGTCGATGTTAGGTGTTCGAGATTTATCCGTTATCGAGACGCCGCCAGAAAACCGCTTCCCTGTACAAACGTATGTGGTCGAATATAATGGCACACTTGTACGAGAGGCCATTGAAAGGGAACTTGCACGTGGAGGACAGGTTTATTTCCTTTATAACCGCGTAGAGTCGATTGATTACATGACAGATCAAATTCGAACGCTTGTCCCCGAAGCGAGAGTTAGCTTCGCTCATGGGCAAATGAGTGAAACTGAGCTTGAATCAGTGATGATTGATTTTCTTGATGGGAATTATGATGTGCTCGTTAGTACAACCATTATTGAAACAGGTGTAGATATTCCAAACGTCAATACCCTTCTTGTATATGATGGCGATAAAATGGGGCTGTCTCAGCTTTATCAGCTCCGTGGTCGAGTAGGTCGATCGAATCGTGTCGCTTATGCTTACATTACTTATCAACGAGATAAAGTTCTAACAGAGGTAGCAGAGAAACGCCTTCAAGCGATTAAAGAATTTACTGAGTTAGGTTCCGGATTTAAAATCGCTATGCGCGATCTTTCTATTCGAGGTGCTGGTAACCTTCTTGGAGCAGAACAGCATGGATTTATTGATTCAGTCGGTTTTGATTTGTATTCTCAGATGTTAAAAGATGCGATTGAAGAACGAAAAGGCGATGCACCAAAAGAGAAGGCGTTCAGCGTTGAAATTGATCTTGAGGTAGATGCTTACATTCCTGGTACGTATATTAACGATGAGAAGCAGAAAATTGATATGTATAAACGCTTCCGGTCAATTGACTCATTGAAAGACATCATGGATTTACAAGATGAGATGATGGATCGATTTGGAGATTTTCCAGAAGAGGTCGAATATCTCTTCCAAGTTTCACGTATGAAAGAGCTTGCCAAAGAAGTAAAGGTTGAAAAAGTTGGCCGAAGTAAGAAAGACATTCAGCTACTTTTCCATGAATCAGCGCGAGAAGCAATTGGAGGAGAAACGATCTTTGAGGTTGCGAATGAATTTGGGAATAAGCTCTCCCTGGGGGCAGATGGTAATAAAGTAAAGGTAGTTGTGAAGGGAAGAGGCCTTGAAACAAAGGGACATCTTCAGCTTGTTGAAAAAGTTTTAAAGAAAGTAAAGGGAGCAAAAAAGCAGCCAATGAATGCGAATTAAAGCCGATTTTGGAGGAACCTCATAATTTTGACAGGTTTGTGAATAGAACTCATACGTCCAAACGATACTAATGGAAACATATTGTAGAACATGCAATAGAAAAAGTGATTGGAGCAATCACCTACAACTTCCAGAAAGCGAGGCAACTTAGATGAAAGCAACAGGTATCGTGCGTCGTATTGATGATTTGGGGCGTGTTGTTATCCCGAAAGAAATTCGCAGAACACTCAGGATTAGAGAAGGGGACCCACTGGAGATTTTTGTTGATCGAGAAGGGGAAGTTATTCTCAAAAAATACTCTCCAATTAGTGAGCTTGGTGATTTTGCGAAAGAATACGCAGAGTCTCTAGCAGAGCATTCGGGGCATATTGCCCTTATCTCTGATCGCGACGTCTACATTACAACTGCGGGTGGCCCAAAGAAAGAATACTTAAACAAAAGCATTGGCGAATCTGTAGAAAAAGCGATGAATGAACGAAGATGTTTGCTAAATGAAAGTAAATCTGAACTCATTGAAGGAGTTCCTGTTGAAACAGGACATGTGATTGCTCCAATAATAGCGAATGGCGATCCAATTGGAACGGTCATCTTACTTGCAAAAGAAGATGAAAAGGTAACGGAATTGGAACAAAAGTTATCTGAAACAGCAGCGGGTTTTCTTGCAAGACAAATGGAACAATAGAACAGCGATTAAATGGAGGCCAACGCCTCCATTTTCTTTGGTTTAAAGGATAGGAAAGTCTAGCCGATCGGTGGTGAACAAGGCGCTTGCACTACTCTTATCAGGCTTCAAAACTTTCCCATCTTGGCTCATATGATATAATTCGTACATAAACATGTATTGAATTTTGGCAGGTGTGTATGAAAACAGAAGAAAATCAAAAAGGATTCTGGCACGGAGCGCTTTTGCTTACTGCAGTCGCTCTTTTTATGAAGGTGCTAAGCGTTGGCTATCGAATTCCTTATCAAAATATTACTGGTGACATTGGGTTTTATGTCTATCAACAAATTTACCCGTTCTACTCGACCGCTATCATTCTCGCTACATATGGGTTTCCAGTTGTCATTTCGCGTCTTATCTCTGAACAGCTTGTAAAAAATAACATTGATCAAGCGAAAGAGCTTTCTCGTTATAGTTTCTATATCCTTGCTATGCTTGGTTTTGGTGGATTTCTTCTCCTGTATGCTTCTGCTCCTTTGTTAGCTACGTTAATGGAGGATCACCGTTTAATTGGACCGCTGCGCACCACAGCCTTTTCTTTTCTTATTATGCCTGGTATTGCGTCGATTAGAGGTTATTTTCAAGGGCAAGAAAATGTGGTTCCTACCGCGTGGTCACAAGTAACCGAACAATCTGTTCGTGTCGTAGCTATCCTTACAATATCGATAAGTCTTGTTGCAGGCGGAGCTGATGCATATGCAGCGGGCACAGGGGCTGCACTGGGTTCATTAGTAGGTGGCCTAGCAGCCTTCATTCTGCTCCTTTTTCTTCGCTATCGACATCAGCCGCTCCGTATAAAATCTTTGAAAGCACGCTCATTTCGTTTTTTTGGCGTCGCTCGCAGGATCTTAACGGAAGGGACATTAGTATGTGTCAGCGCACTTGTGATGGTACTCTTCCAGCTAATGGACGCAGTAACAATTGTACCGGGGTTAATGGAACATGGACTTCCTTCAATAGGGGCTAGGGAAACAAAAGGGATATTTGATCGCGGTCAGCCCCTTATGCAGGTGGGTACAGTGCTTGCTACCTCACTCTCGTTATCAATCGTACCGGTGATCTCGAAAGCATCGGCGGAAAAACAAAAGGAGTTCATTCGTGATAAGGCTGCTCTTTCTCTAAAAGTTAGTTTTGTTATTGGACTTGCAGCTTCCGCAGGGCTAGCGATCATCATGAAGGAAACGAATATGATGCTTTTTAGAGATCAATCTCTTTCTCCTACGCTCAGCCTTCTCGCATTTGCGATTTTCTTCAGTTCCCTTGCGATGACTGCAGCAGGTGTTTTGCAAGGTGTGGGCTTAGCAAGGAAAGCGGCTCGTTATGCTGTAATTGGGATATTTGTGAAGGCCTTTTTAAATCTTATATTGATTCCTTTAATAGGCATTAATGGGGCTGCATTTGCGACAGTCATTGGCTTTGCGGTGGTTGCCGGACTAACTGTTTTTGCTGTGCATTCTAAAGTTAAATTGATTGAATATCCGTTCTATTTAAGACGAGCTGTAGCGGCTGTGATGGTCATGAGTACAGCTGTAATAATACTGCAGTTCTTTATTCCATCGTTTCTCTCTAGAGGACTATCCAGTATCTCAGCACTTGCAGGGGCCATAGTTGGAGGCCTTGTGTTCGGGTTCGCAACAATCATACTGCAAGTATTTACAGAGAAAGAGTTACTGCAATTACCTAAAGGAGAGAAGATCTCTTTGTATCAAACCAAATTAAAGAAAGGAGCCTGAACGATGGCGAGTATTACAATTATTGGAACGGGAGCGGGGGACCTAACTCAGCTCTCTCTCGGCAGCTATCGGAAGTTGAAGTCAGCTGATCGAATTTTTGCAAGAACGCTTGATCATCCTGTCCTTAAAGAGTTAATGAGTGAAGGGCTAGTCGTGACGGGTTTTGACGACATTTATGAAAGTAATGATTCTTTTGAGGAAACGTACCGCACCATTGTTGATCGTCTATTTGAAGAGGCACAACAGGGCTCTCTCATTTATGCCGTTCCTGGACATCCAATGATGGCTGAGGCGACTGTACAGCTCCTCTTAGAGGAGCAAGCTCAGCAGGGTGTTGAAGTGATTGTTGCTGGAGGACAAAGTTTCCTTGATGATCTATTTACTGCGGTTCGAATCGATCCAATTGAAGGCTGTCAGATTCTCGATGCGACGCGTTTTACAAAATCCGAAGTTCAAGTACGCAATCATTTAATATTTGTACAGGTTTATGATCAGTTCACTGCTTCAAGTGTTAAATTAACCTTAATGGAGCTTTTGCCTGATGATTACGAGGTAACTGTTCTACAAGCAGCGGGGAGTCAGGATGAGAAAATAATGACAGTACCCTTGTTCGAGTTAGACCGGTCAATGGAAGTCAATAATTTGACGGCAGTTTACGTTCCTCCTGTAAAGGATACAACGCTTTTATATCAGGATTTTGAATGGGTACGCCATGTGGTAGCAAGTCTACGCGGTCCTGGAGGCTGTCCTTGGGATCAGAAGCAAACGCACGAATCATTAAAAAAATACTTAATTGAAGAAGCTTATGAAGTGTTCGAAGCAATAGACGACCAAGACGATGAGCATCTTGCTGATGAATTAGGAGATGTATTGCTTCAGGTTCTCTTACATGCTCAAATTGGTGAGGATGAGGGGATGTTTACAATCGAGGACGTTATCGGAAAGTTAAGCGATAAATTAATTCGAAGACATCCACACGTATTTGGAGACGAACAGGTTCAAACTGCTGAGGAAGTAGTGGGGCTTTGGAATCAAGTGAAAGAACAGGAAAAGGATGCTGCCCCATCACAGTTTGATACGATTCAGAAAGGTCTTCCTGGTCTCATGCGAGCAAACGAACTACAAAAAGCAGCTGCAAAAGTGGGCTTCGACTGGGATGAAGTCGATCCAATTTTCGAGAAGGTTCAAGAGGAACTAACTGAATTTAAAGAAGCTGTGAATAATAAGTCGTTTCATGATCAGGAAGACGAGCTTGGAGACTTATTATTTGCGCTCGTGAATGTAGCTCGCTACTATAAAATTGATCCAGAAGTAGCCATTCACCGCACCAATCATAAATTTGTTTCTCGTTTTCAATATATTGAGAGGCGAGTAAAGGAAAAAGGACTTGAAATAGAGAAGTTATCTCTTGAAGAACTAGATTATTTCTGGAATGAAGCAAAGCAAAAAGGAATTAAATAGGGAGCGTTGGAACAAATGAGATTAGATAAATTTTTAAAAGTATCACGATTAATTAAGCGCCGATCCATTGCAAAAGAAATTTGTGATAAAGGTCGTATTGAAGTAAATGGTAACAAAGCGAAAGCAGGCACGAATGTTAAAGCGGGTGATGAGCTAGTGATTTCATTTGGCCATAAAAAAGTGACGGCTCGAGTGGATGAGATAAAAGAAACGACAAAGAAAGAAGAAGCAAATAACATGTTTACCATACTAAAAGAAGAAGCAGCTGGTGAATAAAAAGGACCTGATCAGGTCCTTTTTTTGCTAGGAAGAGAAGAAAGGCTTATGCTGATCTGTTATCCCTATCCATAGCTTGTTCTAAAACATACCTCTTTTTCATAGACATGTATCGAGAAGAGGGGGAGAGCGATGGACAATTATTATGAGTACGGCACATATGATAAAGCGTCAAACACACCTGAACACGATTTAGTTATGAAGTCACGTAAGTCGCTTGAAATTACAGGAGTGAAGCACGTCGATAGCTTTGATAATGAGGAATTCCTTTTAGAGACCACCATGGGCTTTCTCGCAATACGCGGGCAGCACTTGAAAATGAAAAATTTAAATGTTGAGCAAGGGCGTGTATCGATTGAAGGGAAAATCTTTGATCTTAGC
Source organism: Bacillus sp. N1-1 (assembly GCF_009818105.1). Classification (NCBI taxonomy): domain Bacteria; kingdom Bacillati; phylum Bacillota; class Bacilli; order Caryophanales; family Bacillaceae; genus Bacillus; species Bacillus sp. N1-1. Next base: position 74,887 of record NZ_CP046564.1, read on the forward strand.
TACCTTGACCATCACGAAGGGGAAAAAGCTAAAGGATTCTTTAGCAAGTTATTCAAATGACATTATCGGTGCAATTCTATACGATGGTTGCGATGGTGGCTATGGGAGTGTGGCTTGGTATAGCCATGGATACCTATAGCCGTTTTCTTCATCCAAATAGGAAAAAAAATTGGTTGCTCTATGCCAATGATGTTGTTTTTTGGCTCCTACAAGGACTACTTATTTTTTATGTTCTGTATTTTGTTAATGAAGGGGCAATCCGATTTTATGTCTTTTTAGCCATATTATGTGGCTATTCAGCCTATCGCGCTCTTTTTCAACCGTTATATCGTCGTTTGTTAGAACGAATTATTTTAGTGGTTCTAGCAACCAGTCGTTTTATTAGATCACTGTTTCTTCATTTGATTTATAAGCCTTTAAGGTTCATATTGAAAGTTCTATTTAGCTTATGTATGATGATAGTGAGTATGATGGCAACCATTTTTTGGTTTATCTTTAATGTTTTTTGGGTACCGTTAAAGTGGGCAATCTCATTGATATGGCGATTATTACCTCAACAGGTGCAGACATCACTAACAAAAATAGCAGGAGTTGCCGATAAAATAAAGAACTACATATACCAATGGTTAACTAAAATACGAAAGTGAGGAGGGAAAAGCTTGGTTACTGCGAATAAGCACAAGCCTAAAGTAACGGAAGTTCATTCGGAATATCATCAAGAAAAACAGCTACAGGATAAAGTGAAGGAACGTAGAAAAAGAGGTCTTGTTCGACGTCTTACTGCTTTCGCGGTAGCTGCTTTAGCCATAGCTATTCTATTTATCTCCGTATTCACTTCACAGGCAGCAACGATCGAAGAAAAAAACTTACAGCAAAAGCAGGCTGAAGAAGAATTAACGAAATTAAAAGAGCAAGAAAAATATTTAACTGAAGAAATTGAGAAACTTAATGACCTTGATTATATCGGTGAATTGGCAAGAAGAGACTACTTTATGTCAAAACCCGGTGAGACAATCTTTAAGCTTCCTTCTTCCTCAAATTGACACGTTGTTTTTTGAAGGGGTATAATTAGCGTACGACTGATCTTTTAAAGATTTTAAGGAGGAGCTTTTTTTACATGGCAATCGAAGTAGGCAGCAAGTTACAGGGAAAGGTAACAGGTATTACAAATTTTGGTGCGTTTGTTGAACTACCAGACGGCAAAACAGGTCTCGTTCACATCAGTGAAGTTGCAGACAATTACGTTAAGGATATTAATGATTTTCTTACAGTTGGCGATCAGGTTGAGGTTAAAGTCATCCAGGTTGAAAACGACGGTAAAATTGGTTTATCGATCAAGAAAGCAAAAGATCGACCTGCATCTGAGCGTCCGCAGGGTCGTTCACAAGGTCGCCCACAGGGTGGAGGCCGCCCTCAAGGTGGCGGTGGCAGACCAGGTGGCGGTGGTTACAAAGGTAAGCCTCGCGGAGGTGGCCGTCCACAGGTAGAGTCATTTGAGGATAAAATGAGCAAGTTCCTTAAAGACAGTGAAGACCGCCTTTCAACTTTGAAGAAACAAACAGAGTCAAAACGAGGCGGTCGCGGCGCTCGTCGCGGCTAGAGCTTGTTGTCTACTAACCATATTTATAAACAAAACCGGCATGCGCTTGCATGCCGGTTTTGTTTATGGTGGTATTATTCAGAACTTGTTGATGATCTGGAAGGTCCTACCCTGTTTTGAATGTTTGTATGCAAAAAATATAAAAAACAAGTTGACACAAACTTTTCTGCAATGTATTATATAACTTGTGCTTAATAAAGCAACAGTCTTATGGCGGTGTAGCTCAGCTGGCTAGAGCGTACGGTTCATACCCGTGAGGTCGGGGGTTCGATCCCCTCCGCCGCTACCATTTTTATAAGTTGGCCCGTTGGTCAAGTGGTTAAGACACCGCCCTTTCACGGCGGTATCACGGGTTCGAATCCCGTACGGGTCACCAACTTATTCAAGAAGATCATACGGTCTTCTCACCCAAGGGTTCCCCTGCAGAAGTGATTCAAGATGATGGACAGCAGGACTAGCTACGCATCGGAATCCCGTACGGGTCACCAACTTATTTTAATAACTATACATATAAATGCTTGCAATATACAAAGTTTGCTAAAAAGGTCCGACATTATCTAAATGTCGGACCTTTTTTTAGTTTGTTCTGAGCGAGATTCCAAATTGATGGTTCACTTATATGGTGGAAAAGAAGAAAGGAACCTCGTTTTTCCCTTCCGATCATATTTCTTTTCTAGTTTATTTTTAACATTTCGACCTTTTTATTTTTAACGACTGTTCGATTTGAAAAAGGGGGACGAGGCTAGATCTTTCTTAAGTAAATTCCCTGAACATGATAAAAAACCCACTCACCTTGCTTACAGATTTCTTCCTCTCTCTACACGTGATTGACAAGCTTCCCTGAAAGAAGTCGAGAAGTTTTTAACATATCTCTCCTGTTTTTTGACAAAAAGCGAAAATTGATTATGGTTTAATAATTTACACAAACTGCTTCAAGCAGATCGGTGAAAAATAGAATCAATGAAAGCAGGTGGGGGAATGCAAAGCGAATTGGTCATGGAGAGGTCGAAATCAAGGGTGGGAAAATGGATTCATGGGACAAAAAGTCGGCTAGAAACGATTTTTTTTCAACGTGGACTACTTCTGTTTGTAATAGGATTTTTACTTGGACGAGCGGTCATTCTTACACAAGTCACCCCTTTCGCCATTCCTTTTTTTGGAGCTGTATTTTTTCTAAGACGTGAACGTGCACCTATGATAATCGCCGCCTTGCTAGCCGGAGCCATTTCTACTTCTAATCTACAGAACACTGCATTTATTATGTGTGGCATTCTTGTTTTTCTTATCATTAATCGTTTTGTGAAATTATCTTCTCTTTCTCTCGTTAAGACCCTACCGATTCTAGTGTTTGCTACAAGTATGATAGGAAGACTAATTTTAAGTTTACTGACAGAGCGATCACTAGCCAATACAAATTGGATATTAGCAGCGGTAGAGGGTGCGCTTGGAATGATTTTAACCATTATATTTATTCAAAGCATACCGATTCTTTCAATCAAGAAAAGAACGCAGGCGCTTAAGAACGAGGAGATCATTAGCTTCATTATTTTGCTTGCAACCATGTTAACTGGAACGATCGGTTGGGTTGTATATGGATTTTCGATTGAAAACATTTTATCTCGTTACCTAGTATTAATTTTTGCTTATGTTGGAGGAGCGGCAATTGGTTCAACGGTTGGGGTAGTAACCGGATTAATTCTGGCACTTGCTAATGTTGCTAGTCTCTATCAAATGAGTATGCTCGCGTTTTCGGGATTACTTGGAGGTTTACTAAAGGATGGGAGGAAAATCGGCGTCGGGATGGGGCTTCTTATAGGGACACTATTAATTGCCCTATATGGGAGCGGTCCTGAATTTTTGTATCCTAACCTGATGGAATCGGTGATTGCCGTATTGCTCTTTTTCTTTACCCCATCTAAAGTTACCTCTCAACTTTCTAAATACATTCCAGGGACGGTTGAGCATGCCAATGAACAGCAGCAATACCTTCGGAAAGTACGCGACGTTACAGCCAATCGCGTCGAGCAATTTTCGAATTTATTTCAAGCACTCTCAAGTAGCTTTACGGATTCTGATGTACAAGCTGATGATCAGTCTGAGCGGGAAGTTGATTATTTTCTAAGTCATGTAACAGAAAAAACGTGCCAAAATTGTTTTAAGAAAGAAACGTGCTGGGCAAAAAACTTTGATGCCACTTACGGTTACATGACGGGAATTATGGAAGAACTTGAACAAACGACTGAATTAACGAACTATAGCTTAAAAAGAGATTTTGATAAGCACTGCATTAAGGCGAATAAAGTTATCGATATTATTGGAAAGGAGATGAGTCACTATCATGCAAATCGCTTGTTAAAAAAGCAGGTTCGTGAGAGCAGAAAAATCGTGGCAGATCAATTGCGCGGCGTTTCACATGTGATGGGAGATTTTGCGAGGGAGATTCAAAAAGAACGTGATAACCTCCATCAACAGGAAGAGCAAATCATGGATGCGATTCAAAGTATGGGTTTAGAAGTAGGACAAGTAGAAATTTATTGTCTTGATGAAGGAAACGTCGACATTGAGATGAAGATTCCAGCATGTGGCGGAAGGGGAGAAGGAGAGAAAGTAATTGCGCCGATGCTTTCAGACATTTTAAAAGAAAACATCATTGTCAAAAGGGAAGTCTGTGCTGAGCACGAGCACGATACTTGTCACCTCTACTTTGGATCAGCAAAAGATTTTGTGATTGAAACGGGTGTAGCAAATGCAGCCAAAGGAGGAGCGTGGCTTTCTGGAGATAGCCATTCAACGATTGAATTAGGTGCTGGAAAATATGCGATTGCGATTAGCGATGGAATGGGCAATGGAGAGAGAGCGCACCAAGAAAGCACAGAAACGATTCAACTTCTCCAAAAAATTCTTCATTCTGGAATTGATGAAACAGTTGCCATTAAATCGGTTAACTCCGTACTTTCTTTACGAAATACCGATGAAATGTTTTCTACACTCGATTTAGCGATGATTGATTTACAAGATGCCTCGGCAAAGTTTCTAAAGATTGGCTCAATTCCAAGTTTTATTAAGCGAGGCGATCGCGTAATGATGGTGGAATCAGGTAATCTACCAATGGGTATTATTCCTGAATTTGATGTAGAGGTCGTAAGTGAGCAATTAAAGGCTGGCGATTTACTAATAATGATGAGTGATGGCATTTATGAAGGTGTGAAAAATATTGAGAATCCAGAATTTTGGATGAAGCGCAAAATTCGAGAGCTGGATACAGATAAACCGCAAGAAATCGCAGACCTCATTATGGAAGAGGTGATTCGAACGGAGTATGGCAGAATTGATGACGATATGACAATTGTTGTTGCGAGAATAAAACGAAACGTTCCTAAATGGTCGACGATCCCAATTTATTCAGCCCCATCATTTCGAAAGAAAAAGGCGCAGTAGGGTGTATAAACTCTCCTCCTAAAGGCGATGCTTGTAACAGCAAAAAAGGAGGAGTCCAGATGAAAAAAGGAACACTACGGCAGATTCTTTTAATAACAGATGGATGTTCGAATCAGGGGGAAGATCCGGTGGCCATGGCTGCTCTTGCAAGAGAGCACGGGATGACGGTTAACGTAATAGGTGTACTTGATGAAAATGAGCGGACCGATGGATTAAAGGAAATAGAAAACATCGCTTTATCTGGCGGGGGCATCCACCAGCTAGTTTATGCGAAACAGCTATCGCATACGGTGCAAATGGTAACGCGTAAAGCAATGACCCAGACGATACAAGGGTTTATTCATAAGGAATTGCAATCGATCTTGGGTCAGGATAAAGAAATAGAAGACTTACCACCTGACAAACGGGGGCAGGTAGTCGAAGTGGTTGACGAACTGGGGGAAACCATGGATTTGGAAGTGTTAATTATGATTGATACAAGTGCGAGTATGCAGCATAAACTTCCAACGGTAGAAGATGCCCTGCTCGATCTTTCGATTAGTCTTCATTCAAGAATTGGTGAAAATGAGTATGCACTTTATGCATTTCCCGGGAAACGAAAACAGGTAGAGCGGCTGATGGATTGGACACCAATACTGAAGGATATTCATACCATTTTCCCAAAACTAACAACGGGTGGTATTACGCCAACAGGTCCTGCCTTAAAAGAAGCCATTGATGCTTATCAGAAAAAACGTTCAAAGAGAGGGCTGCTAGATGACGGGTACATCGAAGAATCAAGTAGCTGATGTTCCCCGTGGAACAAGAATTAGCGGGAAATGGAACAAGCAAACCTATCAAATTATGAAAAAATTAGGGAGCGGGGCTCTCGGTACTGTCTATTTGGCAGACTCTATAAAAGGGCGAGTAGCTTTAAAAATAGGAATTGACAGTATGTCCATTACGTCAGAAGTAAATGTTCTAAAGCAGCTTTCGATGGTCCAGGGAACAGTTCTTGGGCCGTTTTTCTATGAGATCGATGATTGGGAACGATACGGGAAGTGCTATCCTTTCTACGTCATGGAATACATTGATGGGGAACCACTTTTTGATTTTATCAATCGAAGAGGAAAAGAGTGGATTGGCATTTTAATGCTTCAATTGCTTCGTGATCTTTCAGCGCTTCATAGAGAAGGGTGGGTTTTTGGTGATTTAAAGCCGGACAACCTTTTGGTTGAAGGATCTCCTCCAAAATTGAGGTGGCTCGATGTGGGAGGGACGACGTCGATGGGAAGGTCTGTTAAGGAATTTACGGAGTTTTTCGATCGGGGTTATTGGGGCCTGGGTAATCGAGTAGCCGAGCCTTCCTATGATTTATTTTCAGTAGCAATGGTCGTTCTAAACGCTGGCTATCCAAAACGGTTTGACCGCCCCAAGAAAGGTACAGAAGACTATTTAATGAGTAAGATTGAGAATAATCACCTTCTTAGAGAATATAAACCGATTCTTAGCAAGGCTTTACTCGGAAAGTATCAACACGCTTCAGAAATGAGGCAAGAACTCTTTGTTCTTTTACAAGGAGGAGAGAAAACGAAAGTACGTAAAAATAAAATTAGCTCTGCCAATTCTCGAGTCGCGTCACGTCGTAATCGTCCTCCAGCGAAGAAAAAACGGTCAGGATGGATTGAAACCGTTCTTCTCGTAGCTTTCCTTCTATTCTTCTATACTTTATACTTAGTTGGTCACATTTTTTAAAAAAGATATGTTTGAAAACGTGGTCGTTAGGTTAATAGTACTAAAATGAATAACTGTTTAATTCAAGCAGGAAGTGAGAGGAAGACAGAGGTTGTTGCAAGATGTCGACCATTTTATTCATAAGCATCATCTGATCAATCGTGGAGATACAATTCTCGTTGGGGTTTCTGGAGGACCAGACTCAATTGCGTTGCTTCACTATTTGGGCAATGTCGCATTGTCTTTCCAATTAAAATTGGTTGCTGCACATGTCGATCATGGCCTACGAGGCAAGGAGTCTGCCGAGGATTTATTGTTCGTTAAGCACTACTGCCATCAGGAAGGCATCACCTTTGAAGCTTCTACAGTTGATGTAAACCACTATAAAAAGCAACATCAGGTCTCGACTCAGGTTGCAGCTAGGGAATGTCGCTATCATTTTTTTAAGGAAAAGATGGAAAAACACCAGGCAAATCTCCTTGCACTTGCTCACCATGGAGACGACCAAATCGAAACAATGTTAATGAGACAAGTTCATGGCAGCATCAGTTCAGGACTTGCGGGTATTCCTGCAAGGCGTCCTTTCTCAATAGGGTACCTTATTCGCCCTTTTCTTTGTGTGTCGAAGGAACAGATTTTGAGTTATTGTAGCGATCATATGTTGGACTATAGAAGTGACCCATCTAATAACAAAGATGATTATATGAGGAATCGCTTTCGCCATCATGTCCTTCCTTTTCTTAAAGAAGAGAATCCAAATGTTCACAAACGGTACCAACTATATAGCGAACGAATGCAAGATGATGAACGGCTTTTAGTGGAGTTAGCAAAGCAACATCTAGAAAAAGTGATCATCGATCAAAATGACAAATTTGTGAAGATGGACAACAAGGCGTATCATTGCCTCCCTATTCCTTTACAAAGAAGAGTGATTCATCTAATATTAAACTATCTTTATAGAGGCAATGCTCCTTTTTCTTCTATACATATTGAGGATTTGCGGTTAATGCTCGATTCTGAGCACCCTTCTGCTTCCCTTAATTTACCTCTAAAATTGAGGGCGGTAAAATCTTATACCACCTGTTATTTTTCTTTTGAAACCTTTTTGCAACCAGAACCGTATACGTATCATCTCCCTTTATGGGGTTCTGTGGAAACGCCGACCGGAACGATTACGGCCGTTCCAGTTAAAGACGTACCACAATCACTCTCGGGAAATGATCTTATTGTTGAGGGACACCTGCTTCCTGCAGTTGTGCGCTCGAGACGTCCTGGTGATCGAATTCAGCCAAAAGGCATGATAGGGACGAAAAAGGTAAAAGATATTTTTATCGACCGTAAAATAGACCGTTCAGAACGTGATGTTTGGCCAATCGTTGAGGATGTAACGGGTCAAATTATCTGGGTCGCTGGAGTAACCCGTTCTGAAAAGGCAACACTGTCAGCAAGAAAGAGTCAGCTTGTGCATTTGCACTATGAGAAAAAAACACTTACATAGGTTGGGAGGGCAATACTACTGATGTTAAACGAAATTCAAGAAACATTAATTAGTGAAGAACAGATTCAAGAGAAATGCCGCGAGTTAGGGAAACGGCTTTCGGATGAATATGAGGATCGTTTTCCACTTGTGATTGGCGTCCTTAAAGGTGCAATGCCTTTCATGGGTGATTTAACAAAGCGCATGACTTGTCATCTAGAAATGGACTTTATGGACGTTTCAAGTTATGGGAACTCAACTGTTTCTTCTGGAGAAGTAAAGATCATCAAAGATCTTGATACTTCAGTAGAAGGACGTGACGTTCTTATTCTCGAAGATATTATTGATAGTGGGTTAACGCTAAGTTATCTGATTGATCTTCTAAAGTACCGCAAAGCAAAGTCAATTAAGATTGTAACGCTTCTGGACAAACCAACGGGGAGAAAAGTTGATCTTAAGCCTGATGTAGCAGGATTTATTGTTCCTGATGAGTTTGTTGTTGGGTACGGTCTTGACTTCGCTGAGAGGTATCGTAATCTTCCGTTTATCGGGATTCTTAAACCCGAGATTTATCAAGGTTAATTTGTTGTAGTCAGTTGTGCCAGTATGGTAAGATAATCTATGGTTTCCTGTTCGTGGGAGGAGGTAAGGAATGAATCGTATCTTCCGAAATACAATATTTTATTTGTTAATTTTCCTCGTCGTAGTAGGTGTTGTCAGTTTCTTTAACGGAACAAACAATGAGGCAAATGTCCTCGATTACGGCGAATTTCAGTCCAAATTGAATAATGGTGAAATTCAAGAGTTAACGTTACAACCTGAGCGCGGGGTTTACACGGTTACTGGTCAATTAGCTGGTGGCGGTGAAGATAGCGAAGATGCTAATACATTCGTTACGAATGTACCTGACTCAGAAAGAGCTGTGGAGAATATCTTAACTGCAGCTGATGAAGGAAATGTAGAATTAACGACAGAACCTGCTCCTGAACAAAGCGGTTGGGTTACATTTCTAACAAGTATCATTCCTTTCGTAATTATCTTCATTCTGTTCTTCTTCCTTCTTAACCAGGCTCAAGGCGGCGGTGGCCGTGTTATGAATTTTGGTAAGAGTAAAGCGAAGTTATACAGCGAAGAGAAAAAGAAAGTTACTTTTAAAGACGTAGCTGGTGCTGATGAAGAGAAGCAAGAGCTTGTCGAGGTCGTTGAGTTCTTGAAGGATCCTCGTAAGTTTGCTGCAGTTGGTGCCCGTATTCCAAAGGGTGTTCTACTCGTAGGACCTCCAGGTACAGGTAAAACGTTGCTTGCACGAGCAGTTGCTGGTGAAGCGGGCGTTCCGTTCTTCTCAATTTCTGGTTCTGATTTCGTAGAAATGTTCGTTGGTGTCGGTGCATCTCGTGTACGTGACCTATTCGAAAATGCGAAGAAGAACGCACCTTGTATTATCTTTATTGATGAGATTGATGCAGTTGGTCGTCAACGTGGTGCCGGTCTTGGTGGCGGTCACGATGAGCGTGAACAGACGCTTAACCAACTTCTCGTTGAAATGGATGGCTTTAGTGCAAATGAAGGAATTATCATCGTTGCAGCTACAAACCGTCCTGATATTCTTGATCCGGCACTTCTTCGTCCAGGACGTTTTGACCGTCAAATTCCGGTTAACCGTCCCGATGTAAATGGTCGTGAAGCTGTACTTAAAGTACATGCACGTAACAAACCGTTAAGCGATGAAGTTGATTTAAAAACGATCGCAATGCGTACACCAGGATTCTCTGGTGCAGACCTTGAGAACTTATTGAACGAAGCTGCTCTTGTAGCTGCTCGTCATAACAAGAAAAAGGTTGATATGAACGATATTGATGAAGCGACAGACCGGGTTATTGCTGGTCCTGCTAAGAAAAGCCGTGTGATCTCTGAAAAAGAGAAAAACATTGTTGCTTATCACGAAGCAGGTCACACGATTATTGGTACTCAGCTTGATAATGCCGATATTGTTCATAAGGTTACTATTGTTCCCCGTGGACAGGCTGGTGGTTACGCGGTAACACTTCCTAAGGAAGATCGTTACTTAATGACGAAGCCAGAATTGATTGATAAAATTATTGGTTTACTCGGTGGTCGTGTAGCAGAAGAAATTACCTTCGGTGAAGCAAGTACTGGAGCAAGCAATGACTTCCAACGTGCCACAGCTATTGCCCGTAGCATGGTTACGGAATATGGTATGAGTGAAAAGCTAGGTCCGATGCAGTTTGGATCAGGTTCAGGAGGAAACGTCTTCCTTGGACGCGATATCCAAAATGAACAGAACTATAGTGATTCATTCGCCAATGAAATTGATCTTGAAGTTCAAAGCATTATTAAATCAGCGTACACTCGCTGTCGTGAGATTCTTCTTGAAAATCAGGATAAGTTAAATCTTGTTGCTGAAACGCTAAAAGATATCGAAACACTTGATGCCGAACAGATCCGCTCTCTTGTTGAAGATGGAAAACTTCCTGAAGGTCACCATGCTACTGGTAGCTCTGAAGATGTGAAAGTAAACATCTCTAAGAAGGAAGAAAATCCTGAAACAAATGAAGAGCAAGAATAAGGTTATGTTAAAGCAGGATGTCGACAATGACATCCTGCTTTTTCTATCCCTTTATAAAATCAGTAACCGTTTTCAAAAAAGACCTTCGTTTTTAAATCCAATGTGTGGTATAACTATAGAGAGTGTTACCGAAGTTAAATCTTTAAATAAGGTGATAATATGATACTTGTGCTTGATGTAGGAAATACGAATATTGTTCTCGGTGTGTATGAAGGTGAAGAGTTAACCCACCACTGGCGAATGGGGACAAGCAGAAAGCAGACAGAAGATGAATACGCAATGGTCATCAAAGGCCTTTTTTCTCATGAAGAACTTTCGTTTGATGATGTAGAAGGCATTATCATCTCATCTGTTGTGCCTCCAATCATGTTCGCTCTTGAGCGTATGTGCCAGAAGTATTTTCACCACAAACCCTTAGTCATCGGTCCTGGAATTAAGACGGGACTCAATATAAAGTATGATAACCCAAAAGAAGTAGGAGCCGATCGGATCGTCAATGCTGTAGCAGCCATTCATCTATATGGTGCGCCTCTTATTATTGTTGACTTTGGAACCGCCACAACGTACTGCTATATTGATGAACAAAAACAGTATGTTGGTGGAGCGATTGCGCCAGGCATTAACATTTCAACCGAAGCGCTTTACATGCACGCAGCGAAGCTTCCGCGTATAGAAATCGCGAAGCCAAACCATATTGTTGGGAAAAACACGGTGAGCGCGATGCAGAGTGGGACGCTTTATGGTTATGTTGGTCAAGTAGAAGGAATCGTTTCTCGTATGAAAAAGCATTCTACTAAAGAACCAACTGTTATTGCTACCGGAGGACTCGCTTCTCTAATTGCGGAGGAATGTGACCTTATAGATGTGGTCGATCCATTCTTAACGCTGAAAGGTTTGCATTTTATTTATAATAAGAACAAAGAAGAGTTAAACGCATACCGATAAAAAGGGATGCGTTTTTCATTTGACGTTTTTGGGGAAATTATGAATAATAGGCATTTCAATAAACAGTTGTCTTGATCCCTCACAACTTTCTCGAGAAATGTAGTAGCATCAGAAAGTTTAAAGTGATTAAGGGAAAAGTAATGAATTCTCGACTTTTAATGCAATGATCTTCCTACATTCTAGACTCAGTTGCTCATAATGGAAGTTCTTGAAAAAATAATGTATCGTGTAAGTGGGCATTTGCCCACTAGTGAAAGGAGCTACAAAGTAATGAATGATTATTTAATTAAAGCACTTGCATTCGATGGCAATGTAAGAGCTTATGCGATATCTAGTACAGAAATGGTTGCGGAGGCACAGCGACGTCATACGACTTGGCCAACTGCATCTGCTGCGCTTGGGCGCGCCATGACAGCTTCAACAATGATGGCTACTGGACTAAAAGGGGAAGAAAAAATCACGGTAAAAATTGAAGGTGGCGGCCCGATCGGCGCTATTATTGTGGACGCGAATGCCAAAGGTGAAACACGCGGGTATGTCAGCAACCCACACGTTCACTTTGATTTAAATGATCAAGGTAAGCTTGATGTGGCTCAAGCAGTAGGACGCGAAGGCTTTCTATCAGTGGTGAAAGATATTGGTATGCGCGAGAAATTCACAGGGCAAGTTCCGATTGTATCTGGCGAATTAGGAGAAGATTTTACGTATTATCTTGTTACTTCAGAGCAAGTACCTTCAGCAGTTGGCGTTGGTGTCCTTGTAAATCCGGATAACACGATCCTTGCAGCTGGAGGTTTTATGATTCAATTACTTCCTGGTGCTGGTGAGGAAACCATCCGTTTTATCGAGAAACGAATTGAAGCGATTCCGCCAATTTCAAAATTAATCGAATCTGGAAAAACGCCAGAAGAAATTTTGTACGCTCTTCTTGGAGAAGAAAATATTAAAATCATCGACAACATGCCTGTGCAATTTGAGTGTAGCTGTTCGAAAGAGCGTTTCTCAAATGGGATTATGGGACTTGGAAATGAAGAAATTAATAATATGATTGAGGAAGATGGAGAAGCAGAAACTGCTTGTCATTTCTGTAATGCCCACTACCACTTTTCGAAAGAAGAACTTCAAGAGTTATACGCTGAAAGCAAAATATAAAAGGTTCAAATTGACAGATAAGTTTAGTGGTGATATTCTTTAAGTTAGATAATCCCTATAAAAATACTCGGGTTTGAGGAGGCGCGACGATGAGAATAGCAAATTCAATTACAGATCTAATCGGTCAAACACCTATTGTGAAACTTAACCGCATCGCTGATGAGGGCCATGCAGAGGTATACTTAAAGCTTGAATTTATGAATCCTGGAAGCAGCGTGAAAGATCGTATTGCCCTAGCAATGATTGAAGCAGCTGAAGAAAAGGGCGAATTAAAGCCCGGAGATACTTTTGTGGAGCCTACAAGTGGTAATACGGGAATTGGTCTTGCAATGGTTGCAGCAGCAAAAGGCTACCAGGCTGTTCTCGTTATGCCTGATACGATGAGTATGGAGCGACGTAACCTATTGAAAGCATACGGAGCAAAGCTTGTTCTTACTCCTGGATCTGAAGGTATGGGCGGAGCTATTCGCAAATCCGAGGAATTAGCAAAAGAGCACGGTTATTTCATGCCCCAACAATTTAAAAATGAAGCAAATCCTGAAGTGCATCGCCGTACAACGGGTCAAGAGATTGTTGAACAGATGGACCAGCTTGATGGATTTGTTGCGGGTATTGGTACTGGTGGAACGATTACAGGTGCAGGTGAAGTATTGAAGAAGCACTTTCCGTCAGTTAAGCTTTACGCTGTAGAGCCAACCGACTCGCCTATTTTATCTGGTGGTAAACCAGGCCCTCATAAGATTCAAGGTATTGGTGCTGGGTTTGTACCGGCGGTTCTGAATACGGATGTCTATGATGAAGTCATTCAAGTTCAAAACGATCAAGCTTTTGAATGGGCTAGAAAGGCAGCAAGAGAAGAAGGTATTCTAGGCGGTATTTCTTCAGGTGCTGCAATCTATGCAGCGCTTGAAGTAGCTAAGAAGCTTGGTGAAGGTAAAAAAGTTCTTGCTGTCATTCCAAGCAATGGGGAACGTTACCTAAGTACACCACTGTTTCAATTCGATGATGAATAAGAAAGCGCGAAAAGCAGTCCTTCTAAGGGCTGCTTTTCTATTTTAAGAAATAGAAAAGGTAAGTATTTCTAATTGAGTATTTGAAAGTGTTTGGGGAGGATAAAAAGGATGAAGCGTAGGGGAACTTCATGTAGAATAGAGGCATAAACTGAGCGGCAGCGTATGCTTAAGCTTTTGATAGGGTGTGAACAGTTTGCCAGAACAACTAGAGAAAATCACGCGTCATTCGATTTATGAAACCATCGAGTTAAGCGCGGATGAGTGGTTTTCACGATATAAATCATTCGCCGAAGAATGCGAAGAGCATATTTTATTGGATAGTACACGTGGTGGTCGATATAGTATGTTTGGAATCAAGCCAATTGCTTCGCTTATTGGATACGGTACTTCTCTAACAATCATAGAGGAAGGAAAAGATCCTAAATACTTAGACGGCAATTTATTAGAGTTAATGCAAGAATGGATGCAGCGTCATGTGGCATTCAATGACGAGTTTTTACCGGACTTTCAAGGTGGTGCCATGGGGTATCTTAGTTATGATATTGTTCGCCAAATTGAAAAATTACCACAGCTAGCTGCCGATGATCTCGAACTCCCGGAGCTTTTCTTCATCGTTTATGAAGATGTTGGCGTGTATGATCATTTATCAGAAACGCTGTGGTTCATTTCACAGGCTGCAAAAGGTGAGGAACGTGAAGCTGAACAGCGTCTGGAAATGTATAAACGAAAGTGGACGAAAGAGGGCGTAACTAAACCGTTAAAATCTTCTTCTTTTTCAAAAGAAGCGAGACAGTTATTTTCAATGGATCAGCACGCCTTTTCGTCAGCTGTTCAAAAGATACAAGCATATATATCGGCTGGAGATGTTTTTCAAGTAAATCTTTCACTTAGAGAATCCAGGACACTTCATTCTGACCCCGTTTCGATATATGAAACGCTTAGAACCATTAATCCTTCACCGTACATGTCGTTTATTCACACCGATACATTCGATCTTGTCAGTGCATCCCCGGAGCTTCTGATCAAGAAAAAGGGCGTAGAATTGAGTACCAGGCCAATCGCGGGTACGCGTTCACGAGGGAAAAACGATGAAGAGGATCAACAGCTTGCTCGTACGCTTATCGAAAATGAAAAAGAACGTGCTGAACATGTGATGCTTGTTGATCTTGAACGTAATGATCTTGGACGTGTATGTGAATACGGCACGGTTGAAGTAGATGAGTTTATGGTGATTGAGAAATATTCACACGTGCAGCATATCGTTTCAAACGTGCGTGGTATTTCTTCAAAAGAAGCAACCGCTTTTGATGCCATTAAAGCCACATTTCCAGGTGGTACGATTACCGGTGCTCCAAAGATCAGAACGATGGAAATTATTGAAGAACTTGAGCCTGTGCGCCGTGGGGTTTACACTGGATCTATTGGATGGATAGGGTTTAATGATGATATGGAGTTGAATATTGCGATCCGCACAATGGTTATTAAAGATAACGTTGCTCATGTGCAGGCTGGCGCAGGTATTGTGATTGACTCCAATCCAGAAGCTGAGTATAAAGAATCATTAAAGAAAGCAAGAGCGTTATGGAAGGCAAAAGAGTTAAGTGAAGAAAAAGAGACTAGCAGAGATTAGCTTAGAGGAGGAGTAAAAATGATTTTAATGATTGATAATTACGATTCATTTACGTATAACCTGGTACAGTACCTTGGTGAAATGGGTGAAGAGCTTGTCGTGAAACGGAATGATGAAATCACCATTTCCGAAATCGAGGAGCTTAATCCATCCTTCATTATGGTATCGCCCGGACCGTGCAGCCCAAATGAAGCGGGAATTAGCATGACAGTTATTAAGCATTTTGCAGGAAATATACCTATATTCGGTGTATGTCTTGGTCATCAATCAATTGCACAAGTATTTGGTGGTGATGTTATCAAAGCAGATCGACTGATGCATGGAAAAACGTCGCAAATGCATCATGATGGAAGATCAATCTTCAAAGATCTTGAGAATCCGTTTACTGCAACGAGGTATCATTCGCTAATTGTAAAAAAAGAAACACTTCCAGAATGCTTTGAGATTAGCGCGTGGACAGCCGAGGGTGAAATTATGGCGATCCGTCATAAAGAACTTGCGATCGAAGGCGTGCAATTCCATCCTGAATCCATTATGACCGGAACCGGTAAAAAACTATTGAAAAACTTTATTGAAACTCATCGAAAAGAACCATGTTTCTAACGATTAATGAAAAGCTAATTGACGAAAAAGAAGCGGTTATCTCGGTTTTTGATCACGGTTATTTATATGGCGTGGGCGTATTTGAGACATTCCGTACTTATGAAGGTCACCCTTTTTTATTTGGTGATCACTACAAGCGCCTGCGTGATTCACTTGAAAATCTTCAGATCTCGCTCCCTTATTCTTGTGACGAACTCCTTTTACAGGTAAAGCAAACGATAGAAGCCAATGAAATGAAGGACGCGTATGTTAGACTAAACGTTTCTGCGGGAGCTGGAGAAATCGGACTTAATACAGATGAGTACGTAACTCCGACGGTTATTGTTTATGTGAAAGCAATTGGCCATCCTGTTCGGAATGCAAAGAGAGGTGTCATTCTTTCTCTTAGACGGAATTCCCCGGAGGGTGAGTACAGGTTAAAGTCACATCATTATTTAAATAATATCCTTGCGAAAAGAGAAGTCGGAAGCGATCCTTCAGTCGAAGGCATTTTTCTAACACAAGATGAAAGGCTAGCGGAAGGCATTGTTTCGAATCTATTTTGGTTTAAAAACGGCGTTCTTTTCACGCCGGACCTTTCGACGGGGATTTTAAATGGAATTACAAGACAGTTTGTTGTGCATGTTGCGAAAAAAATGGGGATCAGTGTTAGAGAAGGTGGCTTTCAGAAAGAAGCCCTTGTTGAAGCAGATGAAGTGTTTGTAACAAACTCTATTCAAGAAATCGTTCCGTTGTTTCAAATCGAACAAAAGCCATTGCCCGGACTTGATGGTCCTGCGACGAACGAGCTCATCCTTCAATATGAACACCATCGCACGTCATTAATGAGTCGAGAGGAATACTAACTAAGAACATACGTACGAAGAGGAGTGAGCTGCGTGACAACGGTAATTGATAAGCATAAAGCACATCCAATGATGATGAAGTGGCGGGACAAACTAATTAACTGGAATGAAAAAACATGGGTTATGGGTATCCTGAATACAACTCCGGATTCATTTTCAGATGGTGGAGAATATAATACGACGGCACAGGCAGTTGCCCATGCTGTCCAACTAGTTGAAGACGGCGCGGATCTAATTGATATTGGTGGAGAATCCACTCGTCCTGGGGCAACTCCTGTCTCATTGGAAGAAGAGCTTCGCCGCGTTATTCCTGTTATAAAAGCAGTTCGTCACGCGGTTAACGTACCTATTTCAATTGATACGTATAAAGCAGAAGTTGCTAACCAAGCAGTTCTCGCTGGTGCAGATATCATTAATGATGTGTGGGGAGCCAAGGCAGACCCGGAAATGGCTACTGTGGCTGCAGAACACGAAGTCCCTATTATCTTAATGCACAATCGTAATGACATGAATTATAGTGATATCATGATTGATATAAAGGCAGATATAGAAGAAAGCATAGCGATTGCTCGTTTAGCAGGCGTGAAAGACGAGGATATAATTCTTGATCCTGGCGTTGGTTTTGCAAAAACACATGAGCAGAATCTCGAAGTAATGAGAAGGCTGGATGAATTCGTTGCATTGGGATATCCTGTGTTGCTTGGTACATCAAGAAAATCCATCGTAGCAAAGACTTTAAATACGCCACCAGATGATCGGGTGGAAGGAACTGGGGCAACTGTTTGTCTTGGCATTGAGCGGGGCTCACAAATTATCAGAGTTCATGACGTGAAGCAGATAGCACGAATGGCTCGTATGATGGATGCGATGCTTAAACCTCATCTCAATGGATAAGGAGAGTGAATGGGATGGATAAAATCTATCTAAACGGAATGAAGTTCTACGGTTACCACGGAGTATTCCCTGAAGAAAATAAGCTCGGACAACGTTTTTATGTCGATCTAACACTCGAAGCAGATCTTTCGAATGCGAGTCAATCGGATGATCTAAACTATACAGTGAATTATGCAGATGCGTATAATGTTATAAAAGGTATTGTAGAAGGTACGCCTAGAAAATTAGTTGAAACAGTAGCTGAGGAAATAGCGGATAAGATGTTTCTGCAATTTGAAATTGTTCGTGCGTGTACGGTTAAAGTGATTAAACCCGATCCACCAATAGATGGCCATTATGACTCTGTTGCGATCGAGATGAAGAGGGAACGAAATGAATAGTGTATATATTGGAATTGGTTCCAACATCGGGGATAGAGAGAGCTATATCCAAACCTCTTTATTAAGGTTGCAAGAATATCCAGGAGTACAGATTACTTCGACATCTTCTTTATATGAAACTGCTCCTATAGGTGTGAAGGAGCAAGGTACATTTCTTAATATGGTAGCTTTGCTAGAAACGGAAATGAACGCTTTCCAACTACTTGAAATTCTCCAGGGCATTGAGCAGTCTCTTGGGAGAGAGCGTGATATAAGATGGGGACCACGGACAATAGACCTTGACATTCTGCTCTATAATCATGAAAATATTGTAGCAGAGGGTCTGGTGGTTCCGCACCCTAGACTTCTTCAAAGAGGGTTTGTTATCATACCTCTTCATGAACTGAATCCTGATATTATTATTCCAACTACTAATAAGAGGATTGATTCTTATTTTAATCATATAGAAGATAAAGAAGGTGTACGTCTATGGAAGCGGAAATCTACGGAAGACGTATTCGCGCTTTTCGAAAGTTAAAAGGTTATACTCAGGAACAGCTAGCAAAAGAATTAGGTGTATCGGTTTCTGTACTAGGGGAGATCGAACGGGGAAATCGAAAGCCTACAAACGACTTTATGCAATTAGTAGCACAAAAGCTTAGAGTTTCAATAGATGAACTTTTTCCATTAAAACACAACTGAGAATTGAGGTGATAGTATGTTGAAAATAGGAGATGTTTCGTTAAAGAACCCCGTTGTACTTGCTCCCATGGCTGGCGTTTGTAATCCAGCTTTTCGTTTAATCGCTCGAGAGTTTGGTGCGGGATTAGTCTGTGCCGAAATGGTTAGCGATAAAGCTGTTTTGCACAAGAATGAGAAAACGATGGATATGCTTTTTGTAGATGATCGTGAGAAGCCGATGAGTCTTCAAATCTTTGGTGGCGAAAAAGATACGCTTGTCGGTGCTGCGCGCTATGTTGACCAAGCCACAAACGCAGATATTATTGATATTAATATGGGATGCCCTGTTCCAAAAATAACGAAATGTGATGCGGGTGCCAAGTGGCTTCTAGATCCTAATAAAATCTATGAAATGGTTTCAGCTGTTACGAAGGAAGTAGAAAAACCTGTTACGGTTAAAATGCGTAGTGGATGGGACGAAGATCACATTTATGCGATTGAGAATGCAAAAGCGATTGAAGCTGCAGGTGGCAAAGCTGTTTCACTTCATGGCCGTACACGTGTCCAGATGTATGAAGGGGAAGCGGATTGGGATATTATTCGACAAGTGAAAGAGTCAGTTTCTATTCCTGTAATCGGGAATGGAGATGTGAAGACGCCCCAGGATGCAAAAAGAATGATTGAGACAACGGGAGTAGACGGAGTGATGATTGGAAGAGGCGCACTCGGAAATCCGTGGATGCTTTATCGTACGGTTCAGTATCTTGAAACAGGAAAGATTCTAGAGGATCCAACACCTCGCGAGAAAATTGATGTCGCTATGCTCCATCTTGATCGTCTTATCGCACTAAAAGGTGAAAATGTCGCAGTACGTGAGATGCGTAAGCACGCAGCATGGTATTTAAAAGGAATTCGCGGTAATGGGACAATAAGGAATAAAGTTAATGAAACAAATACGAGAAACGGTGTAGCTGAACTACTGTACGGATTTATTGAAGAATTGGAAGCGAAACAGGCGGTTTGACTTTCTAACTAGCATTTCCTATACTACATCTAGGAACTAACGGACTGCCAGTAATGGATACTGGCAGTTTTCTTCATATATGTCATGATACACCCGGCGCATTTGTCACCGATTTTATATATGGGAAGGCTTGCTATTCATAGTGCTTTCCGATAAAGTTATAGCGGGATAAACATAGATTTGACAGGAGTGATAGAGATGAGTCAGGAGCTTGAATTGAATGACCTTTTAAAAGTAAGAAGAGAAAAGCTTGATGTGCTAAAAGAGAACAACATTGATCCGTTCGGACATCGATTTGATCGTTCTCACACTGCTAGCAAAATGCTAGAAGAATTTGATTCTTTCACAAAAGAAGAACTAGCTGAACAAAACAAACTTGTTTCGTTAGCTGGTAGAATTATGACCAAACGTGGAAAAGGAAAAGCCGGATTCACACATATACAAGATTTAACTGGTCAAATCCAGCTCTATATTCGAAAAGATACGGTTGGAGATGAGCAGTACGATCTTTTTGACTCAATGGATATTGGGGATATTATCGGAGTAAGCGGTGAGGCATTTAAAACAAAAGTAGGAGAACTTTCCGTAAAGGTTAACGACCTTCATTTGCTTTCGAAGTCACTTCGTCCACTACCTGATAAATTCCATGGTTTAAAAGATGTTGAACAACGCTACCGCCAGCGTTACCTTGATTTGATTATGAGTCCAGAATCAAAAGAAACCTTTATAGCTAGAAGTCGTATCATTCAATCGATGCGCCGTTACCTTGATGATCAAGGTTTTCTTGAGGTGGAAACACCAATGATGCACTCTATTCCGGGAGGGGCTTCGGCACGTCCGTTCGTCACTCATCATAACGCGCTTGATATGGAGCTTTACATGCGTATTGCTATTGAGCTTCATCTTAAGCGTTTAATTGTAGGTGGTATGGAGCGCGTCTATGAAATTGGACGTGTTTTCCGAAACGAGGGTGTATCGACTAGGCACAACCCTGAATTTACAATGCTTGAACTGTATGAAGCTTACGCGGACTATAAAGATGTGATGACGTTGACTGAGGAAATGGTAGCTCATATCGCGAAAGAAGTTACGGGCTCTACAACAATCCAGTATGGGGAAGAGGAAATCAATCTTGAACCAGAATGGAAGAGAGTTCATATGGTTGATGCTGTTAAAGAAATAACTGGCGTTGATTTCTGGAAAGAAATGACGGATGAAGAAGCGCGAAGTCTTGCAAAAGAACACGGTGTAGACGTAAAAGAAACAATGGAGTTTGGTCACGTTGTGAATGAATTCTTTGAACAGAAAGTAGAAGACACGCTAATTCAACCGACATTTGTCTATGGCCATCCTGTTGCGATTTCACCTCTTGCTAAGAAAAATCCTGAAGATGGTCGTTTTACAGATCGTTTTGAGTTGTTCATCGTAGCTCGTGAACATGCAAATGCCTTTACTGAGCTCAATGATCCAATTGATCAAAGAGAACGTTTTGAAGCGCAACTAGTAGAGCGCGAGCAAGGTAATGATGAGGCGCATATGATGGACCATGACTTCATTGAAGCGCTAGAGTATGGTTTACCACCAACCGGCGGTCTAGGTATTGGAATTGATCGTCTCGTTATGCTATTAACGAATTCTCCTTCCATTAGAGATGTTCTTCTGTTTCCACAGATGAGAAATACGGAGCGATAGTAAATTAAGAATGAAGTTCGTTCATCGAGCTTCATTCTTTTTTCTTTTTCTTTCCCTCGTTCAGTGGAATACTCTGAGTTGAAGGTTATTCAAATAAATGTACGTCCTAGGGAAGGTTTCAGTTCAAAGATTTCATTACAATACATAAGGCATCAGGAGGCAATAAATCTTTTGAAAAAAAGATTTGAAAAAGGGTTGCGTTACTAAGACAACCCTGATATAGTTATATAGGTCGCCGCAACAACGCGGTTGACATGAAAAACAATTTCAAAAAAGTTGTTGACGCCAACTGAGTTAATATGATATATTAATAAAGTCGCTGAAAACGACATCGAAAGAAACGAATTGCTCTTTGAAAACTGAACGAAACGCCATGTAAGTAGTTGTTTCTACGGAAACAAATTGTTTTAAAAGCTAGATTAAGCTTTCTATCGGAGAGTTTGATCCTGGCTCAGGACGAACGCTGGCGGCGTGCCTAATACATGCAAGTCGAGCGAAGAGATGGGAGCTTGCTCCCTGATCTTAGCGGCGGACGGGTGAGTAACACGTGGGCAACCTGCCCTGCAGACTGGGATAACTCCGGGAAACCGGAGCTAATACCGGGTAATACATCGCACCGCATGGTGCAATGTTGAAAGTTGGCTTTCTGAGCTAACACTGCAGGATGGGCCCGCGGCGCATTAGCTAGTTGGTAAGGTAATGGCTTACCAAGGCGACGATGCGTAGCCGACCTGAGAGGGTGATCGGCCACACTGGGACTGAGACACGGCCCAGACTCCTACGGGAGGCAGCAGTAGGGAATCTTCCGCAATGGACGAAAGTCTGACGGAGCAACGCCGCGTGAGTGACGAAGGCCTTCGGGTCGTAAAGCTCTGTTGTTAGGGAAGAACAAGTACCGTTCGAATAGGGCGGTACCTTGACGGTACCTAACCAGAAAGCCACGGCTAACTACGTGCCAGCAGCCGCGGTAATACGTAGGTGGCAAGCGTTGTCCGGAATTATTGGGCGTAAAGCGCGCGCAGGCGGTCTTTTAAGTCTGATGTGAAAGCCCACGGCTCAACCGTGGAGGGTCATTGGAAACTGGAGGACTTGAGTGCAGAAGAGGAGAGTGGAATTCCACGTGTAGCGGTGAAATGCGTAGATATGTGGAGGAACACCAGTGGCGAAGGCGGCTCTCTGGTCTGTAACTGACGCTGAGGCGCGAAAGCGTGGGGAGCAAACAGGATTAGATACCCTGGTAGTCCACGCCGTAAACTATGAGTGCTAGGTGTTGGGGGGTTCCACCCTCAGTGCTGAAGTTAACACATTAAGCACTCCGCCTGGGGAGTACGACCGCAAGGTTGAAACTCAAAGGAATTGACGGGGGCCCGCACAAGCAGTGGAGCATGTGGTTTAATTCGAAGCAACGCGAAGAACCTTACCAGGTCTTGACATCCTCTGACAATCCTGGAGACAGGACGTTCCCCTTCGGGGGACAGAGTGACAGGTGGTGCATGGTTGTCGTCAGCTCGTGTCGTGAGATGTTGGGTTAAGTCCCGCAACGAGCGCAACCCTTGATCTTAGTTGCCAGCATTTAGTTGGGCACTCTAAGGTGACTGCCGGTGACAAACCGGAGGAAGGTGGGGATGACGTCAAATCATCATGCCCCTTATGACCTGGGCTACACACGTGCTACAATGGACGGTACAAAGGGCAGCGACACCGCGAGGTGAAGCAAATCCCATAAAGCCGTTCTCAGTTCGGATTGCAGGCTGCAACTCGCCTGCATGAAGCCGGAATTGCTAGTAATCGCGGATCAGCATGCCGCGGTGAATACGTTCCCGGGCCTTGTACACACCGCCCGTCACACCACGAGAGTTTGTAACACCCGAAGTCGGTGGGGTAACCTTTATGGAGCCAGCCGCCGAAGGTGGGACAAATGATTGGGGTGAAGTCGTAACAAGGTAGCCGTATCGGAAGGTGCGGCTGGATCACCTCCTTTCTATGGAGAATTACGAAGGTAACTTACGTTACCAACCTTACATGAGCGTTTCGTTTAGTTTTGAAAGAATGATTACTTCTTTCAATTGAATATAGTCAATAAGCCTTTATGGGCCTGTAGCTCAGCTGGTTAGAGCGCACGCCTGATAAGCGTGAGGTCGGTGGTTCGAGTCCACTCAGGCCCACCATAAAAGTTTTGTTGAACACGCATATTCCTTTTGGCAAATCGCCTTTTGGATTATTTGGGGCCTTAGCTCAGCTGGGAGAGCGCCTGCCTTGCACGCAGGAGGTCAGCGGTTCGATCCCGCTAGGCTCCACCAACACATCTACTATAGATTGAATTAAGCGTTTGTTTGATTCAAGTAGTAGACTTGTTCCTTGAAAACTAGATAGCATAAACAACGACATCCAATAATTATTTTTTATGCAAGAACTTAGTAATAACTGATGCGTTATGGCAGCAATGCCTAACAAATCGAAGGTTAAGCTACTAAGGGCGCACGGTGGATGCCTTGGCACTAGAAGCCTAAGAAGGACGGGACGAACACCGATATGCTTCGGGGAGCTGTAAGTACGCTTTGATCCGGAGATTTCCGAATGGGGGAACCCACCATCTTTAATAGGATGGTATCCATTTCTGAATACATAGGGAATGGAAGGCAGACCCGGGGAACTGAAACATCTCATTACCCGGAGGAAGAGAAAGCAAATGCGATTTCCTGAGTAGCGGCGAGCGAAACGGAATCAGCCCAAACCAGAGGGCTTGCCCTCTGGGGTTGTAGGACGTCTCTTTGGAGTTACAAAGGCACGGATAGACGAAGCGACCTGGAAAGGTCCATCAGAGAAGGTAACAATCCTGTAGTCAAAATCCGCTGCCCTCCGAGACGGATCCTGAGTACGGCGGGACACGTGAAACCCCGTCGGAATCCGGGAGGACCATCTCCCAAGGCTAAATACTCTCTAGTGACCGATAGTGAACCAGTACCGTGAGGGAAAGGTGAAAAGCACCCCGGAAGGGGAGTGAAAGAGAACCTGAAACCGTGTGCCTACAACTAGTTGGAGCCCGTTAATGGGTGACAGCGTGCCTTTTGTAGAATGAACCGGCGAGTTACGATCCCGTGCAAGGTTAAGCTGATAAGGCGGAGCCGCAGCGAAAGCGAGTCTGAATAGGGCGAAATAGTACGTGGTCGTAGACCCGAAACCAGGTGATCTACCCATGTCCAGGGTGAAGTTCAGGTAACACTGAATGGAGGCCCGAACCCACGCATGTTGAAAAATGCGGGGATGAGGTGTGGGTAGCGGTGAAATGCCAATCGAACCTGGAGATAGCTGGTTCTCTCCGAAATAGCTTTAGGGCTAGCCTCGCGGCAAGAATCTTGGAGGTAGAGCACTGATTGGACTAGGGGTCCTTACCGGATTACCGAATCCAGTCAAACTCCGAATGCCAACGATTTATCCGCGGGAGTCAGACTGCGAGTGATAAGATCCGTAGTCGAGAGGGAAACAGCCCAGACCACCAGCTAAGGTCCCAAAGTATACGTTAAGTGGAAAAGGATGTGGCGTTGCTTAGACAACCAGGATGTTGGCTTAGAAGCAGCCATCATTTAAAGAGTGCGTAATAGCTCACTGGTCGAGTGACGCTGCGCCGAAAATGTACCGGGGCTAAACGTATCACCGAAGCTGTGGATTGTCTTACGACAATGGTAGGAGAGCGTTCTAAGGGCTGTGAAGTCAGACCGAAAGGACTGGTGGAGCGCTTAGAAGTGAGAATGCCGGTATGAGTAGCGAAAGACAAGTGAGAATCTTGTCCGTCGAAAGCCCAAGGTTTCCTGAGGAAGGCTCGTCCGCTCAGGGTTAGTCGGGACCTAAGCCGAGGCCGAAAGGCGTAGGCGATGGATAACAGGTTGATATTCCTGTACCACCTCCTTTCCGTTTGAACGACGGGGGGACGCAGAAAGATAGGGTGAGCGCGCTGCTGGAAATGCGCGTCCAAGCGATTAGGCTGGTGAATAGGTAAATCCGTTCACCGTGAAGGCTGAGTCGTGATGGCGAGGGAAATTTAGTACCGAAGTCCTTGATTCTACGCTGCCAAGAAAAGCCTCTAGTGAGGAAAGAGGTGCCCGTACCGCAAACCGACACAGGTAGGCGAGGAGAGAATCCTAAGACGATCGGGAGAACTCTCGTTAAGGAACTCGGCAAAATGACCCCGTAACTTCGGGAGAAGGGGTGCTTCCTCGGGTTTATAGCCCAGGGGAGCCGCAGTGAAAAGATCCAAGCGACTGTTTAGCAAAAACACAGGTCTCTGCAAAGCCGTAAGGCGAAGTATAGGGGCTGACACCTGCCCGGTGCTGGAAGGTTAAGAGGAGGGGTTATCCCTTACGGGAGAAGCTCTGAATCGAAGCCCCAGTAAACGGCGGCCGTAACTATAACGGTCCTAAGGTAGCGAAATTCCTTGTCGGGTAAGTTCCGACCCGCACGAAAGGTGCAACGACTTGGATACTGTCTCAACGAGAGACCCGGTGAAATTATAGTACCTGTGAAGATGCAGGTTACCCGCGACAGGACGGAAAGACCCCATGGAGCTTTACTGTAGCCTGATATTGGATTTTGGTACAGCTTGTACAGGATAGGTAGGAGCCATAGAAGTCGGACCGCCAGGTTCGATGGAGGCGTCGGTGGGATACTACCCTGGCTGTACTGACATTCTAACCCAGCACCGTGATCCGGTGCGGAGACAGTGTCAGGTGGGCAGTTTGACTGGGGCGGTCGCCTCCTAAAGTGTAACGGAGGCGCCCAAAGGTTCCCTCAGAATGGTTGGAAATCATTCGCAGAGTGTAAAGGCACAAGGGAGCTTGACTGCGAGACCTACAAGTCGAGCAGGGACGAAAGTCGGGCTTAGTGATCCGGTGGTTCCGCATGGAAGGGCCATCGCTCAACGGATAAAAGCTACCCTGGGGATAACAGGCTTATCTCCCCCAAGAGTCCACATCGACGGGGAGGTTTGGCACCTCGATGTCGGCTCATCGCATCCTGGGGCTGAAGTAGGTCCCAAGGGTTGGGCTGTTCGCCCATTAAAGCGGTACGCGAGCTGGGTTCAGAACGTCGTGAGACAGTTCGGTCCCTATCCGTCGCGGGCGCAGGAAATTTGAGAGGAGCTGTCCTTAGTACGAGAGGACCGGGATGGACACACCGCTGGTGTACCAGTTGTTCCGCCAGGAGCATAGCTGGGTAGCTACGTGTGGAAGGGATAAGTGCTGAAAGCATCTAAGCATGAAGCCCCCCTCGAGATGAGATTTCCCACAGCATTAAGCTGGTAAGATCCCTTAGAGATGATGAGGTAGATAGGTTCGGGGTGGAAGCGTGGCAACACGTGGAGCTGACGAATACTAATCGATCGAGGGCTTAACCTAAAAATATTGGAATACGTTGTGCGTGCTATCTAGTTTTCAGGGAATACCCTGTAAAGTCTAGTGACGATGGCGAAGAGGTCACACCCGTTCCCATGCCGAACACGGAAGTTAAGCTCTTCAGCGCCGATGGTAGTTGGGGGATCTCCCCCTGCAAGAGTAGGACGTCGCTGGACTTATATAGTGGAGGATTAGCTCAGCTGGGAGAGCATCTGCCTTACAAGCAGAGGGTCGGCGGTTCGAGCCCGTCATCCTCCACCATATTTTTTAACCCGTAAGGGTACATAAAGTGCCGGCCTAGCTCAATTGGTAGAGCAACTGACTTGTAATCAGTAGGTTGGGGGTTCAAGTCCTCTGGCCGGCACCAGCTTTTCTTACATGAAAAGAGCCATTAGCTCAGTTGGTAGAGCATCTGACTTTTAATCAGAGGGTCGAAGGTTCGAGTCCTTCATGGCTCACCATTTATTTGCGGGTGTGGCGGAATTGGCAGACGCGCTAGACTTAGGATCTAGTGTCTTACGACGTGGGGGTTCAAGTCCCTTCACCCGCACCAATTGCGGAAGTAGTTCAGTGGTAGAACATCACCTTGCCAAGGTGGGGGTCGCGGGTTCGAATCCCGTCTTCCGCTCCATTAATTTAATAAATTTGCGCCCGTAGCTCAATTGGATAGAGCGTCTGACTACGGATCAGAAGGTTAGGGATTCGACTTCTCTCGGGCGCACCATTACTTTTACTATTTTTCTTCTTGAAACGGGAAGTAGCTCAGCTTGGTAGAGCACTTGGTTTGGGACCAAGGGGTCGCAGGTTCAAATCCTGTCTTCCCGACCATCTATCTATAGCAACGGGGCCTTAGCTCAGCTGGGAGAGCGCCTGCCTTGCACGCAGGAGGTCAGCGGTTCGATCCCGCTAGGCTCCACCAAATATTTTCTAAAAAACTTGTTGACACTGACAAACACATCATGGTATGATGGTTTGGTCGCTGAAAACGACATTGAAAGAAACAAATTGCTCTTTGAAAACTGAACGAAACGCCATGTAAGTAGTTGTTTCTACGGAAACAAATTGTTTTAAAAGCTAGATTAAGCTTTCTATCGGAGAGTTTGATCCTGGCTCAGGACGAACGCTGGCGGCGTGCCTAATACATGCAAGTCGAGCGAAGAGATGGGAGCTTGCTCCCTGATCTTAGCGGCGGACGGGTGAGTAACACGTGGGCAACCTGCCCTGCAGACTGGGATAACTCCGGGAAACCGGAGCTAATACCGGGTAATACATCGCACCGCATGGTGCAATGTTGAAAGTTGGCTTTCTGAGCTAACACTGCAGGATGGGCCCGCGGCGCATTAGCTAGTTGGTAAGGTAATGGCTTACCAAGGCGACGATGCGTAGCCGACCTGAGAGGGTGATCGGCCACACTGGGACTGAGACACGGCCCAGACTCCTACGGGAGGCAGCAGTAGGGAATCTTCCGCAATGGACGAAAGTCTGACGGAGCAACGCCGCGTGAGTGACGAAGGCCTTCGGGTCGTAAAGCTCTGTTGTTAGGGAAGAACAAGTACCGTTCGAATAGGGCGGTACCTTGACGGTACCTAACCAGAAAGCCACGGCTAACTACGTGCCAGCAGCCGCGGTAATACGTAGGTGGCAAGCGTTGTCCGGAATTATTGGGCGTAAAGCGCGCGCAGGCGGTCTTTTAAGTCTGATGTGAAAGCCCACGGCTCAACCGTGGAGGGTCATTGGAAACTGGAGGACTTGAGTGCAGAAGAGGAGAGTGGAATTCCACGTGTAGCGGTGAAATGCGTAGATATGTGGAGGAACACCAGTGGCGAAGGCGGCTCTCTGGTCTGTAACTGACGCTGAGGCGCGAAAGCGTGGGGAGCAAACAGGATTAGATACCCTGGTAGTCCACGCCGTAAACGATGAGTGCTAGGTGTTGGGGGGTTCCACCCTCAGTGCTGAAGTTAACACATTAAGCACTCCGCCTGGGGAGTACGACCGCAAGGTTGAAACTCAAAGGAATTGACGGGGGCCCGCACAAGCAGTGGAGCATGTGGTTTAATTCGAAGCAACGCGAAGAACCTTACCAGGTCTTGACATCCTCTGACAATCCTGGAGACAGGACGTTCCCCTTCGGGGGACAGAGTGACAGGTGGTGCATGGTTGTCGTCAGCTCGTGTCGTGAGATGTTGGGTTAAGTCCCGCAACGAGCGCAACCCTTGATCTTAGTTGCCAGCATTTAGTTGGGCACTCTAAGGTGACTGCCGGTGACAAACCGGAGGAAGGTGGGGATGACGTCAAATCATCATGCCCCTTATGACCTGGGCTACACACGTGCTACAATGGACGGTACAAAGGGCAGCAACACCGCGAGGTGAAGCAAATCCCATAAAGCCGTTCTCAGTTCGGATTGCAGGCTGCAACTCGCCTGCATGAAGCCGGAATTGCTAGTAATCGCGGATCAGCATGCCGCGGTGAATACGTTCCCGGGCCTTGTACACACCGCCCGTCACACCACGAGAGTTTGTAACACCCGAAGTCGGTGGGGTAACCTTTATGGAGCCAGCCGCCGAAGGTGGGACAAATGATTGGGGTGAAGTCGTAACAAGGTAGCCGTATCGGAAGGTGCGGCTGGATCACCTCCTTTCTATGGAGAATTACGAAGGTAACTTACGTTACCAACCTTACATGAGCGTTTCGTTTAGTTTTGAAAGAATGATTTATTCTTTCAAAACAGGTGAAGTGATGAAGCTTACGCTGATTCAAGTAGTAGCCTTGTTCCTTGAAAACTAGATAGCACAAACAACGACATCCAATAATTATTTTTTATGCAAGAACTTAGTAATAACTGATGCGTTACGGCAGCAATGCCTAACAAATCGAAGGTTAAGCTACTAAGGGCGCACGGTGGATGCCTTGGCACTAGAAGCCTAAGAAGGACGGGACGAACACCGATATGCTTCGGGGAGCTGTAAGTACGCTTTGATCCGGAGATTTCCGAATGGGGGAACCCACCATCTTTAATAGGATGGTATCCATTTCTGAATACATAGGGAATGGAAGGCAGACCCGGGGAACTGAAACATCTCATTACCCGGAGGAAGAGAAAGCAAATGCGATTTCCTGAGTAGCGGCGAGCGAAACGGAATCAGCCCAAACCAGAGGGCTTGCCCTCTGGGGTTGTAGGACGTCTCTTTGGAGTTACAAAGGCACGGATAGACGAAGCGACCTGGAAAGGTCCATCAGAGAAGGTAACAATCCTGTAGTCAAAATCCGCTGCCCTCCGAGACGGATCCTGAGTACGGCGGGACACGTGAAACCCCGTCGGAATCCGGGAGGACCATCTCCCAAGGCTAAATACTCTCTAGTGACCGATAGTGAACCAGTACCGTGAGGGAAAGGTGAAAAGCACCCCGGAAGGGGAGTGAAAAAGAACCTGAAACCGTGTGCCTACAACTAGTTGGAGCCCGTTAATGGGTGACAGCGTGCCTTTTGTAGAATGAACCGGCGAGTTACGATCCCGTGCAAGGTTAAGCTGATAAGGCGGAGCCGCAGCGAAAGCGAGTCTGAATAGGGCGAAATAGTACGTGGTCGTAGACCCGAAACCAGGTGATCTACCCATGTCCAGGGTGAAGTTCAGGTAACACTGAATGGAGGCCCGAACCCACGCATGTTGAAAAATGCGGGGATGAGGTGTGGGTAGCGGTGAAATGCCAATCGAACCTGGAGATAGCTGGTTCTCTCCGAAATAGCTTTAGGGCTAGCCTCGCGGCAAGAATCTTGGAGGTAGAGCACTGATTGGACTAGGGGTCCTTACCGGATTACCGAATCCAGTCAAACTCCGAATGCCAACGATTTATCCGCGGGAGTCAGACTGCGAGTGATAAGATCCGTAGTCGAGAGGGAAACAGCCCAGACCACCAGCTAAGGTCCCAAAGTATACGTTAAGTGGAAAAGGATGTGGCGTTGCTTAGACAACCAGGATGTTGGCTTAGAAGCAGCCATCATTTAAAGAGTGCGTAATAGCTCACTGGTCGAGTGACGCTGCGCCGAAAATGTACCGGGGCTAAACGTATCACCGAAGCTGTGGATTGTCTTACGACAATGGTAGGAGAGCGTTCTAAGGGCTGTGAAGTCAGACCGAAAGGACTGGTGGAGCGCTTAGAAGTGAGAATGCCGGTATGAGTAGCGAAAGACAAGTGAGAATCTTGTCCGTCGAAAGCCCAAGGTTTCCTGAGGAAGGCTCGTCCGCTCAGGGTTAGTCGGGACCTAAGCCGAGGCCGAAAGGCGTAGGCGATGGATAACAGGTTGATATTCCTGTACCACCTCCTTTCCGTTTGAACGACGGGGGGACGCAGAAAGATAGGGAGAGCGCGCTGCTGGAAATGCGCGTCCAAGCGATTAGGCTGGTGAATAGGTAAATCCGTTCACCGTGAAGGCTGAGTCGTGAAGGCGAGGGAAATTTAGTACCGAAGTCCTTGATTCTACGCTGCCAAGAAAAGCCTCTAGTGAGGAAAGAGGTGCCCGTACCGCAAACCGACACAGGTAGGCGAGGAGAGAATCCTAAGACGATCGGGAGAACTCTCGTTAAGGAACTCGGCAAAATGACCCCGTAACTTCGGGAGAAGGGGTGCTTCCTCGGGTTTATAGCCCAGGGGAGCCGCAGTGAAAAGATCCAAGCGACTGTTTAGCAAAAACACAGGTCTCTGCAAAGCCGTAAGGCGAAGTATAGGGGCTGACACCTGCCCGGTGCTGGAAGGTTAAGAGGAGGGGTTATCCCTTACGGGAGAAGCTCTGAATCGAAGCCCCAGTAAACGGCGGCCGTAACTATAACGGTCCTAAGGTAGCGAAATTCCTTGTCGGGTAAGTTCCGACCCGCACGAAAGGTGCAACGACTTGGATACTGTCTCAACGAGAGACCCGGTGAAATTATAGTACCTGTGAAGATGCAGGTTACCCGCGACAGGACGGAAAGACCCCATGGAGCTTTACTGTAGCCTGATATTGGATTTTGGTACAGCTTGTACAGGATAGGTAGGAGCCATAGAAGTCGGACCGCCAGGTTCGATGGAGGCGTCGGTGGGATACTACCCTGGCTGTACTGACATTCTAACCCAGCACCGTGATCCGGTGCGGAGACAGTGTCAGGTGGGCAGTTTGACTGGGGCGGTCGCCTCCTAAAGTGTAACGGAGGCGCCCAAAGGTTCCCTCAGAATGGTTGGAAATCATTCGCAGAGTGTAAAGGCACAAGGGAGCTTGACTGCGAGACCTACAAGTCGAGCAGGGACGAAAGTCGGGCTTAGTGATCCGGTGGTTCCGCATGGAAGGGCCATCGCTCAACGGATAAAAGCTACCCTGGGGATAACAGGCTTATCTCCCCCAAGAGTCCACATCGACGGGGAGGTTTGGCACCTCGATGTCGGCTCATCGCATCCTGGGGCTGAAGTAGGTCCCAAGGGTTGGGCTGTTCGCCCATTAAAGCGGTACGCGAGCTGGGTTCAGAACGTCGTGAGACAGTTCGGTCCCTATCCGTCGCGGGCGCAGGAAATTTGAGAGGAGCTGTCCTTAGTACGAGAGGACCGGGATGGACACACCGCTGGTGTACCAGTTGTTCCGCCAGGAGCATAGCTGGGTAGCTACGTGTGGAAGGGATAAGTGCTGAAAGCATCTAAGCATGAAGCCCCCCTCGAGATGAGATTTCCCACAGCATTAAGCTGGTAAGATCCCTTAGAGATGATGAGGTAGATAGGTTCGGGGTGGAAGCGTGGCAACACGTGGAGCTGACGAATACTAATCGATCGAGGGCTTAACCTAAAAATATTGGAATACGTTGTGCGTGCTATCTAGTTTTCAGGGAATACCCTGTAAAGTCTAGTGACGATGGCGAAGAGGTCACACCCGTTCCCATGCCGAACACGGAAGTTAAGCTCTTCAGCGCCGATGGTAGTTGGGGGATCTCCCCCTGCAAGAGTAGGACGTCGCTGGGCAAAAGAAGAAAGGCGAGAGACCAAATGGTTTCTCGCTTTTTTGTATGGTTTTATAGGTGAGTTTTTACTAGCTCAAAGCCCTCATTCATCACGTTCGCGGAATTAATCTCAAATTCGCGGGAATATCTAAAATATCGCAGCATAAACTTTACACCTTCTTCAAACCTCTCACAACTTCCTCAGTCCTATCAAATTATAAGTAGTAAATGGTGATTTAGGCTACTCTATTAGAACACACAACTCAGAGATTCTCAGACAAACAAATAGACATTTATTAATCATAAAACTCCAACTCGATACTCCACTCTTAGGTTTAGTTAGCAATGAATTTATTCGCCCGCAACGCATTTTCAAAAGAGAGATTAACTAGTAGTTGGAAAGGGTACAAACTACAAACGAATAAATGAGGGACTGGTACATTATTAGCACACGCTAACTAACTTTTATAAACATCCTTACTTCTTATAAAAAAGTAAAGAAATAAAGAGTCTTGAATTTCACATTAATGGAAAAGCTTAAAAAAGGAGACATGTGATAGGCTTGTTACTTTGCAATCCATCCTAAACACGTTATAATATATCCAACGTCAAATATAGTCAAAGTCAGTATGGGGACGGAGAGGAGGGAACTCAGTGAGGAATGTTTCCGATATTATTGAAGCATATTTAAAGAAAATTTTAATGGTTGATGGAAGGGATGCTGTTGAGATAAAACGAAGTGAAATAGCAGATAAATTTCAATGCGTTCCCTCACAAATTAATTACGTCATCAATACTCGCTTTACGATTGAAAAAGGGTATATTGTGGAAAGTAAAAGAGGTGGAGGGGGTTATATACGGATTGTTAAAGTTAAGCCCGAAACCCATGCTGATTTAATTGATGAAATGCTCCAGATTGTCAAAAATCAAGTTCCACAAGTCGTTTCAGAAAATATTATCCTTCGTTTACTCGAAGAAGAGGTTATTTCAGAACGAGAAGCGAAGTTAATGTTAAGCGTACTAGATCGTACAGTGATTACAATAGAGCTACCGTTAAGAGATCACTTGCGTGCGAATATGTTGCGCGCAATGCTTATCGCTTTAAAATATAAATAATATTACTACGATAAGGGTAGATAAGGAGGGTTGCCCTATGACTTGTCAGGAATGTGGTGAGCGCCCTGCTACGCTTCATTTCACCAAAATTATCAATGGTGAAAAAACAGAAACTCACATTTGTGAAAAGTGTGCAAAAGAAAAAGGTGAGGTTGAGCCAGGCACTAACCATTTTTCTATCCATAACTTATTATCGGGATTACTAAATTTTGAAACTCCTATTAGTGAGAGCCAGGCGCAGTCTTTTTATAAATCGGAGCCCAGTCACTGTCCTAAATGTGGCTTAACTTATCAGCAATTTACGAAAATTGGTCGTTTTGGCTGTTCTGAGTGCTATAAAACCTTTTCCGATAAACTTGATCCTATACTTAAGAAAGTTCATGGCGGCAATACGATTCACTCTGGGAAAATTCCTAAACGGGCTGGCGCAGCTATAGAAATGGAACGCAAAGTTCAAAATTTAAGAAACAAAATGAAAGAGTATATTGAACATGAGGAATTCGAGAAAGCTGCAGAAACGAGAGATTTGATTCGTTCCCTTGAAGACAAAAGTTCATCGGAAGGGGGAGAATAATGTCACTTCAGCATTTTATCAGTGAGGCTGTAAGCCCCTGGATGAAAAACGAAGGCCCTGACTCAGATATCGTAATGAGTAGTCGTGTAAGGTTTGCTCGAAATTTAAAGAATTATGTGTTCCCAATCCTTTCTAATCGTGAGCATAACTTAGAGGTTATCGAAGAAGTAAGAGGTCAATTTACTGATGTACCAGACGATCAGGTAGGGCAACTTGAGTTAATTGAAATGGATGATTTAAAGCCTATCGAGAAACGTGTACTTGTAGAAAAGCACCTCATTAGTCCTAATCTTATCGAACAGTCCAAAAATGGGGCTGTACTCTTAAGTGAGAATGAAACGGTTAGCATCATGATTAATGAAGAAGACCATTTTCGCATCCAGTGTTTAGTAGCTGGTTTTGAGCTTAAAAAAGCACTGTCTCTTGCAAACTCACTAGATAATTGGATCGAAGAAAAAGTGGATTATGCATTTGATGAAAAAAAGGGTTACTTAACTAGTTGTCCGACAAATGTTGGAACAGGAATGCGGGCATCTGTGATGCTGCATCTTCCCGCGCTTGTGTTAACACAGCAGTTAAATCATATTATTCCAGCTATTAATCAGCTTGGGCTAGTCGTAAGAGGCAGTTACGGTGAAGGAAGCGAAGCGCTAGGTAATATTTTTCAAATTTCAAATCAAATCACACTTGGTAAGACTGAGAATGACATTATTGAAGATTTGCAAGGTGTGGTTAGACAAGTGATTGAAAAAGAAAGAGCTGCTAGACGTGCCCTTCTTGATAACTCGAGAATCGAATTAGAAGATCGTATTTATCGAGCGCTTGGCGTCCTACAGAATAGTAGGATCATTCAATCAAAAGAGGCGGCTAAATGCTTATCAGATGTAAGACTTGGGATTGATTTAGGTCTAGTTAAAGGATTATCTAAATCTATTTTGAATGAATTGCTGATTCTTACTCAACCAGGGTTCTTACAACAATATGCCGGGGCGAGCCTTACCCCTACAGAGCGAGACATTAAACGTGCTACGTTAATTAGAGAAAGACTTGAACTTGAAGATCAACTAACGAAGAATGTGGAGGGTGATGAACAATGATGTTTGGACGATTTACAGAACGTGCCCAGAAAGTACTTGCACTAGCACAAGAAGAAGCAATCCGACTTGGTCATAATAACGTTGGAACTGAGCATATTCTACTTGGCTTGATTCGCGAAGGAGAAGGTATTGCCGCTAAAGCATTAACAGCTCTTGGGCTGGGCTCAGAAAAAATTCAAAAAGAAGTAGAGAAGTTGATTGGACGTGGACAGGATTCTGTTCAATCCATTCACTATACACCAAGAGCTAAGAAAGTTATCGAGCTATCAATGGATGAAGCACGTAAGCTAAGCCATTCTTATGTTGGAACTG
Organism: Bacillus sp. N1-1; assembly: GCF_009818105.1. Lineage (NCBI taxonomy): Bacteria > Bacillati > Bacillota > Bacilli > Caryophanales > Bacillaceae > Bacillus > Bacillus sp. N1-1. The sequence continues at coordinate 110,985 of NZ_CP046564.1, forward strand.
AGCATATCTTACTTGGTCTTATTCGTGAAGGAGAAGGTGTTGCAGCTCGTGTTCTTAACAACCTTGGTGTCAGCTTGAATAAAGCACGTCAACAGGTTCTTCAATTGCTTGGAAGCAATGAAAGTTCTTCTTCTAGTCATCAGAGTGGTGGGGCAAGTGCCAATACGCCAACGCTTGATAGCCTAGCAAGAGACCTTACTGTCATAGCACGAGACAATGGTTTAGACCCTGTTATTGGCCGTAGCAAAGAAATTGAGCGAGTGATTGAAGTGCTTAGCCGACGTACGAAAAACAATCCTGTTCTTATTGGTGAGCCCGGTGTAGGTAAGACGGCGATTGCTGAGGGCCTTGCGCAACAAATTATTAATAATGAAGTACCTGAGACTCTCCGTGATAAGCGTGTCATGACGCTTGATATGGGTACTGTAGTAGCGGGAACGAAATACCGCGGTGAATTTGAAGATCGTTTAAAGAAAGTAATGGACGAAATTCGTCAGGCAGGCAATATCATTTTATTCATTGATGAACTTCATACGTTAATTGGAGCTGGTGGGGCAGAAGGTGCAATCGATGCATCGAACATCCTCAAGCCGGCACTAGCAAGAGGAGAGCTTCAATGTATTGGTGCAACAACACTTGACGAGTATCGTAAATATATTGAGAAGGATGCGGCACTTGAAAGACGTTTCCAACCAATACAGGTAAATGAACCGACAAGTGATGAATCTGCGCTAATCTTAAAAGGTCTACGTGATCGTTATGAAGCGCATCACCGCGTTACAATTACAGATGATGCTATTGAAGCAGCTGTAAAGCTTTCAGATCGTTATATCTCAGATCGTTTTCTACCAGATAAAGCGATTGATTTAATTGACGAAGCTGCTTCGAAAGTGCGTCTACGTTCTTATACAGCACCACCGAATTTGAAAGAGCTTGATAAGAAGCTGGAAGAAGTTCGAAAAGAAAAAGATGCTGCTGTTCAAAGCCAAGAATTTGAGAAAGCCGCTTCTCTTCGCGACTCTGAGCAACGCTTACGTGAGCAGCTTGAGCAAACGAAGAAAGAGTGGAAAGAAAAGCAAGGCAAAGAGAATCAAGAAGTTACACCAGAAGATATTGCGATCGTCGTTGCCAATTGGACTGGAATCCCGGTTTCCAAGCTAGAAGAGCAGGAAACAGAGCGACTATTGAAGATGGAAGAAATTCTTCATAATCGCCTGATCGGTCAAGAAGAAGCAGTTAAATCAATTTCAAAAGCAGTTCGACGTGCTCGTGCTGGTCTTAAGGATCCTAAACGCCCAATTGGTTCATTCATCTTCCTTGGACCAACTGGTGTTGGTAAGACGGAACTCGCTCGTGCAGTTGCTGAAACGCTTTTCGGTGAAGAAGATTCCGTAATCCGCATTGATATGTCCGAGTACATGGAGAAACACTCAACGTCACGCCTTGTTGGATCACCTCCAGGATATGTTGGTTATGAAGAAGGTGGTCAGTTAACTGAGAAGGTAAGACGCAAACCTTATTCTGTTATCTTGCTAGATGAGATTGAAAAAGCACACCCAGACGTGTTTAATATCCTATTACAAGTGCTAGAAGATGGACGATTGACTGATTCTAAAGGGCGCGTAGTTGATTTCCGTAATACAGTAGTCATTATGACGTCAAACGTTGGGGCTAGCACGCTTAAGCGCAATAAATATGTTGGGTTCTCAACAGGATCTGAAGGTCAAGAATATAGTGATATGAAAGGTAAAGTGATGGATGATCTCAAGAAGACTTTCCGTCCGGAGTTCTTGAACCGTATTGATGAGACGATCGTATTCCATTCTCTTGAAAAGAAACACTTGAAAGAAATTATAGTACTGATGGCCAACCAGCTTAAGGCTCGTCTATCTGATCATGGGATTGATTTTGAACTAACCGATCTTGCTCTTGATAAAATTTCTGAAGAAGGATATGATCCAGAATATGGTGCTCGACCGCTTAGAAGAGCTTTACAGCGTCATATTGAAGATCGTCTTTCAGAAGAATTGCTAAAAGGAAATATTGAAAAAGGTCAGCGAGTGAAGATTGATTACAAAGAGAACGATTTTGTTGTTGAAACTCTTTCTGAAGCAACTTCATCATAAGAAATTCAACCGGAAGTTTTATCTTCCGGTTTTTTTCTATTTGAGGAGTGGTTTGCTTCACTTAAGGGAAAGGTATTGTGATAAGAATTTTATTGATCCTTTTTGAGGAGTCACCCTTCAATTTAAGAGTGATTCACTGAATCGATGGAACTTTTGTAAACGGCTAATCGTTATGAGTTCATAGGAACTTATAAGGTATGATAAAATAAATGTAGTGAATTTGTTCGGTTAATTGAAAGTGAGGATATTAGATGGCGAAGAAAAAGACGAAATTTATGTGTCAGGATTGCGGCTATGAATCTCCAAAATGGATGGGAAAATGTCCAGGATGTCATCAATGGAACACGATGGTAGAAGAAATGGTTCCAGGAGAAAACGATCGTAGACGATTCGTTACTTCAAGCAATGAAACGGCGAGTAAACCCACATCTATTAGAAGTATCCAAAAAGAAATGGAGCCTAGAATACTAACCCACATCACGGAACTTGATCGTGTATTAGGCGGTGGTGTCGTTCCGGGTTCACTCGTTCTTGTTGGGGGTGATCCGGGGATTGGTAAATCAACGCTCTTATTACAAACGTCGTCGAAGTTGGCTGATCAGGATCACCCCGTTCTGTATATCTCTGGTGAGGAGTCGGTCAAGCAAACGAAGCTTCGTGCAGATCGTTTAGGTGTTGATGCGGAAAAATTATTTGTATTAGCGGAGACGGATCTTGAGTATATTAGTAAAGCGATTGAAGAAATAAACCCGCAACTTGTCATTATCGACTCAATCCAAACGATTTTCAGATCAGAAGTTACATCTGCTCCGGGTAGTGTTTCTCAAGTTCGTGAATGTACTTCCCAACTTATGCGTATAGCTAAAACAAAGGGAATTGCAGTTTTTATTGTCGGGCATGTAACGAAAGAAGGATCAATTGCGGGTCCGAGACTTTTAGAACATATGGTAGATGCGGTGCTTTACTTTGAGGGAGAGCGTCACCATACATTCCGAATTCTTCGCGGCGTAAAAAACCGTTTTGGATCGACAAATGAGATAGGTGTTTTTGAGATGAAGGAAGAGGGTCTAGAAGAAGTGCTTAATCCTTCTGAGATTTTTCTAGAAGAACGATCTTCTGGTTCTGCAGGGTCAACGGTTGTTGCATCTATGGAGGGAACGCGAACGGTCCTTGTCGAAATACAAGCTCTTATATCACCTACTAGCTTTGGAAATCCACGTAGAACGGCAACAGGTATTGATCATAACCGAGTATCGTTATTAATGGCGGTTCTTGAGAAAAGAGTAGGCCTTCTTTTGCAAAATCAGGATGCTTATTTAAATGTGGCTGGTGGTGTAAGACTTGATGAGCCTGCAATTGACCTTGCTATTGCTGTTTCAATTGCTTCAAGTTTTAGAGACAAACCAACACGTCCTTCTGACATAGTAGTGGGTGAAATTGGATTGACCGGAGAAATTAGACGAGTATCTCGTATTGAACAACGAGTCATCGAAGCCGCTAAACTTGGTTTTGAACGGGCTATTATTCCAAAGAAGAACATAGGTGGATGGACTTTTCCAGAAGGCATTCAGGTAATCGGTGTTCAAACAGTAGATGAAGCATTAAAAGAAGCACTAGGAGGGTAGAAGATGGAGATCGATAAGCAGCAGGAAATTATAAACGGCATATTAAAAATCGTTGCGCCAGGTACGCAATTAAGGCATGGGATCGATAATATTCTACGCGCGAATACCGGTGGTCTTATTGTTGTAGGATATGATGGTAAGTTGCAAGAAATTGTCGATGGAGGCTTCTCAATTGAGTGTCGTTTCACGCCTGCTTATTTGTATGAGTTAGCAAAAATGGACGGGGCTATTATATTAAACAAAGAAGCCTCCAAAATATTATATGCAAATACACAATTAATTCCAGAAACCTCTATTCCATCAACGGAGACCGGGATTCGCCATCGAACTGCAGAGCGGGTTGCCAAGCAAACAGGTAATCTAGTGATTTCGATCTCACAGCGTCGTAACGTCATTACGCTTTATCAGGGGAATATTCGCTATTCATTAAAAGAGATTGGCGTTATTCTGACAAAAGCCAATCAAGCGATGCAAACGTTAGAGAAATACAAATCAGTTCTAGATCAGGGGATTACAGACCTTGGTGCGCTTGAGTTTGAAGAACTTGTCACGCTTCAAGAAGTGGCACAGGTGATTCATCGGATTGAAATGGTGTTACGTATTAAGAAAGAGATTCTTAATTACATTAATGAGCTAGGGACAGAAGGACGATTAATTAGCATGCAGATGGAAGAGCTCGTATCTAATCTTGAGTCAGAGGCAAAGTGGCTGATTGGAGATTATGTGAAGGACGTTGATGAATCTCCTGCTGATGTAATGAAACGTTTGAAGAAGCTATCAAGTGATGATTTGCTAGAAGAAAACGCGATTATGAAGATTCTTGGTTACCAGGATCAGAATGAGAATGTTACTCCGAGAGGTTACCGGATTCTCCATAAAATTCCAAGATTACCATCTAATATTATTGAGAATTTGGTCGATAGTTTTGATAACCTAAATGCGATTTCGAAAGCTTCGATCGAGGAATTGGATCATGTCGATGGAATCGGAGCTATTCGAGCTAAGAAAATAAAAGATGGATTGAAGCGAATTCAAGAACAACTCTTTGTGGATCGCCATATATAGGGCTGTGAAATAGACATTCCATAGGGGGTGTGCTACTCTATAATTAATTTATAGTCATGCAAGCCAACCTATAATCATACTATAAAATTCGCAAACTTCAAGGAATTACGTTTCAATTTCGGGAAATTGTTTATAATGTTAAAAGGAGGTGAAAACGTCAATGATAAAGTGGATTGTACAGTTGTTTTTTATCATTTTAGGCGGAGCACTGGGATTAGTATACTTACCAGATTTAATACAATTACTCAATATAGGGGATCTTCCATCAGTCTTTAGCAACTCTTATGCAGGTGCTGTCATTGGAGCGGTACTGTTCTTTCTAGCAACATTTTGGATAACAGATTATATTGTGGATTTTATTCGAATTATTGAAGAAAAGGTAGTTAAAGCACCTGTTGGAGACGTACTATTTGGGGCAATTGGACTGATTATTGGACTTATAATTGCATTTTTACTAACTGTACCTCTGGCTGAGATTAACTTTCCGGTTGTTAGTAACATTCTGCCGATTTTCATTACGATCCTGTTAGGGTATTTTGGATTCCAGGTTGGGTTTAAAAAGCGCGATGAGCTTATCAACCTTTTCTCCAACACCAAAGGCAAGGAAAAGAAAAAAGATACGGATGAGGATGAGATTGATTCTGGATCATCCAAATTAAAGATCCTTGATACAAGTGTCATTATTGATGGAAGAATCGCGGACATTTGTCAGACTGGGTTTCTTGAAGGCACGTTAGTAATTCCGCAATTTGTCCTTGAGGAGCTCCAACATATTGCTGACTCGTCAGACGTTTTAAAACGTAATCGTGGTCGTCGTGGCCTTGATATTTTGAACAAAATACAAAAAGAGCTTGAAATCAACGTTGAAATCTATGAAGGTGATTTTGAAGAAATTCAAGAAGTAGATAGTAAACTCGTCAAGCTAGCCAAGCTTGTCAATGGCATGGTTGTTACAAACGATTTTAACTTAAACAAAGTATGCGAACTGCAAAAAGTTCAAGTTTTGAATATCAATGATTTAGCGAATGCGGTTAAGCCGGTAGTGCTTCCTGGGGAAGAGCTTAATGTGCAAGTTATAAAAGACGGGAAAGAATACAATCAAGGCGTTGCGTATCTAGATGATGGTACAATGATTGTCGTAGAAGAAGGTAGAAACTATATAGGCAAAACGATTGATGTTCTTGTAACGAGCGTGTTGCAAACATCAGCAGGGCGAATGATATTTGCGAAGCCCAAGCTACTTGAGAAAGCACTTTAAGCGATAGACAACGGGGGTTCTAGCTTTGAAGTATTCAGTAGTCATTCCTGCGGCCGGTCAAGGTAAACGGATGAACGCGGGAAAAAACAAACAATTTATTATGCTTGAAGGAAAACCGATTATCGTTCATACGATGTCGGTTTTTCAAAGTGATCCTCAATGTGAAGAAATTGTGCTTGCTGTTAATGAGCGGGAGCACGACGACTTTCGGTCGCTTATAGAAGAGTATGATTTAACAAAAGTAAGTCATGTAGTAACAGGTGGGCGTGAAAGGCAACAAAGCGTTTATGAAGGGCTAAAAGCCTTGCAAGGAGATAAGGTCGTGTTAATTCATGACGGAGCGCGACCGTTTTTCTCACATGAAGTTGTAAACAAAGTGGCGCTGGCAGCAGCGAATTATGACGGAGCTATTGTCGCTGTTCCGGTTAAAGATACAGTGAAACAGGTAGATCAATTACAAGTAAAGAGAACAATTGATCGCTCAAGCTTGTGGGCTGTTCAAACGCCACAGGCTTTTCGTCTATCTGTGATTAAAGATGTTCATCAATGGGCGGAAGCGAATGACGTGATTGGAACTGATGATGCAAGTCTAGTAGAAATGAATGGACAAGCGGTGCATGTTATTGAAGGTGATTATTGGAACGTGAAATTAACGACACCAGAAGACTTAATTTTTGCAAGAGCGATATTGCGAGAGAAAAAGGAGAGTGGCATTTAATGCGAGTAGGGCATGGGTTTGATGTACATAAATTAGTAGAAGGACGTCCATGTATTATTGGTGGGGTGACAATTCCGTTTGAAAAGGGTTTACTTGGACATTCTGATGCCGACGTTCTTCTTCATTCCGTTGCAGATGCTTGTCTGGGTGCAATTGGAGAAGGCGATATAGGGAAGCATTTTCCGGATACAGATGAGGCATTTAAAGATGCTGATTCCAAGGAACTCCTTCGCCATGTGTATGGCATTGTAAAAGAAAAGGGATTTGTACTAGGAAACGTGGATGGTACGATTATCGCCCAGCTTCCGAAAATGGCGCCACACATTTCAGCGATGCGTGAAGTGATTGCTGAATTACTTGAGGCAGACATAAGTCAGGTGAATGTGAAGGCGACAACTTCTGAGAAGCTTGGCTTTACGGGTAGAGGAGAAGGAATTGCAGCTGAAGTAGTCGTGTTGCTTCAAAAAGCTTGACCGATAATTTGACTCTAATGGTAAAATAATAAGACAGTTAAAGATAATAACTAATGGTGGTGGATAGAATGGGAAATGAAGTACGTGTACGTTATGCCCCGAGCCCAACGGGTTATTTACATATTGGGAATGCTAGAACGGCGTTATTTAATTATTTATTTGCTAGAAATCAAGGCGGTAAGTTTATTATTCGCATTGAAGATACGGATCAATCTCGTAATGTAGAAGGCGGCGTTGAGAATCAGCTTGATTACTTAAAGTGGCTTGGCATGGATTGGGATGAAAGTATTGATAAAGAGGGCGAGTACGGTCCATATACTCAAATGGAACGTCTTGACATTTATACTGAGCACACTAAAGAGCTATTGGAAAAAGATCTCGCATATAAATGTTATTGTACAGAAGAAGAGCTTGAAACGGAGCGTGAAGCACAGCGCGCACGTGGAGAAATGCCTCGTTACTCTGGGAAATGCCGACACCTAACTCAAGATCAGCGAGAAAAACTAGAAGCAGAAGGTAGAGAGCCGAGCATCCGTTTTGCTGTTCCTCGCGACAAAGAGTATGCATTTGATGATATTGTAAAAGACCGCGTATCTTTTGAATCTAATGGAATTGGCGACTTTGTTATTGTTAAGAAAAATGGTATTCCTACTTACAATTATGCGGTGGCGCTAGATGACTATCATATGAAAATTTCTCACGTTTTACGTGGAGATGATCATATTTCAAACACACCGAAACAGCTGATGATTTACGAAGCATTTGGCTTTGAACCACCTAAATTTGGCCATATGACGCTGATCGTTAATGATCAAAAGAAGAAACTTAGTAAGCGAGATAAGTCAATCGTGCAATACATTGAACAGTATCATGATTTAGGTTTTCTTCCAGAAGCGTTATTTAACTTTGTCACTCTTCTTGGTTGGTCTCCTAAAGGAGAAGAGGAACTGTTTACAAAAGAGCAGTTGGTTGAGATCTTTGATCCAGAACGCTTATCTACTTCTCCGGCGGTATTTGATTCACAAAAACTTTACTGGATGAATAATCAATATATTAAACAATCGAGTCTAGATCGAGTGGTCGAGCTTACGCTTCCACACCTTGTAGAAGCAGGAAGATTCCCGCTTGAAATGACAGATGAGCAAAAAGAATGGGCTAAAGAACTGATTGCTCTTTATCAAGAGCAGCTTCATTACGGTAGAGAAATTGTTGAGCTTACTGAGTTGTTCTTTAAGCAAGAAATTCAGTATAATGAAGAAGCAATGACAGTGTTGAATGAAGAACAAATTCCTGAAGTGATGCAAGGCTTTTTAGATCAACTTAAGGAAGTTGAAGAATTCGAGCCAGCGGCTATTAAATCAGCGATCAAAGCTACTCAAAAGGCAACTGGTCATAAAGGGAAAAAACTATTTATGCCGATCCGTGTTGCTACGACAGGTGAAACGCACGGTCCTGAACTTCCACAGGCCATTGCCTTGCTTGGAAGAGATGCAGTTAATGCCCGTTTGAATCAAGTTCTTGCGATGAGTAAAGCATAAACGATATAGATGTATACTAACGTTGAAGAGGAAAAGTAAATGAGTGTAATTCTTTATAGAGAGAGCTGTCTGCGGCTGAAAGCAGCTTAAGAATTCACTCATTGAAATGCCCCTCTGAGTCTTCTTTCGAAAGCCAGCATGGTGATTAGTTAGGAGCGGTGCCGCCGTTACCGGTGATAGGAGCATTTCTTGGAAATGTTCGAAGCAGAGTGGAACCACGCGAATGGCGTCTCTGTGTGATGAAAACATCACACAGGGGCGTCTTTTTTTAGTCAATTGACTTACCTAGACGGTGGAAAATTCAATTTAACCTTATGGGAGTATGAGGAGAGGGGTGAACACATGTGGAAGACGTTGAAGCAGGATATCGATGTCGTATTTGATCAAGATCCTGCAGCAAGAAGTTATTTTGAAGTTATTTTAACTTATGCTGGGCTTCATGCGATCTGGTCTCATCGAGTTGCACACTGGTTTTGGAAAAAGAAATTCTTCTTCCTTGCAAGAGCTGTTTCGCAAATTAGCCGCTTTTTCACGGGTATTGAAATTCATCCAGGCGCAACAATTGGGGAACGTTGTTTTATCGACCATGGGATGGGTGTTGTGATAGGAGAAACGTGTGAAATTGGAAATAATGTAACGCTGTTTCAAGGAGTTACCCTTGGCGGTACTGGAAAAGAAAAAGGTAAACGTCATCCTACCCTTGAAGACAATACGCTCGTTGCCACTGGAGCAAAAGTACTGGGATCCATAACGATTGGAAAAAATTCAAAAGTAGGAGCCGGATCGGTTGTACTTCAGGATGTTCCAGTCAATTCTACAGTTGTTGGTATACCTGGAAGAGTCGTCATCCAAAATGGTGTTAAGGTACCTCATAATTTAGATCATCACAAAATGCCCGATCCTGTAGCTGATAAATTTAAACAAATGGAACAAGAAATGAGTGACTTACAAGAAGAAGTTCGAACGTTACGAAAGAGGAGTGAAAACGATGGCGATTAAGCTATATAACACATTGACTCAGAAGAAAGAAACATTTCAACCCATTGAAGAAGGAAAAGTAAGGATGTACGTGTGCGGTCCTACCGTTTATAACTATATACACATTGGTAACGCCCGACCTGCTATCGTCTTTGATGTTGTTCGTCGTTATCTTGAGTATCGAGATTATGATGTCCATTATGTTTCCAACTTTACGGATGTCGATGATAAGTTAATCCGCGCAGCTAAAGAATTAGGTGACGACGTGCCAAATGTAGCTGAGCGTTTTATCGCAGCTTACCATGAGGATACGGGAGCCCTAGGTGTTAAAAAAGCGGATGAACATCCAAGGGTAACGGAAAACATGCAAGAAATTATCGATTTCATCACGGCTCTTATTGAAAAGAATTACGCCTACGAATCTGAAGGTGATGTGTATTTTAGAACACGTCAATTTGAAGGGTATGGAAAGTTATCCCATCAATCCATTGATGAACTTAAGCTGGGATCCCGTATTGTAGTTGGTGAAAAGAAAGAAGATCCGCTTGATTTTACTTTGTGGAAAGCGGCTAAAGAAGGTGAGATCTCCTGGGCAAGTCCGTGGGGAGAGGGTCGACCAGGCTGGCATATTGAATGCTCTGCAATGGCGAAGAAATATTTAGGAGATACGATTGATATTCATGCCGGTGGAAAAGACCTTGCATTCCCACACCATGAAAACGAGGTGGCGCAAACAGAAGCCTTAACGGGTCACCCTTTTGCGAATTACTGGCTGCATAACGGGTATATCAATATTAATAACGAGAAAATGTCCAAATCACTCGGTAATTTTGTGCTCGTTCATGATTTGATAAAACAACATGATCCCGAAGCCATTCGATTCTTTATGTTGTCTGTTCATTATCGCAATCCCATTAACTTCGATCATGAACTTTTAGCAAGTGCAAAAACAGGGTTGGATCGCATTAAGGATACGGTGGAGAACCTAGAGCACCGCCTGTTAAATAGCGCAGATCTTGCTGAGGATGTTCAGGACTGGAAAGAGAAAATTGAGGACTATCGAAAGCGCTTTGTAACAGAGATGGACGATGATTTTAATACAGCTAATGCAATTTCCATCTTATTTGAACTCTCAAAAGAAGCAAATCTATACCTTCAAGGAACGAATTCTTCCAAAGAAGTACTTGAACAATTTATGGAACGATTTGCTGATTTCGGATCAGTTCTTGGTATTTCTTTTAAACAGGAAAAAGCACTTCTAGATGAAGATGTTGATCAGCTGATTGAAGAACGAAATGAAGCTAGAAAACAGCGTAATTTCAGTAGAGCAGATGAAATCCGCGATGAATTGAAAGAGCAGGGAATACTTCTTGAGGATACTCCTCAGGGCGTTCGCTGGAAAAGGATGTAGCATATGAAGGAAATCGATGTAAAGCAACTGAATTCTCTTGCACTTGCGTATATGGGTGACTCTGTCATTGAGATTAATGTGCGAAAGCGATTGTTATCTCTCGGGCACATTCGCCCGAATCAGCTACACCGCACAGCAACAACATACGTATCTGCTAAAGCGCAGGCTGCTTTTCTTCACCACGTACTGAAGCAAGAGTGGCTATCGGAAGAGGAAACTGGTGTTGTCCGCAGAGGACGTAATGCAAAATCTGGAACGGTACCTAAGAATACGAGTGTAAGTACGTACAAATATTCGACTGCTCTTGAAGCGTTGTTTGGTTACCACTACCTACAGGGAAATGAACGAAGAGTTGATGAACTTTTGGAGAGACTTTTTGAATTTGTAGAACAACCGAAGAAAGAAGTGAAATGAGATGGATAAAGAATTTATTGTAGGACGGAATTCTGTTCTTGAAGCGTTGCGATCAGGACATGAAATCAACAAGATTTGGATTAATGAAGGGTCTCAAAAAGGGCCTCTTCAAAATTTGATACAAAAAGCCAAGGAGCAAAATGTGCTCGTTCAGTTTGTACCTAAGCGAAAGCTTGAACAATTGTCTGGCGAAAGTAACCACCAGGGCGTAGTCGCTTCTATTGCGGCTTATGAATACGCTGACCTGGACGATTTATTTAAAAAAGCTGAAGAGTCAGGAGAAGCACCTTTTTTCCTAATATTAGATGAGATTGAAGATCCTCATAACCTCGGTTCTATCTTAAGAACAGCTGATTCAGCAGGAGCGCATGGCGTTATTATTCCGAAAAGGAGAGCGGTTGGCTTAACATCTACAGTGGCTAAATCCTCAACGGGAGCTATTGAGTATATTCCTGTTGCACGCGTAACGAACCTTGCTAGAACGATGGATGATTTGAAAGAGCGGGGGATCTGGTTTGTTGGTACAGACGCGCAAGGTGGACAAGATTATCGCCAGGCGGATTATGACATGGGAATTGGACTTGTTATTGGAAGTGAAGGAAAGGGAATGGGTCGCCTGATTAAAGACAAATGCGACTTCCTAGTAAGCCTTCCAATGGCTGGAAAAGTAACCTCGCTCAATGCTTCGGTTGCCGCAGGATTAATGATGTATGAGGTTTATCGACAACGTCATCCTCTGGGGGAGTAAAACATGGACGTGCTGTTAGTTGATGGATACAACATAATCGGGGCGTGGCCGGAATTAAGATCGCTGAAAGAAAGTGACTTTAGTAAGGCTCGTGAGCTATTGATTGAGAAAATGGCCGAGTATCAAGCTTATACCGGATATCGGGTGATCGTCGTTTTTGACGCTCACCTTTCCCACGGTATTGAAAAGCGTCATAGTCAATATCGAGTCGAAGTGATCTATACGAGAGAGAATGAGACAGCGGATGAGCGGATTGAGAAGATGGCAAGAGAACTCAAAGGAATACGCACGCAGATTCATGTTGCAACGTCAGATTATACCGAGCAATGGGCTATCTTTGGACAGGGAGCTTTAAGGAAATCAGCCAGGGAGCTTTACAATGAAATGCAGGGCATTGAAAAAGGGATCGAAAAAAGTGTCCATACTGAAAATCGGAGAAACCGTTCGCCAGGCCTGCATTTATCAGAGGAAATTAGCGAAATATTTGAAAAATGGCGAAGAGGCGGTAAATAAGCGGTTGACGATTTTTCGACACGTACTGTATAATATTTCTATATAGCGTACTGGTCGGGGGGAACGCATATTGAGTACAGTAGACCTCAAAGAAAGCACGGTAAATCAAGAACAACAGTCAGTAGACCCAAGACACCTGGAACACGTAGCATTCGATCAACTTGATGATGAACTGCTCGTCATCATGGTTCATGAAGGTCACAGTAGAGCGTTGGAACATTTGATTACGAAGTACAAAAATTTCGTACGAGCTAAAGCGAGGTCGTATTTTCTCATTGGAGCAGATCGCGAAGACATCATTCAAGAAGGAATGATCGGTCTGTACAAAGCCATTCGTGATTTTAGAGGGGACAAGTTCTCATCTTTTAAAGCGTTTGCCGAACTGTGCATCACCCGGCAGATGATTACAGCTATTAAAACCGCCACAAGACAAAAGCATATTCCGCTGAATTCTTACGTCTCACTTGATAAGCCAATCTATGATGAAGAGTCAGATCGGACATTGCTAGACGTCATATGCGGAACAAAAGTGACAGATCCTGAAGAATTGATTATTAATCAGGAAGAATTTGATGACATCGAACTTAAAATGTCTGAAATTTTAAGCGATTTAGAGAGAAAAGTGCTCATGCTTTATCTCGATGGACGTTCTTATCAAGAAATATCGGTTGATTTAAATCGACACGTTAAGTCAATTGATAATGCTCTACAGCGGGTGAAACGTAAGTTAGAGCGTTATCTAGAACTGCGGGAAGTCAGCCTTTAATATGGACAAACCTATTAGGAATATTGGGAGAGAGTAGGGCCAGGTCCCTACTCTTTTTCTGTGCTAGCCTTTCTTGGGCTTTATTGACATGCCGAAACGGGCTATGATAAAGTGATAAAAGTAAGAATGTCAATTTTTTGTTAGGTTTGTAAGAACGTCACAGGGTAGCTGAACGTTTTTTTATTTTGCTCTTTTTTGATATAAGAAAGCTTATATAAATACAAACTTCACTACTGCGCGGCTTAGGAAGGTGTCATTATGCGTAAAAAGGCAGTACTAGCATGTGTTCAATGCAATAGCCGAAACTATACAACTATGAAAAACTCACAGACAAGCCCGGCCCGCATCGAAGTTAAGAAGTATTGCAAATACTGCGATGCTCATACTGTGCATCGTGAAACAAAGTAATGCCTCGCAGGGTGTTTGCTTTTTGAGGCAAACGACAAAATAGATTCTCGGGGGAGTTTTCCGCCAGATTAATTGGGGGTAACAAGTAATGGCAAGTATTGTTCAACGTTCTGGTAAGTTCTTTCGTAATGTCGCAAGTGAAATGAAGCGGGTAAGCTGGCCAACACGTAAGGAATTAACTCGCTATACAATCGTAACTGTTACAACGGTTATTTTTATAGCTGTATTCTTTGCGTTGATTGACCAGGGTATTTCCTCAATAATCCGCCTCATTTTAGGATAAATCGTTATAAAAATTCATTCTCAAGGTTAGAATGATAGAGTAAATGAGTTGGGGAGGGAAGGACACAGTCCTGCATATATGGAAAAAAGATGGTATGTTGTTCATACGTACTCTGGGTATGAAAACAAAGTAAAGACCAACCTTGAAAAAAGGGTTGAGACAATGGGCATGACGGATAAGATCTTTCGTGTTCTCGTCCCTGTAGAAGAAGAGACAGAAGAGAAAAATGGTAAGAAAAAGACAGTTATGAAAAAAGTCTTTCCTGGCTATGTTATTACAGAAATGGTCATGACGGATGATTCATGGTACGTTGTCCGAAACACGCCTGGTGTTACTGGATTCGTAGGATCAAGTGGCGCTGGATCTAAACCGACTGCTTTGCTACCGGAAGAAGTAGAATCACTTCTTAAGCAAATGGGAATGGAGCAGCCGAAAGCTGATGTAGACTTTGAACTTAAAGAGAAAGTCAAAGTTAAAGAAGGTCCGTTTGCTGATTTCGTAGGTTCTGTTGAAGGGATCGACATGGATAAAGGCAAAGTGAAAGTTCACGTAAATATGTTCGGCAGAGAAACCCCTGTAGAACTTAATTTCGGGCAAGTTGAAAAGTTCTAATCGAAAAGTCCTTGCTTAACTTTTCGATTAATGATAGAATTTTAATGTTTCATGAGTCTCATACTAATCGAGACATTCAATTGATATATAAGGTGGGAGGGTGTAAACACCCAAATACCACATCACGGACTTAAGGAGGTGTGTCGCGTGGCTAAAAAGGTAATCAAGGTTGTTAAATTGCAAATCCCGGCTGGGAAGGCGAATCCTGCACCACCAGTAGGACCTGCACTAGGTCAAGCTGGAGTTAACATTATGGGATTCTGTAAAGAGTTTAATGCTCGTACTTCTGACCAGGCTGGTATGATCATTCCAGTAGAAATCACGGTTTTTGAAGACCGTTCATTTACATTTATCACTAAAACTCCACCAGCTGCAGTTCTTCTTAAGAAAGCAGCAGGTATCGAGTCAGGTTCTGGTGAACCAAACCGCAACAAAGTTGCGACTGTGAAGCGTGATAAAGTGCGTGAAATCGCTGAAACAAAAATGCCAGACCTTAACGCAGCGAATGTAGATTCTGCAATGCGTATGGTTGAAGGTACTGCACGTAGCATGGGAATTACGATCGAAGATTAATGTTACACAAGCCGTTGCGATTAAAAGGGATTCCTGCCTGTGTTATACAGGTTCGCAACTTTTATTATGATGTCACATTTTGACATCATAAATAGTGGGAGGTTAATCCGCTAAACCACATTCAAGGAGGAACACAAAATGGCAAAAAGAGGTAAGAAATACCAGGAGGCTGCCAAGCTAGTTGAACGTACAACTTTCTATGAGCCTCAAGAAGCAGTGGAACTTGTGAAAAAGACTTCTGTAGGAAACTTTGATGGAACAGTTGAAGCAGCAATTCGTCTTGGAGTAGACCCTAAGAAAAACGACCAGCAGGTTCGTGGCGCGGTTGTACTTCCAAACGGAACTGGTAAAACTCAACGCGTTCTTGTTTTCGCAAAAGGCGAAAAAGCGAAAGCAGCTGAAGCAGCTGGCGCTGACTATGTTGGAGAAGCAGATTATATCGCTAAAATCAACGAAGGTTGGTTTGAGTTTGATGTAATCGTAGCAACTCCAGATATGATGGGTGAAGTTGGTAAGCTTGGTCGTGTTCTTGGACCAAAAGGCTTAATGCCAAACCCGAAAACTGGAACGGTAACGTTCGATGTTGAAAAGGCAGTTAACGAAATCAAAGCTGGTAAAGTAGAGTACCGTGTTGACCGTGCTGGTAACGTCCATGCACCGATCGGTAAAGTATCATTTGAAGCTGACAAGCTTGTAGAAAACTTAAACACACTTGTGGAAACACTTGTGAAAGTTAAGCCTGCAGCAGCAAAAGGTACGTACCTTAAAAACATTTCGGTTACATCTACTATGGGACCTGGTGTTAAAGTTAACGCATCAACTTACCGCTAATAAAATTAGCTGTTGACATTTGCGTAGCTATTAAATATACTTGTAAATGTTGTTTGATAAATTAATACTTTCTGTACCGTAGACAGCAGGGGTGCAATTGCACTTAATATCCTGCCGAGGTGTGAAGTGATTCGATACGTATGTAATCGTAAAGCCTTCATGTCTTCGGATGTGAAGGCTTTTTATATGACCTCATATTCCAGGGCGGTATAGATACATTTCTTTAGGAGGTGGAACTATGAGCAGTATAGTTGAACAGAAGAAGCAACTAGTTACGGAAATCGCAGACAAACTACGTGATAGCCAATCAACAATTTTTGTTGATTATCGCGGACTTGATGTTTCTGAAGTAACTGAGCTTCGTAAGCAATTGCGTGATGCAAACGTTGAGTTCCGTGTTTACAAGAACACAATGACTCGTCGCGCTGCAGAAGAGCTTGAACTTACTGATTTGAATGAACACCTTGTCGGTCCTACGGCAATCGCGTTCAGCAATGAAGATGTTGTTGCTCCTGCTAAAATTTTGAACAACTTCGCTAAGAATCACGAAGCTCTTGAAATCAAGACTGGTGTAATCGAAGGTGGCGTTGTATCAGTAGAAAAGATCAAAGAACTTGCGGACCTACCAAACCGCGAAGGACTACTTTCTATGTTGCTATCTGTGCTACAAGCACCGATGCGCAATATGGCACTTGCTACAAAAGCTGTGGCTGATCAAAAGGAAGAACAAGGCGCGTAACATTACCGTCTATCAATTGGTATAAATAAAACAAAAATTAAGGAGGATTTACTCATGGGTAACGAGCAAATCATTGAAGCAATCAAAGAAATGACAGTTCTTGAGCTTAACGACCTAGTTAAAGCAATCGAAGAAGAATTTGGTGTAACTGCAGCAGCTCCAGTAGCAGCAGCAGGTGGCGCAGCAGAAGGTGCTGCTGAAGAGCAAACTGAATTTGATGTAGTTCTTGAAAGTGCTGGAAGCAGCAAGATCAAGGTTATCAAAGTAGTTCGCGAAATCACTGGTCTTGGCTTGAAAGAAGCTAAAGAACTAGTTGACGGCGCACCAAGCTCTATTAAAGAAGGCGTTGCTAAAGAAGAAGCTGAAGAGCTTAAAGGCAAGCTTGAAGAAGTTGGCGCAGTAGTAGAAGTTAAGTAGTCATTTGTCTGAAACAAAAGCTCGCTTTTAAAAGCGAGCTTTTTGTTATTTGGCGCTAATGATTAAGATGCTAGTAAGGTTGGGTAAGCTGATAGAAATGGCGATAGAAAGAGGGAAAATGATGAGTGAACATTATTATACGAAAAACCCTGGCGTGAAAAGCAACCCGAACAAAATTGTAGCGGAATTGCGAGGGAAACAGTTCCAGTTCACGACCGATTCCGGTGTTTTTTCAAAAAAAGAGATCGATTTTGGGAGTAAGCTTCTAATCGAATCGTTTGAAGAACCTGAAGTTGAAGGGGATATTGTAGATGCTGGATGTGGCTATGGGCCAATTGGCATTTCACTTGCTTCTGAATTTCCGAATCGCCGTTTTTATATGCTGGACGTAAATGAGCGGGCCACTGAGCTTGCGACGAACAACGCAATTAAAAATCGGGTTCATAATGTAATAGTTATGGAGAGTGATCAGTTAAGTGCGGTGAAGGGCAGCGTGTTTGCTTCCGTCCTTACAAATCCACCTATACGAGCAGGGAAAGATGTAGTTCATGGCATACTTGAAGATGCTTATGAAGTATTGAAAGAACATGGTACGCTTTGGGTTGTTATTCAAAAGAAACAGGGTGCTCCCTCAGCAGTCACTAAGCTAGAAGAAATGTTCAAACAAGTTGAAACTGTCGTGAAAAAGAAAGGATACTATATTCTTAAAGCAGTCAAGTAAATTATGAAATTATCCTTTGACTTCATGGACGGCCTATGCTAATATAATATAATGCCAATGATGGATTTTCCAGGCCTTTTTCGCATTCGTGTGCAAAGAGGTATAAAATGCCGTCGTCTGGAAAAACTAATATAATCGTTTATAGTTAAGGGGAATTTTTTATCAATGCCCTTTTTCTTTTTTTGTCCAACGATAGATTCGAATTAACAGAATCTAATTGGACTAAGAAAATAAATACGCTGGATTTGAGGGGTGAATCATTTGACAGGCCAACTAGTTCAGTATGGACGCCACCGCCAAAGAAGAAGCTACGCGCGAATCAAAGAAGTGTTGGATTTGCCAAATCTAATTGAGATTCAAACGGCTTCTTATCAATGGTTTCTTGATGAGGGTTTACGAGAAATGTTCCAGGATATTTCTCCAATCGAAGATTTCACAGGTAATCTTGTGCTGGAATTTATTGATTACAGCCTCGGTGAACCTAAGTATCCCGTGGAAGAAACCAAAGAGCGAGATGTAACCTATTCTGCACCTTTACGAGTTAAAGTACGCTTGATCAACAAAGAAACAGGCGAAGTAAAGGAACAGGAAGTGTTCATGGGTGACTTCCCATTAATGACTGAAACAGGTACGTTTATAATTAATGGGGCAGAACGCGTAATCGTATCTCAGCTCGTGCGTTCTCCAAGTGTCTACTATAGTGAAAAGATCGATAAGAACGGCAAAAAAGGATATACAGCTACTGTCATTCCAAACCGAGGAGCATGGCTGGAATTTGAAACTGATGCCAAAGATATTGTCTATGTGCGAATTGATCGTACTAGAAAGCTACCAATTACGGTGCTGCTCAGAGCGTTAGGGTTTGGGTCTGATCAAGAAATCATAGATCTCCTAGGTGAAGATGAGTATCTTCGCAATACCCTGGAAAAAGACAACACGGACGGCACAGAAAAAGCGCTTCTAGAAATCTACGAACGCTTACGTCCTGGCGAGCCTCCGACTGTCGACAACGCCAAAAGCTTACTTGATTCCCGCTTTTTTGATCCAAAGCGCTATGATCTTGCAAACGTAGGACGTTACAAGATTAACAAGAAGCTTCACATTAAAAATCGTCTATTTAATCAACGTCTTGCAGAGACACTTGTTGATCCTGAAACAGGCGAAGTGATTGCAGAAGAAGGTGCGATTCTTGATCGGCGCTTACTTGACAGAATTCTTCCTGCCCTTGAGACAAACGTCGGTTTCAAAGATGTTGAGCCTCATGGTGGCGTGATTGAAGATGAGTCAATCGGTCTGCAATCAATTAAAGTTTATGCTCCTGATGATCCTGAAGGAGAAAGAGTTATTAATGTAATCGGGAATGGTGGAGTTGAAACAGGCGTGAAAAACATCACACCTGGCGATATCATTTCTTCTATTAACTACTTCTTTAACCTTCTACATCAAGTAGGAAACACAGATGACATTGACCATCTTGGTAACCGTCGTCTGCGTTCTGTGGGTGAACTTCTTCAGAACCAATTCCGAATCGGTTTATCCCGTATGGAACGTGTTGTTCGTGAACGTATGTCAATTCAGGATACGAACGTTATCACGCCACAGGCGCTAATTAACATTCGTCCTGTTATTGCATCGATTAAAGAATTCTTTGGTAGTTCACAACTATCCCAGTTCATGGACCAGACTAACCCGCTAGCTGAGCTAACTCACAAGCGTCGTTTATCTGCTCTTGGACCAGGTGGTTTAACACGTGAGCGTGCAGGGTTCGAAGTTCGTGACGTACACTATTCCCACTATGGCAGAATGTGTCCGATCGAAACGCCGGAGGGACCAAACATTGGACTTATTAACTCGTTGTCATCTTATGCAAGAGTTAATAAATTTGGCTTTATTGAGACGCCTTATCGCAGAGTAGACCCTGAAACAGGTAAAGTGACGGAGTATATTGACTACCTAACTGCCGATGAACAGGATAACTACGTTGTGGCACAGGCTAACGCAAAGCTGCACGAGGATGGTTCATTCCAGGACGAAGATATCGTTGCTCGTTTCCGTGACGAGAACATTATCATCGCCCGTGAAAAGATTGATTACATGGACGTATCACCGAAACAGGTAGTTTCGGCCGCGACGGCTTGTATTCCGTTCCTTGAGAACGATGACTCCAACCGCGCGCTTATGGGTGCGAACATGCAGCGTCAAGCTGTACCATTGATGGTTCCTGAAGCACCAATTGTCGGAACAGGTATGGAGCATGTTAACGGAAAAGATTCCGGTGCTGCTGTTATTTGTAAACATGACGGTTTAGTCGAGTTTGCATCTGCTGCAGAGATTCATGTCCGTCGTATTTCTGTCATTGATGGCCAGGAAGTTAAAGGTGATCTTGACCGCTACAAATTGCTTAAATTTATTCGTTCCAACCAGGGAACGTGCTATAACCAAAAGCCAATTGTTTCAGAAGGCGATCGCGTAGTTAAAGGTGAAATCCTTGGCGACGGCCCTTCAATGGAAAAAGGTGAAATGGCCCTCGGACGTAACGTTCTAGTCGGTTTCATGACTTGGGAAGGTTACAACTACGAGGATGCTATTATTATGAGCGAACGTCTCGTAAAAGATGATGTTTATACGTCAATCCATATCGAAGAGTATGAATCAGAAGCTCGCGATACAAAGCTTGGACCTGAAGAGATCACTCGTGACATTCCGAACGTTGGGGAAGACGCGCTGCGTAACCTTGATGAACGCGGAATTATTCGCATGGGTGCTGAAGTAAAAGACGGAGATATCCTTGTCGGTAAAGTGACGCCAAAAGGTGTAACTGAGCTAACTGCGGAAGAGCGTCTCCTTCATGCTATCTTTGGTGAAAAAGCTCGTGAAGTTCGTGATACATCTCTCCGTGTACCGCATGGTGGAGATGGAATTGTACTTGACGTGAAGATCTTTAACCGTGAAGACGGCGATGAGCTTCCACCGGGAGTAAATCAGCTTGTTCGTGTTTATATCGTACAGAAGCGTAAGATTCATGAAGGAGATAAAATGGCGGGTCGCCATGGTAACAAAGGTGTTATTTCAAGGATTCTTCCTGAAGAAGATATGCCTTACCTACCAGACGGCACACCAATCGATATCATGTTGAACCCACTAGGTGTTCCTTCACGTATGAACATTGGACAGGTACTAGAGTTGCACATCGGTATGGCAGCACGTGCACTCGGTATTCACGTAGCAACACCAGTATTTGATGGAGCACGTGAGGAAGATGTATGGGAAACGTTAGAAGAAGCAGGTATGCCACGTGATGGTAAGACTGTTCTCTACGATGGTCGTACAGGTGAACCATTTGACAACCGTATTTCTGTCGGTGTCATGTATATGATCAAACTTGCTCACATGGTCGATGACAAGCTTCACGCACGTTCTACTGGACCATATTCACTTGTTACACAGCAACCGCTTGGTGGTAAAGCACAATTCGGTGGACAGCGTTTCGGTGAGATGGAAGTATGGGCACTCGAAGCATATGGTGCTGCATACACCCTTCAAGAGATTTTGACTGTAAAGTCGGATGATGTTGTTGGACGTGTTAAAACTTACGAAGCAATCGTAAAAGGCGAAAATGTTCCTGAGCCTGGTATTCCAGAATCGTTTAAAGTTCTAATCAAAGAACTGCAATCACTTGGTATGGATGTCAAAATGCTAGCAAGTGATGAGCAAGAGATTGAGATGAAAGAGTTAGACGATGAAGAAGACCAATCCAGTGAGAAATTAAACTTGAATGTTGGGTCAAATCAGGCGAGTGAGTAAGGGTTAAACCTGAATTCTAAAGGGAGGTAGGCCCCTTGATAGATGTCAATAAATTTGAGTATATGAAAATCGGTCTGGCGTCACCGGATAAAATCCGCTCTTGGTCAAGAGGAGAAGTTAAGAAGCCAGAAACCATTAACTACCGTACCTTGAAGCCAGAGAAAGATGGACTTTTCTGTGAGCGTATCTTCGGACCCACAAAAGACTGGGAATGTCATTGTGGGAAGTACAAGCGCATCCGTTATAAAGGCGTCGTTTGTGATCGCTGCGGAGTTGAAGTAACACGTGCGAAAGTCCGTCGTGAGAGAATGGGGCACATTGAGCTAGCTGCTCCTGTCTCTCACATCTGGTACTTTAAAGGCATTCCAAGTCGTATGGGACTTGTTCTCGACATGTCGCCACGTGCACTTGAAGAAGTCATTTACTTTGCTTCTTACGTTGTAACTGAAGCTGGTGACACACCGCTTGAGAAGAAACAACTTCTTTCTGAGAAAGAATACCGCGCATACCGTGAAAAGTATGGCAAAACATTCTCTGCAGAAATGGGTGCGGAAGCAATCCGCAGACTTCTATTTGATATCGATCTTGACAAAGAGGTAGATATTCTTAAAGAAGAACTTAAAACAGCACAAGGCCAACGCAGAACGCGTGCAATCAAGCGACTAGAAGTACTTGAGGCTTTCCGTGGCTCAGGAAATAACCCTTCATGGATGATCTTAGATGTCCTTCCGGTTATTCCACCAGAGCTTCGTCCGATGGTACAACTAGACGGTGGACGCTTTGCAACTTCAGATCTAAACGATCTGTATCGTCGCGTCATTAACCGTAATAATCGTTTGAAGCGTTTGTTGGATCTTGGAGCACCTAGCATTATCGTTCAGAATGAGAAGCGTATGCTTCAAGAAGCTGTCGATGCCCTTATTGATAACGGCCGTCGCGGTCGTCCTGTAACGGGTCCTGGTAACCGTCCATTGAAATCTCTTTCACACATGTTGAAAGGGAAGCAAGGTCGTTTCCGTCAGAACCTATTAGGTAAGCGTGTTGACTATTCAGGTCGTTCCGTTATCGTCGTTGGACCTCACTTGAAAATGTATCAGTGTGGACTTCCGAAAGAAATGGCACTTGAACTATTCAAACCTTTCGTAATGAAAGAGCTTGTATCAAAAGGTCTTGCACACAATATTAAGAGTGCGAAACGCAAAGTAGAAAAAGTTCACCCTGAAGTTTGGGACGTATTGGAAAACGTTATTAAAGAACATCCAGTTCTTTTAAACCGTGCACCGACGCTTCACAGACTTGGTATTCAGGCGTTTGAGCCAATTCTTGTAGAAGGACGCGCGATTCGTCTTCACCCACTCGTATGTACAGCTTATAACGCTGACTTTGATGGTGACCAAATGGCCGTTCACGTTCCGCTTTCTGCTGAAGCACAAGCTGAAGCACGCATCTTGATGCTTGCTGCGCAAAACATCCTTAACCCGAAAGATGGTAAACCAGTTGTTACACCATCACAGGATATGGTTCTAGGTAACTACTACCTAACGATGGAACGTGAAGGAGCAATTGGTGAAGGCTCTGTTTATAAAGATACTAACGAAGCGTTGATTGCTTACCAGAATGGATTTGCACATCTTCATTCTCGCGTAGCGATCCCTGCTGCATCATTAAATAAATCTGCCTTTACTGAAGAGCAGAACAAGCAATTGCTTGTGACAACGGTAGGTAAGTTGATTTTCAACGAAATTCTGCCTGAGTCATTCCCATATATTAATGAACCGACGACAAATAACCTTGAAATTGCAACACCAGAGCATTACTTCCTTCCTCACGGAGTGAACGTAAAAGAAGAAATTGC
This sequence comes from Bacillus sp. N1-1, assembly GCF_009818105.1. Classification (NCBI taxonomy): domain Bacteria; kingdom Bacillati; phylum Bacillota; class Bacilli; order Caryophanales; family Bacillaceae; genus Bacillus; species Bacillus sp. N1-1. The sequence continues at coordinate 134,861 of NZ_CP046564.1, forward strand.
TCAGCGCGAACTGATCGCACCATTTAAGAAGGGTATTCTTGGTAAGATCATCGCCGAGGTGTTCAAGCGTTTTAAAGTGACAGAAACGTCTCGCATGCTTGACCGCATGAAAGATCTTGGCTTCAAGTTTTCAACTAAAGCCGGTATTACCGTTGGTGTGGCTGACGTAGTGGTACTTGCTGAGAAGCAAGAAATTGTTCAAGAAGCAGAAGAGAAAGTTGAAAAAGTTCTTAAGCAATTCCGTCGCGGTCTTATTACCGACGATGAGCGTTATGATCGTGTTATTGCGATTTGGAGTAGTGCGAAGGATCGTATCCAGGAAAAACTAATGAATCGTCTCGAAAAAGATAACCCAATCTTTATGATGAGTGATTCTGGTGCCCGTGGTAACGCATCTAACTTTACCCAGCTCGCAGGTATGCGTGGATTGATGGCTAACCCATCTGGACAGATCATTGAACTTCCAATCAAATCCAGCTTCCGTGAAGGTCTAACGGTACTTGAGTACTTTATTTCAACTCACGGTGCACGTAAAGGTCTTGCCGATACGGCACTTAAAACAGCTGACTCAGGTTACCTTACTCGTCGCCTTGTTGACGTGGCACAAGATGTCATCGTACGTGAAGACGATTGTGGTACGGACCGTGGCCTTGAAGTTAGTGCCATTAAAAATGGCAATGAATTAATCGAAGGATTATATGACCGACTTGTTGGCCGTGTTGCCTTTAAGAAAGTTAGACATCCTGAGACAAATGAAGTTCTTGTTGAGAAAAATAACCTAATTACAGAAGACATCGCTACTGAAATCGTAGAAGCTGGTATTGAAAATGTTTATATCCGCTCTGCCTTCACATGTAGCACAAGTCATGGCGTATGTAAGAAGTGTTATGGACGTAACCTTGCAACGGGTACTCGTGTTGAAGTTGGGGAGGCAGTCGGAATCATCGCTGCTCAATCAATTGGTGAGCCGGGTACACAGTTGACAATGCGTACATTCCACACAGGTGGGGTTGCCGGAGACGATATTACTCAAGGTCTTCCACGTATCCAAGAGTTATTTGAAGCACGTAACCCGAAAGGTCAGGCCGTAGTGTCTGAGCTAGACGGAAAAGTGATTGATTTAGCTGAGGTTAAAGAGAAGAAAGAGATTGTCGTTCAAGGTGAAACTGAAACAAGAAACTACCCTGTACCATATGGCGCACGTCTGAAAATTGTTGTCGGAGATGAAGTGAAGGCTGGTCAACCTCTTACAGAAGGTTCGATTGACCCTAAACAACTCTTAACAATTAGCGGTATTGATGGAGTGCAAGAGTATCTTCTAGCTGAGGTACAAAAGGTATACCGTATGCAGGGTGTTGAAATTGGTGATAAGCACGTTGAAGTAATGGTTCGTCAGATGATGCGTAAGATTCGCGTTATTGATGCGGGCGATACTGAAGTGTTGCCAGGATCCCTTATCGACATTCACCAGTTTAAAGGTGTTAACCGTAAAGTTCTTAGACAAGGCGGTTTACCTGCAACGGGTCGACCAGTTCTTCTTGGTATTACTAAAGCATCTCTTGAAACCGAATCATTCTTATCCGCTGCATCCTTCCAGGAAACGACTCGTGTCCTAACTGATGCTGCGATAAAAGGTAAGCGCGATGAGCTACTTGGTCTTAAGGAAAATGTTATTATCGGTAAACTTGTTCCGGCAGGTACTGGTATGCAACGTTACCGTAGAATCAACGTAGCAGGCGAAGCTCAAGAGGCTGAACAGCTTTTAGAACAAGAAGAAACTGCATTAGTTAGTCAAGAATAAACAGGGGAAGTGTTGACATCGGGAGTGCAGGGTGATATTATATCCAAGGTGCTCCCGATAATCCTGTTACTTTGGAGGATATGTTCGTGTCTTATGAAAAAGTATCACAGGCAGATGAATTAATTATTGGGACGAAACAAACTCTAAAGGCCCTCCAGATTGGAGAAGCGAAGGAAGTTTTCATTGCTGACGACGCTGATCGCAGGGTAACTTCTAAAGTTGTTGCACTCGCCGAAGAGAAAAGCATACCTGTTCATCGAGTTGATTCTATGAAGAAACTTGGTAAGGCATGCGGGATCGAAGTCGGCGCCGCAACAGTTACGATAAAAGCATAACCGTTTTTGCCGGGCGAGGCATGCCCTGCCAGGCAAAAACTTTCCTTTTATCTATACATGAACCACCTGGATGTGTGGGCTTGCTATTAACAAAAGAAGGGAGGAAAACAAAATGCCAACTATTAACCAACTTGTTCGTAAAGGACGCGTTTCTAAAACAAAGAAATCCGATTCTCCAGCATTGAACAAAGGGTATAACAGCTTCAAAAAGTCTCATACAGACCTTTCATCTCCACAAAAACGTGGTGTATGTACTCGTGTAGGTACGATGACTCCTAAGAAGCCGAACTCCGCATTGCGTAAATACGCACGTGTTCGTCTTACTAACGGAATTGAAGTAACAGCTTATATCCCTGGTATCGGACACAACCTTCAGGAGCACAGTGTCGTGCTTATCCGTGGAGGACGTGTTAAGGATTTACCGGGTGTACGTTACCACATCGTTCGTGGTGCGCTTGACACTGCAGGTGTTAACGATCGTAGACAAGGTCGTTCTAAATACGGTACTAAGAGACCGAAAGAAGCTAAGAAATAATAGCTATCATTTTATTAAATAATGAAAGGGGGTTAACCCATGCCACGTAAAGGTCCAGTAGAACGTCGTGACGTATTACCAGATCCAATTTACAAATCCAAGCTAGTTACTCGCCTGATCAACCGCCTTATGGTAGACGGTCAGAAAGGTAAAGCTCAGCAGGTGCTATACAAAGCATTCGATCTTATCCAAGAACGCACAAACACAGAGGCTATGGAAGTATTTGACCAGGCGTTAAAAAACGTTATGCCAGTACTTGAAGTACGCGCTCGTCGTGTTGGTGGTGCAAACTACCAGGTGCCGGTTGAAGTTCGTCCAGAACGTCGTACAACTCTAGGTCTTCGTTACCTTGTGAACTATTCCCGTCTTCGCGGTGAAAAGACTATGGTAGAAAGACTTGCTAACGAAATTATGGATGCAGCTAACAACACAGGTGCTTCTGTTAAGAAGCGTGAAGAACAGCACAAAATGGCTGAAGCAAACAAAGCGTTTGCTCACTATCGCTGGTAATCAGCACACAACCCAAATCCCTTTATAAAAGGAAGGAGAAATACTAATGGCAAGAGAATTCTCCTTAAGAGATACACGTAATATCGGTATCATGGCTCACATTGATGCTGGTAAAACAACAACTACTGAGCGTATTCTTTTCTACTCAGGGCGTATCCACAAAATTGGTGAAACTCACGAAGGTGGATCACAGATGGACTGGATGGAGCAGGAGCAAGAGCGTGGAATCACGATCACTTCTGCTGCTACCACTGCCCAGTGGAAAGATCACCGTGTTAACATCATTGACACGCCTGGTCACGTAGACTTCACAGTAGAAGTTGAACGTTCATTGCGTGTATTGGATGGAGCAGTTGCAGTACTTGATGCACAATCTGGTGTTGAACCACAAACAGAAACTGTTTGGCGTCAAGCTACTAACTACGGCGTACCTCGTATTGTATTCATTAACAAAATGGATAAACTAGGAGCAGACTTCCTTTACTCTACAGGTACACTAAATGAGCGTCTACAAGCTAACGCGCACCCTGTTCAGCTCCCAATTGGCGCTGAAGATGAATTCGAAGGAATCATTGATCTCATCACAATGGAAGCTTTCTATTATCTTGATGATCTTGGTTCACGTACTGAATCACGCGAAATTCCTGCTGAATACAAGGAACAAGCTGAAGAGTACCGTACGAAGCTTATCGAGGCTGTCGCTGAGCTTGAAGAAGACCTCATGATGAAATATCTTGAAGGTGAAGAGCTAACAGTTGAAGAAATCAAAGCTGCAATCCGTAAAGGAACTTGTAACGTTGAATTCTATCCTGTACTTTGTGGTTCTGCATTTAAGAACAAAGGCGTTCAGCTTGTTCTTGATGCTGTACTTGACTTCCTACCTTCACCACTTGATGTTCCTGCAATTAAAGGTCATCTAAAAGATTCTGAAGAAGAAGTAATTCGTACTGCTGACGATAATGGTCCTTTCTCTGCACTTGCATTTAAAGTAATGACTGACCCTTACGTTGGTAAGCTTACATTCTTCCGCGTTTACTCAGGAACGCTTTCTTCCGGTTCTTATGTTAAGAACTCGACAAAGGACAAGCGTGAACGTGTAGGTCGTATTCTTCAGATGCACGCTAACTCTCGTGAAGAAATCTCTACTGTATATGCAGGGGATATTGCAGCGGCAGTTGGTTTGAAAGATACTTCTACTGGTGATACTCTATGTGATGAAAAGGATACAGTTATCCTTGAATCTATGGACTTCCCAGATCCAGTTATTTCAGTAGCAATCGAGCCGAAGACTAAGAGTGACCAGGATAAAATGTCTGTAGCTCTAGCTAAGCTTGCTGAAGAGGATCCAACTTTCAAAACTGAAACAAACGAAGAAACTGGACAAACGATTATTTCTGGAATGGGTGAACTTCACCTTGATATCATCGTTGACCGTTTACGTCGTGAGTTTAAAGTTGAAGCAACGGTTGGTGCACCTCAGGTTGCATACCGCGAATCAATCCGTAAAGCTGGTAAGGTTGAAGGTAAATTCGTACGTCAATCCGGTGGTCGTGGACAATTCGGACACGTATGGGTTGAATTTGAACCTAACGAAGAAGGCGCAGGATTTGAGTTTGAAAACAAAATTGTCGGTGGTGTTGTTCCTCGTGAATACATCCCTGCAGTTGAAGCGGGTCTTCGCGATTCAATGGCCAATGGTCTCCTTGCAGGCTACCCACTAATCGACGTAAAAGCTCGTCTTGTTGATGGTTCTTACCATGACGTTGACTCCAACGAAATGGCATTTAAGATCGCAGCATCTATGGCTTTGAAAAAAGCTAAAACTGTCTGTGACCCAGCTCTTCTTGAGCCTATGATGAAAGTTGAAGTTGTAGTGCCAGAAGAATATATGGGAGACATCATGGGCGACGTAACTAGCCGTCGTGGACGTGTGGAAGGTATGACTGCACGCGGAAACGCTCAAGTTATCAACGCATTCGTTCCATTATCAGAAATGTTTGGTTATGCAACAACACTTCGTTCTCGTACGCAAGGTCGTGGTACTTACACGATGACTTTCGATCATTACGAGCAAGTGCCTAAATCAATTTCTGAAGAAATCATTAAAAAAGCTACAGGCGAATAATTGTAGCAAACCAACTTTTGTTGTAATCTAAGATAGGCGAGATTGATTTATTCATACGCCTATCTTGGCATAGATAATTTCTTGGTAATCAAAGGAGGAAACACTAATGTCTAAAGAAAAATTCGACCGCTCCAAGCCCCACGTTAACATTGGTACAGTTGGACACGTTGACCATGGTAAAACCACTCTAACAGCTGCGATCACTTCAGTGCTTCACAAGCGTTCTGGTAGCGGTACTGCTATGGCTTACGACCAAATCGATGGTGCTCCTGAAGAGCGCGAACGTGGAATCACAATCTCAACTGCACACGTTGAGTACGAAACTGAAAACCGTCACTATGCACACGTTGACTGCCCAGGTCACGCTGACTATGTTAAAAACATGATCACTGGTGCTGCACAAATGGACGGAGGAATCCTAGTAGTTTCTGCTGCTGACGGTCCAATGCCACAAACTCGTGAGCACATCCTTCTTTCTCGTCAAGTTGGTGTACCTACTCTTGTTGTATTCTTGAACAAGTGTGACATGGTTGACGACGAAGAACTACTTGAACTAGTTGAAATGGAAGTTCGTGATCTTCTTTCTGAGTACGATTTCGATGGCGACGATGTTCCTGTAATCAAAGGTTCTGCACTTAAAGCTCTAGAAGGCGACGCTGACTACGAAGCGAAAATCTTCGAACTTATGGATGCAGTTGATGAGTATATCCCAACTCCAACACGTGACACTGACAAACCATTCATGATGCCAGTTGAGGACGTATTCTCAATCACTGGTCGTGGTACTGTAGCAACAGGCCGTGTTGAGCGTGGACAAATCAAAGTTGGTGACGAAGTTGAAATTCTTGGTCTTGCTGAAGAGAACAAGAAGACAACAGTTACTGGTGTTGAAATGTTCCGTAAGCTTCTTGATTATGCTGAAGCTGGTGACAACATTGGTGCGCTTCTTCGTGGTGTATCCCGCGACGACATTCAGCGTGGACAAGTTCTTGTTAAGCCAGGAACTGTAAAAGCTCACACTAAGTTCCAAGCTGAAGTTTACGTTCTTTCTAAAGAAGAGGGTGGACGTCACACTCCATTCTTCGCTAACTACCGTCCTCAGTTCTACTTCCGTACAACTGACGTAACTGGTACAATTGCACTTCCAGAAGGCGTTGAAATGGTTATGCCTGGAGACAACATCGAAATGACAGTTGAACTTATCGCTCCAATCGCTATCGAAGATGGAACTAAGTTCTCTATCCGTGAAGGTGGACGTACTGTAGGCGCAGGCGTTGTAGCAACAATCACTGAGTAATCTCTATGATTAACCAAAACACCCGGATTTTTCCGGGTGTTTTTTATTTTGAATTTATGTTAGATTATACAAATGGGTTCGATACAGTTCGATCGAAACTTCTTAAGGATTTTCTAATAGTCTGAAATTGCTTTTAGGCCTTGCATTTTATGACTCAAGCCGTTATACTATTAAAAGTGTGCGATCGACATACTTTTTAGTTGGACTAAGCCTTGCAAATAGGCTTTAGGTTTAGTATAATAAGAATGTTGGTCATAAACAGCGATGATGTGGAAGGTTGCTGACACACCCGGCCCCTTTGCCATGGCGAGTGTGTTGGGTTTATTTTCACGGAGAACTGTCTATAACAATATGGGCGATAAAGGAGGGGAAATAATGGCAAAGCAAAAGATTCGTATTCGTTTAAAAGCATATGATCACCGTATTCTAGATCAGTCTGCTGAGAAAATTGTAGAAACAGCAAAACGTTCAGGTGCACAAGTATCCGGACCGATCCCGTTGCCGACGGAAAAATCTGTTTACACAATTCTACGTGCTGTACACAAGTACAAAGATTCTCGTGAGCAGTTTGAAATGCGTACGCATAAGCGTCTAATTGACATCATCGAGCCTACACCACAAACGGTTGACTCGTTAATGCGTTTGGACCTACCGTCTGGCGTTGACATTGAAATTAAACTTTAATATAACGCTAAATAAATTATTTAAAAACAATTAGGAGGTGTGACGAATGACCAAAGGAATCTTAGGAAGAAAAGTAGGCATGACACAAGTCTTTGCTGACAACGGAGATATTATCCCGGTAACTGTAATTGAAGCAGAACCAAACGTTGTCCTTCAAAAGAAAGTTGTTGATACAGACGGCTATGAAGCAATCCAAGTTGGTTTTGCTGATAAGAAGAAGTCTCGCTTCAACAAGCCTGAGGAAGGCCATGCTACAAAAGCTAGCACAACACCTAAGCGCTTCGTGAAAGAAATTCGTAACGCAGAAGGTAGTTACGAAATTGGTCAGGAAGTCAAGGTTGATATCTTTAACGAAGGTGACGTAGTTGATGTAACTGGTACGTCTAAAGGGAAAGGTTTCCAAGGTGCAATCAAGCGCCATAACCAATCTCGCGGACCAATGACTCACGGTTCTCGTTATCACCGTCGTCCAGGTTCAATGGGACCTATCGATCCAATGCGTGTTATGAAAGGTAAACTTCTACCTGGTCGCATGGGTGGCGAACGTGTAACTGTACAAAACCTTGAGATCGTTAAAGTTGATGTAGAACGTAACGTGATTCTAGTAAAAGGTAATGTACCTGGAGCTAAGAAGAGCTACGTAACTATCCAAAGCGCGGTTAAAGCAAAAGAAGCTAAGTAAGAAGGGAGGATATCCAAGTGCCTAAAGTAACAATGTTCAACCAAACCGGAGCACAAGTCGGCGACATCGAACTCGCTGAAGCAATCTTCGGGATCGAACCAAACGAAAGTGTTATGTATGATGCGGTTATCATGCAGCAAGCATCTTTGCGTCAAGGTAACCATGACGTGAAAAATCGTTCAGAAGTACGCGGTGGTGGAGCTAAACCATGGCGCCAAAAAGGAACAGGTCGTGCTCGTCAGGGCTCAATCCGTTCACCACAATGGGTTGGCGGTGGAGTAGTATTTGGTCCGACACCAAGAAGCTATTCTTACAAGCTACCTAAAAAAGTTCGCCGTTTGGCAATCCGTTCTGCTTTGTCTTCTAAAGTACAAACAGAGGATATGGTCATCGTGGACAGCATTTCTTTTGATGCTCCAAAAACAAAGGAAATGAAATCAGTATTATCAAGCCTATCTGCAGAGAAAAAGGCGCTTATCGTTACAGGAGACTATAACGAAGCAGTTGCATTATCTGCACGCAATATTCCTGGTGTTACTGTTGTAACTACAGCTGGACTTAACATCCTTGATGTCCTTAAAGCTGACAAACTAGTTATGACAAAAGACGCTGTGGAAAAAGTAGAGGAGGTGCTAGCGTAATGAACGCTCGTGATATCATCAAGCGCCCCGTTATTACTGAAGCTACTACAGACGTAATGGCAGACAAAAAGTATACTTTCGAAGTAGATACTCGTGCTAACAAAACTCAAATCAAGAGTGCTCTTGAAGAAATTTTCGGAGTTAAAGTTGCTGGAGTAAATACTCAGAACTATATGGGTAAAAAGAAACGTGTTGGCCGCCACAGCGGATTTACACCACGTCGCAAAAAAGCTATCGTGACGCTTACACCAGAAAGCAAAGAATTGGACTTCTTTGAAGGCGTCTAAAAAATAATAGTGAAGGAGGGAAATAAGAATGGCGATTAAAAAGTATAAACCGACCACAAACGGTCGTCGTGGTATGTCAGTATCTGACTTTGCTGAAATCACTACTGACCAACCGGAAAAATCGTTGCTTGCACCGCTTCATAAAAAAGGCGGACGTAACAACCAAGGTCGCTTAACTGTTCGTCACCAAGGTGGCGGTCATAAGCGTAAATACCGTGTTATCGACTTTAAACGAGACAAAGATGGAATACCAGGACGCGTTGCTACGATCGAGTACGATCCAAACCGTTCTGCAAACATCGCTCTTATCAACTATGCTGATGGAGAGAAGCGTTACATTCTTGCTCCAAAAGGACTTAAAGTAGGAACTGAAATTATGTCTGGCGTTGATGCTGACATTAAAGTAGGAAACACTCTTCCACTAATCAACATTCCAGTTGGTACAACAATTCATAACATTGAACTTAAGCCAGGCCGTGGCGGACAGCTTGTTCGTTCTGCTGGTGCAGAAGCTCAGCTTCTTGGTAAAGAAGGTAGATACGTACTAGTACGTCTTCGTTCTGGAGAAACTCGTATGATTCTTTCTACTTGCCGCGCTACTATCGGTCAGGTTGGAAACCTTGAACACGAGCTTATCAACATTGGTAAAGCTGGTCGTTCTCGCTGGTTGGGCATTCGTCCTACAGTTCGTGGTTCTGTAATGAACCCTGTTGATCACCCACACGGTGGTGGTGAAGGTCGTGCACCGATCGGACGTAAATCACCAATGTCACCTTGGGGCAAACCAACCCTTGGATTTAAGACTCGTAAGAAAAACAAAGACTCCGACAAGTACATCGTACGACGTCGCAAAAAATAACGGGATTTACCTACGGTTCCGCGGAGCCGTAGCATAATCTCAAAAGGGAGGTTCACAAATGGGTCGTAGTTTGAAAAAAGGACCTTTTGTCGACGATCATTTAATGAAAAAGGTCGAAGACTTAAATGAAAAGAGCGACAAAAAAGTTATCAAAACTTGGTCTCGTCGTTCAACAGTATTCCCAGAATTTATTGGACACACTTTTGCAGTATATGATGGACGCAAGCACGTACCGGTTTATGTTACAGAAGACATGGTCGGCCACAAGCTTGGTGAATTTGCTCCAACTCGCACATATCGCGGGCATGCTGCAGATGACAAAAAAACTAGACGTTAATTTGAGGGGAGGTACAACGAATGCAAGCTAAAGCTGTTGCAAAACACGTGCGTATTGCTCCTCGTAAAGCACGCTTAGTCGTAGATCTCATTCGAGGAAAGCAAGTCGGTGAAGCTATTGCGATTTTGCGCAACACAAACAAAGCTGCTTCTCCAGTAGTTGAGAAAGTGCTTAACTCTGCGATCGCTAATGCAGAGCACAATCTTGAGTTAGAACCGAACAATCTTACGGTTTCTCAAGTGTTTGTGGACGAAGGAGTAACAATGAAACGTTTCCGCCCACGTGCTATGGGTAGAGCTAGCCGCATCAACAAGCGCACTAGCCACATCACAGTCGTGGTATCAGAAAAGAAGGAGGGATAACGAGTGGGTCAGAAAATTAATCCGGTAGGACTTCGAATTGGTGTCATTCGTGATTGGGAGTCTAAATGGTACGCAGACAAAGATTACGCTAACCTTTTACACGAAGATATTAAAATTCGTGAATATATTGAAAAACGTTTGAAAGATGCATCTGTTTCAGCTGTTGAAATCGAACGTGCAGCAAACCGAGTGAATGTAACAGTGAAAACTGCTAAGCCTGGTATGGTAATCGGTAAAGGTGGTTCTGAAGTTGAGTCTCTTCGTAAGTCTCTCGCGGAACTAACAGGTAAGAAAGTTCACGTTAACATTTTCGAAATCAAACAAGCTGACATCGACGCAACTCTAGTTGCTGATAACATCGCTCGTCAACTTGAAAACCGAGTTTCATTCCGTCGCGCTATGAAGCAAACAATTCAACGCGCTATGAGATCTGGAGCTAAAGGTATTAAAACGCAAGTATCTGGCCGTCTAAACGGTGCTGATATTGCTCGTTCTGAATCATACAGTGAAGGTACTGTACCTCTTCACACACTTCGTGCTGACATCGATTATGGTACTGCAGAAGCAGATACTACTTACGGTAAGCTTGGTGTGAAGATTTGGATCTATCGTGGTGAAGTCCTTCCAACGAAAGGAACGCAAAAAGAGGAAGGGGGAAAATAAATCATGTTGTTACCTAAACGTGTTAAATACCGCAGAGAACATCGCGGAAAAATGCGCGGACGTGCTAAAGGTGGCACTGAAGTAGCATTCGGCGAATACGGTCTACAAGCTCTTGAAGCTAGCTGGATCACTAACCGTCAAATCGAGGCAGCTCGTATTGCTATGACTCGTTACATGAAACGTGGCGGTAAAGTTTGGATTAAAATTTTCCCATCAAAGCCTTACACTGCTAAACCACTTGAAGTACGAATGGGTTCCGGTAAAGGTGCTCCTGAAGGCTGGGTAGCTGTAGTAAAGCCAGGGAAAATCTGTTTTGAAATTGCAGGCGTATCTGAAGAAGTAGCGCGCGAAGCACTTCGCCTTGCTTCTCACAAATTGCCTATTAAAACTAAGTTCGTAAAACGCGAAGAAGTGGGTGGTGACACAAATGAAAGCTGAGGAAATTCGTAACTTGACCACTGCCGAAATCGAGCAGAAAGCGAAATCGTTTAAAGAAGAACTTTTCAATCTTCGCTTTCAACTTGCTACAGGTCAACTGGAAAACCCAGCCCGCATTCGTGAAGTCCGTAAATCAATCGCTCGCGCAAACACTGTTTTGCGTGAAAGAGAGTTAGGAATCACAAACGGTTAATATGAGGGGAGGTTTGCGAAATGAGCGAACGCAATAATCGCAAAGAATACACTGGGCGTGTTGTCTCTGACAAAATGGATAAGACAATTACTGTTTTAGTTGAGACTTACAAAATGCACCCTTTATACGGTAAACGTGTTAAGTATTCTAAAAAGCTAAAAGCACATGACGAAAACAACACTGCAAAAATCAACGACGTGGTAACTATTATGGAAACTCGTCCACTTTCTAAAGATAAGCGTTTCCGTCTTATGGAAGTAGTTGTAGAAGCAGTTATTATCTAAATGAACTCGGATCATTGAATAATGTCCGAAGGGAGGTCTTTCTAGATGATTCAACAGGAATCTCGTTTGAAATCAGCTGACAACTCTGGTGCTCGTGAATTGCTTTGTATTAAAGTACTTGGTGGCTCTGGTCGCAAAACAGCTAACATCGGTGACGTAATTGTTTGTTCGGTGAAACAAGCAACACCTGGTGGCGTTGTTAAGAAGGGTGAAGTCGTAAGAGCTGTTATTGTACGCAGTAAGTCTGGCGTTCGTCGTCAAGATGGTTCATACATCAAATTTGACGAAAACGCAGCGGTTGTTATCCGTGATGACAAAGGACCGCGCGGAACACGTATTTTCGGACCAGTTGCACGCGAACTACGCGACAACCAGTTTATGAAAATCGTTTCTCTAGCTCCAGAAGTTCTTTAATCATTTGAAAATAGATGCCTTGTAAGGAGGTGCGCGACCTTATGCACGTAAAAAAGGGAGATAAAGTAAAAGTTATTTCTGGTAAGGATAAAGGTAAACAAGGTGTGATCCTTGAAGCTTACCCGAAAAAAGATAGAGTTATCGTTGAAGGTGTAAACCTTGTTAAGAAACACTCAAAACCATCCCAGGCTAATCCTCAAGGTGGAATTATTGAGCAGGAAGCAGCGATTCACGTTTCTAACGTAATGGCGCTTGATCCGAAGTCTGGTGAACCTACTCGCGTTGGATACAAAGTAGACAACGGGAAAAAAGTTCGTATCTCAAAAAAATCCGGTGAAGTACTCGATAAGTAGTTCCTAGCGAAAGGAGGTCAATCCGATGAATCGTTTCCAAGAAAAGTATCAAAATGAAACTAAACCTGCATTGATGGAGAAATTTAATTATTCCTCTGTTATGGAAGTTCCAAAACTTGATAAAATCGTAATCAACATGGGTGTTGGTGACGCTGTACAGAACCCGAAAGCTCTTGATACAGCTGTTGAGGAACTTGAGTTGATCTCAGGTCAAAAACCACTAATCACACGTGCTAAGAAGTCTATCGCAGGCTTTAAGCTTCGTGAAGATATGCCAATCGGTGCAAAAGTTACTTTGCGCGGCACTCGTATGTTTGAATTCCTAGACAAACTAATTTCTGTATCACTTCCACGTGTACGTGACTTCAGAGGTGTGTCTAAGAAATCATTCGACGGCCGTGGTAACTACACACTTGGTATTAAAGAACAGTTGATTTTCCCTGAAATTGATTACGATAAAGTAAATAAAGTACGCGGAATGGACATCGTTATCGTAACAACAGCTAATACGGACGAAGAGAGCCGTGAAATGTTGACTAACCTAGGTATGCCATTTCAAAAGTAAGTAAGGAGGGAAAATTGTGGCGAAAAAATCAATGATCGCGAAACAACAGCGTCAAGCTAAGTTTAAAGTTCAAGAATATACTCGTTGTGAACGTTGCGGACGTCCTCATTCAGTTATTCGTAAATTTAAACTATGCCGTATTTGTTTCCGGGAACTTGCACACAAAGGTCAAATCCCAGGCGTTAAAAAGGCTAGCTGGTAAACCCGAAATAGGGAAGGAGGTAATTACTAATGGTCATGACTGATCCAATTGCAGATATGCTTACAAGAATTCGTAATGCGAACACAGTTCGCCACGAAAAACTAGAGTTGCCTGCATCGAATTCGAAAAGAAACATCGCTGAAATCCTCAAACGTGAAGGTTTTGTACGTGATGTTGAAATGATCGAAGACAACAAACAAGGAATCATCCGTATCTTCTTAAAGTACGGTTCAAATAACGAACGCGTTATCACTGGATTAAAGCGAATCAGTAAACCTGGTCTTCGCGTATACGCTAAAGCAGACGAAGTACCTCGCGTACTTGGCGGCTTAGGAATCGCTCTTGTTTCTACTTCTAAAGGAATTATGACGGACAAAGAAGCTCGTCAACAGCAAGTAGGCGGAGAAGTTCTAGCGTACGTTTGGTAATTCTTAAAGCAGAATGGAGGTGTCAATATGTCACGTGTCGGACTTAAACCGATTGAAATCCCAAGTGATGTAACAATCGATATCAAAGGAGACGTTGTAACGATCAAAGGACCTAAAGGGGAACTTTCTCGTACATTTAGCCCAGATATCAAAGTAAACATTGAAGAGAACGTGCTAACAGTAGCTCGTCCTTCTGATCATAAAGAGCACCGTGCACTTCACGGAACAACTCGCAGCCTGATCGCTAACATGGTTGAAGGTGTGACTAAAGGCTTTGAAAAAGGTCTTGAAATCATCGGTGTTGGTTACCGTGCAAGTAAATCTGGTCAAAAATTAATCCTTAACGTAGGGTACTCTCACCCAGTTGAGATGGTACCTGAAGAAGGCATTGAAATTGAAGTACCTTCTAACACAAAAGTTGTTGTTAAAGGTATCGATAAAGAACGTGTTGGAGCTGTTGCAGCAAACATCCGTTCAGTACGTACTCCAGAACCTTACAAAGGCAAAGGAATTCGTTACGAAGGCGAATATGTACGTCGTAAAGAAGGTAAAACAGGTAAATAGGTAAAAACCTAGCGGAAAGGAGTGACGTTTAATGATCACTAAGGCCGATAAAAACAAAGCGCGTCAAAAAAGACACGCTCGCGTACGCCGCACAGTTACCGGCACTACTGAACGTCCGCGTCTAAACGTATTCCGTTCTAACAAGAACATCTATGCTCAGCTTATCGATGACACTAAAGGTGTTACAATCGTTGGAGCTTCAAGTATGGAACAAGGAATTGACGTTGAACACGGCGGTAACACAGAAGCAGCTGTGAAAGTCGGAGAAGCTATCGCAAAGCGTGCTGTTGAAGCAGGTTATTCAGAAGTGGTTTTCGACCGCGGAGGATACCTCTATCACGGACGTGTAAAAGCTCTTGCAGACGCAGCGCGTGAAGCAGGACTGAAATTTTAATAAAAAGGAGGTTAACTCATGCCTAGCATTGATGCTAACAAACTAGAACTTGAAGAACGCGTAGTTACCGTTAACCGCGTAGCGAAAGTTGTTAAAGGTGGACGTCGTTTCCGCTTCGCAGCTATCGTAGTTGTCGGAGATAAAAACGGTCACGTTGGATTCGGAACTGGTAAAGCACAGGAAGTTCCTGAAGCTATTCGCAAAGCTATTGAAGATGCGAAAAAGAACTTAATTACTGTTCCTGTTGTAGGAACTACAATCCCTCACCAAATCACAGGTCATTTCGGAGCTGGTAATGTACTATTGAAGCCTGCTTCTGAAGGTACTGGAGTTATCGCTGGCGGACCCGTTCGTGCGGTACTTGAACTTGCTGGTGTAGGTGACATTCTATCGAAGTCTCTTGGATCTAACAATCCGATTAACATGGTGCGTGCAACTCTTAATGGCCTTGAAAACCTTAAGCGCGCTGAAGACGTTGCGAAGCTTCGTGGAAAATCTGTAGAAGAGCTACTAGGTTAAGGGAGGGAAAATAGATGGCTAAGCAATTAGAAATCACCCTCACACGTAGTGTGATTGGTCGCCCTCAAGACCAACGCGTGACGGTAAAAACACTTGGACTTAAGAAAATGCATCACACGGTTGTTCATAACGACAATCCTGCGATTCGCGGTATGATCAACAAGGTATCTCACCTTGTAACTGTTAACGAAATTGATGCATAAAAAATCTATACATTGAGGAGGTGCCCACAATGAAACTACACGAACTAAAACCATCTGAAGGTTCTCGTAAAGAACGCAACAGACTTGGTCGCGGTATTGCTACTGGTAACGGTAAGACATCTGGCCGTGGTCAAAAAGGTCAAAAAGCTCGTTCTGGCGGCGGTGTACGCGTCGGTTTCGAAGGAGGACAACTTCCAATCTTCAAACGTCTACCGAAACGTGGATTTACAAACATGAACCGTAAAGAGTTCGCGATTGTTAATCTTGATTCGTTGAACCGTTTTGAAGATGGAACTGAAGTTTCTCCAGAACTTCTATTAGAATCTGGCGTAGTTAGCAAAGAAAAAGCTGGAATTAAGATTCTAGGTAATGGTAAGCTTGAGAAAAAGCTTACCGTGAAAGCCCACAAGTTCTCTGCTTCTGCAAAAGAGGCGATTGAAGCGGCAGGCGGAAATACTGAGGTGATCTAATGTTCCAAGCAATCTCCAACATTATGCGCGTAGGTGATATTAGAAACAAAATTATCTTCACCCTACTCATGCTTGTCGTGTTCCGAATCGGAACATTCATACCGGTTCCTGGTGTGAACAGAGATGTATTACAATTCCAAGATCAAATGAGTCTCTTCGGAGTTCTCAACACCTTTGGCGGTGGAGCGTTGCAAAACTTCTCCATCTTTGCCATGGGAATTATGCCTTATATCACTGCTTCTATCATTGTGCAGCTTTTACAAATGGACGTTGTTCCGAAGTTTACCGAATGGTCTAAACAAGGTGAAGCCGGACGTAAAAAGCTAACACAAGTTACTCGTTATGGAACGATTGTGCTTGGACTTGTTCAGGGTATTGGTCTTTCCATCGGGTTTAACAATATTGTTGGTGGTCAGTTGATTAGTAATCCCGGTGTACTAACGTATCTAAATATTTCTCTAGTTTTAACAGCCGGAACGGCTTTTTTGATGTGGTTAGGCGAACAGATCACAGCAAAAGGTGTTGGAAATGGAATCTCAATAATAATCTTTGCTGGGATTGTAGCTGCAATTCCTCCAGGGCTTAATCAGCTTTACGCTCAGATGTTTGAGGGTTCTCAGGATGAGTTGTTCATTAACATCGTCACTCTTGCAATTATTGCACTTGCAGCACTTGCAATTGTTGTCGCTGTTATCTTTGTTCAACAAGGTCTTCGCAAAATTCCAATTCAATATGCAAAACGAACTGTTAACCGCAGACAAGTAGGTGGTCAATCCACTCACTTACCGATTAAAGTTAATGCAGCAGGTGTTATTCCAGTTATCTTTGCGATATCACTGATCATTACTCCACCAACGATCGCCAGGTTGTTCGGAGATAATACGGTAACGGAATGGATCATCAGGGTGTTTGACTATACACAACCTATTGGTATGGTCGTGTATGCGTTACTCATCATTGGATTTACGTATTTCTATACGTTCGTCCAGGTTAATCCGGAGAAGATGGCTGAGAATCTGAAGAAACAGGGTGGATACATTCCTGGTATTCGTCCGGGTAATGCAACGGAAACGTACATTACTCGTATCCTCTACCGTTTAACGTTTGTAGGAGCACTTTTCCTTGCTGTTATATCGATTATTCCGGTATTTTTCACAACCGTAGCAGGACTGCCGCAGACGCTGCAAATCGGCGGAACAAGCTTGCTGATCGTTGTTGGGGTAGCGCTTGATACGATGAAGCAAATTGAAAGTCAATTAATTAAACGTCATTATAAAGGCTTTATTAAATCTTGAGGATAAATTGGGAAGAACTTTCTTCCCCTCCTTCATCCTCGATTGGGTGACGTGCGGAGGGATTAGATGAATCTAGTATTAATGGGGCTTCCGGGTGTCGGAAAAGGAACCCAGGCAGAAAAGATTGTCGAAAAGTATGGCATCCCTCATATCTCTACTGGAGATATGTTCCGAGCAGCGATCAAAGAAGGAACGCCTCTTGGTCTAAAAGCGAAAGAGTACATGGATTCTGGAAACCTCGTACCTGACGAAGTAACAATCGGTATAGTACGGGAGCGTTTAGGAAAAGATGATTGCGAAAAAGGTTTTCTACTCGATGGATTTCCAAGAACTGTCGCACAGGCTGATGCACTTGAAACGATCTTATCCGATCTCGGAAAAAAACTTAACTATGTTATTAACATTTCAGTTGAGGAAGATCAGCTCATGCAGCGTTTGACTGGACGTCGCGTTTGCCGAAATTGTGGAGCAACCTATCACGCAGTATTCAATCCTCCTAAGGAAGAAGGAGTTTGTGATAAGTGCGGTGGAGAACTTTATCAACGTGATGATGATAAAGAAGAAACTGTACGCACTCGCCTCGAAGTCAACAAGCAGCAACAGCAGCCATTGTTGACCTTTTATGAAGGCAAAGGCTATCTTAAAACGATTGATGGCAATAGAGACATCAACGAAGTGTTTGAAGATGTCGATCAACTCCTCAAAGGGTTGTCGTAATGATTATTTGCAAGACTCCTCGTGAACTTGATATTATGCGAGAAGCAGGCAGAATTGTCGCGTTAACACATCAAGAACTACAGAAGCACATCAAGCCTGGAGTTACGACAAAAGAGCTGGATACGATTGCCGATCGGTTTATTCGTCAGCTTGGTGCAATTCCTTCCTTTAAGGGTTACAATGGATTTACTGGAAGTATATGCGCTTCAGTTAATGAAGAGCTTGTACATGGTATTCCAGGGGATCGCGTGTTGGCGGAAGGAGATATAATTAGCATTGATATTGGTGCTAAGTATAACGGTTATCATGGAGATTCAGCATGGACCTATCCTGTTGGCACTATCTCAGAAAAAGACGAACGGTTGTTAAAAGTTACCGAGGAATCGTTATATAAAGGGTTGGATGAGGCGAAGGCTGGTAGGAGGCTTTCAGATATCTCTCATGCGATCCAAGCATATGCCGAAGCTGAGGGTTTTTCGATTGTACGAGAATATGTTGGTCATGGTGTAGGTCAGGACCTTCATGAAGATCCTCAAATTCCCCATTACGGTCCTCCAGGAAAAGGGCCGCGGCTTAAGCAGGGGATGGTCCTTGCGGTAGAGCCAATGGTGAATATGGGCTCTCGCTACGTTCGAACACTTTCGGATAATTGGACTGTAGTAACAACTGACGGTAAGAACTGCGCTCATTTCGAGCACACAATTGCCGTTACGGAAGAAGGATATGAAATACTAACAAAGGCCTAAGTGAAGGTGATGGTTCGTGAAAGAGTCGGATACCGTTCCCGAGATCGGTCAGATCGCTCGGAATAAACGGGGAAGAGACGCTGATCAATATAGCGTGATTGTAGGGATTGTAGATGAACGTTATGTTTTCTTAGCGGACGGGGATAAACGAAAGTTTGATCGTCCTAAGCGGAAGAACCTCGCACACCTTGAGCTGGTAGAGTATATATCCCCTGAGGTAAAGCGAAGTCTTGAAGAAACGGGCCGTGTCACAAATGGCAAGCTACGTTTCGCGATCTCAAAGTATTTGAGTGAACACGTCATTGATTTAAAGGAGGGAGAGCAAGTAGATGGCTAAAGAAGAAGTAATTGAAATGGAAGGCACGGTTATCGAACCTCTACCGAATGCAATGTTTCGAGTAGAACTCGAAAACGGTCATAAGATTCTTGCTCACGTATCCGGAAAGATACGCATGCATTACATTCGTATTTTACCAGGTGACAAAGTAACTGTTGAGCTTTCTCCATACGACTTATCACGTGGACGTATCACGTATCGTTATAAATAAGAAATTAATCTCCGAATACAAGGAGGGTTAAAATAATGAAAGTAAGACCGTCAGTAAAACCAATGTGTGAAAAATGTAAAGTTATTCGCCGTAAAGGTAAAGTTATGGTTATCTGTGAAAATCCAAAGCATAAGCAAAAACAAGGCTAATATATAAGGAGGTGCAACGTAATGGCACGTATTGCTGGTATTGATGTTCCACGCGAAAAGCGCATCGTAATCGCGTTAACTTACGTTTATGGAATCGGTAAAACAACTGCGAAACAAGT
This sequence comes from Bacillus sp. N1-1, assembly GCF_009818105.1. Taxonomy (NCBI): domain Bacteria; kingdom Bacillati; phylum Bacillota; class Bacilli; order Caryophanales; family Bacillaceae; genus Bacillus; species Bacillus sp. N1-1. Next base: position 154,580 of record NZ_CP046564.1, read on the forward strand.
TCTAGTTGACGCTGGTGTTTCTGAAGACACTCGTGTACGCGACTTAACTGAAGAAGAGCTCGGAAAAATCCGTGAAGTAGTAGACAAAATTAAAGTTGAGGGTGATCTTCGTCGTGAAATCTCACTTAACATTAAACGTCTAATCGAAATCGGTTCTTATCGTGGTATCCGCCACCGTCGTGGTCTTCCTGTCCGAGGTCAACATACGAAGAACAACTCTCGTACTCGTAAAGGCCCTCGCCGTACAGTAGCTAACAAGAAGAAGTAAGGGAGGTAATTAACAAATGGCTAAACAACGTAAAGCAAATACGCGCAAAAAGCGCGTGAAAAAGAATGTTGAGAGTGGAGTAGCTCACATCCGTTCTACTTTTAACAACACTATTATTACGATTACTGACACTCACGGAAATGCGATTTCTTGGGCAACTTCCGGTAACATGGGCTTCAAAGGTTCTCGTAAGTCAACTCCATTCGCTGCTCAAATGGCTGCTGAAACTGCAGGTAAAACTGCACAGGAGCATGGCATGAAAACTGTAGAAGTTTCTGTTAAAGGCCCTGGAGCTGGTCGTGAAGCTGCTATCCGTGCACTTCAAGCTGTAGGTCTAGAAGTTACTGCGATCCGTGACGTAACTCCAGTACCTCATAACGGCTGCCGTCCACCAAAACGTCGTAGAGTCTAAGGTAGTAGAGAGTTCAAAAACGTAGATATTCCCCTTCGGGAGAATGCCTGGTTTTGAACAATCTCTTATGGAAAGATTCAATCTATCGGTATACAATTGATGAACATGTCAATAATGATAATGTATAAATTGTTGACGGTTGACGAATCATAATTAGGTTGTTGGTATTTTGACCGCCTAAGGGGATTATTCGGTTAGACAGCATGTCTAACCGAAGTTCGACGTTTTGAAGGAGGGTTTGTTGGATGATCGAAATCGAAAAGCCAAAAATTGAAGCGGTAGCTATCAACGAGGATGCTAAATACGGAAAGTTTGTTGTAGAACCATTAGAGCGTGGTTATGGAACTACCCTGGGTAATTCCCTTCGTCGTATCCTGTTATCTTCACTACCTGGTGCTGCTGTTACATCTGTACAAATTGAAGGAGTACTCCACGAGTTCTCTACGATTGAAGGCGTACATGAAGATGTAACAACTGTCATTCTTAATCTTAAGAAATTGGCTATGAAAGTTTACTCTGAAGAAGAGAAAACATTAGTAGTTGATGTGCAAGGCCCAGGTACGGTAACAGCTGGAGATATTACTCATGACAGCGACGTGGAGATCTTAAACCCTGACCTTCATATTGCTACCCTTTCTGCAAATGCACGTTTCCAAATGCGAGTTACTGCAATTCGTGGAAGAGGCTATGTACAAGCAGAAGGAAACAAAAATGATGAACAGCCAATCGGTGTGATTCCGGTTGACTCGATCTTCACTCCTGTTTCTCGTGTTAACTACCAGGTTGAAAACACTCGCGTTGGCCAGGTAACTAATTATGACAAACTAACCCTTGATGTTTGGACAGATGGAAGCATTCGTCCTGAAGAAGCTGTTTCGCTAGGTGCAAAGATTTTAAATGAGCATTTAAACATCTTTGTTGGCTTAACAGATCAGGCACAAAATGCTGAAATCATGGTCGAAAAAGAAGAGGATCAAAAAGAGAAAGTGCTTGAGATGACTATCGAAGAGCTTGATCTCTCAGTTCGTTCATATAACTGCCTGAAGCGTGCTGGCATTAATACGGTTCAAGAACTAACTCAAAAGTCTGAAGAAGACATGATGAAAGTTCGTAACCTTGGACGTAAATCACTTGAAGAGGTACAAGAGAAGCTTGAAGAGCTTGGACTTGGACTTCGTAACGAAGAATAGATATTTAAGTTGTTGATTTTATAAACAACAAAGGAGGGAATACTTCATGGCATACCAAAAGTTAGGTCGTACGAGTGATACGCGTAAAGCGCTATTCCGTGACCTTGTTACAGATTTGATCATCAATGAACGTATTGAAACGACAGAATCGAAGGCGAAAGAGCTTCGTTCTTTCATCGACAAAATGATTACGCTTGGTAAACGCGGGGATCTTCACGCACGTCGTCAAGCAGCTTCTTTCATCCGTAACGAAGTAGCGGATCAAGAAAGCGGTCAAGATGCAGTTCAAAAGCTATTCAGCGATATCGCTCCTCGTTATGCAGAGCGTCAAGGCGGTTACTCTCGTATCCGTAAACTTGGACCACGCCGCGGTGACGGTGCTGAAATGGTTATCATCGAGCTAGTATAAGACGCACTTGATTAAAAGGGCGGGACAGGATCTCGACATTGGATACTGATTCTATGCCCTTTTTTCGTGCGTTTTTTTGTTTAAACGCACATCCTCAAGTGGTTGCATGCTGCTAGCCATTAAAGAAAGCCTGGCAGATGCCGGGCTTTTTTTATAGGATTGAGCATTTCTAGAGGCGTTGCTACGATCAATATGCTGATAGGAAAAAGTGGCGGTTTGCTGCCCGCCTTTTTTTCGCACCAGTATCATGTGTCTGAGGCGATGACCGCTTGAATTTAGCAGAGGTAGGAGGAACGAGTATGGAAGAACTTATCACCGTTCAAGGTGTATCCTTTCGATATCACGAAGATCAGCCCCACGTGTTACGTGACGTGTCTCTCTCCGTTTATAAGGGTGAATGGTTAGCCATTGTAGGACACAATGGGTCAGGGAAGTCTACCCTTGCCAAACTATTAAACGGTTTGCAACTTCCTGAGCAAGGTGATGTTCTCGTTGAAGGGTACAATAGCCGAGATGAGGAAAGCATTTGGGAGATTAGAAGAAGAGTTGGGATCGTTTTTCAGAACCCAGATAATCAGTTTGTCGGCACCTCCGTTCGGGATGATGTTGCATTTGGACTTGAGAATAGTGGGATGGCTAGAGAACTAATGTTAGAGCGTATCAGTGAGAGCGTTCAAAAGGTCCGAATGGAAGATTACCTTGACCAGGAGCCACATCGTCTTTCTGGTGGACAAAAGCAGCGTGTGGCCATTGCTGGTATTATTGCACTAAGGCCTTCGATTGTTATTTTAGATGAGGCGACATCCATGCTTGATCCAGCTGGGCGTAAAGAAGTTTTGCAAACGATGCGTAAGTTGAAAGAAGAAGAAGGCATGACTGTTATCTCAATTACCCATGATCTTGAAGAAGCGGCACAGGCCGATCGCCTTGTGGTAATGAATGCAGGTGAAGTTATTGACGAGGGACTTCCTGTGGAAGTTTTTAAAAAAGGGGACATGCTCGAGCAAATCGGTTTAGATCTACCGTTTCCACTACAGGTGCAGCGAGCACTTAGTGAGAAGGGATACGATTTCTCAAGGCTTACTTTATCTCAGGAGGAACTGGTGAACGAGCTATGGACATTACAATCAAAGAATTAGAGCATTCGTACAGTAAAGGAACACCATTTGAACGAAAAGCTCTTTCAAATATTAATTTATCGATTCCATCAGGCACGTTTCAAACGATTATTGGTCATACTGGTTCAGGAAAGTCAACGTTAATTCAGCATTTAAATGGACTTCTAAAACCTACACAAGGAAGTATTCAAATTGGTGAGTTTTTCATACAAGCTGGCGTAAAAGAGAAACGTTTGAAAGCACTGAGAAAACATGTAGGGATCGTTTTTCAATATCCAGAACATCAGCTATTTGAAGAAACCATTGAAAAAGACATTATTTTTGGGCCGCTTAACTTCGGGGTTTCAGAAGAAGAAGCAAAGAAGCGAGCAGCAAGACTAATTCATCAGGTGGGACTTGATGAATCTTATCTTAGTCGCTCTCCCTTTGATTTAAGTGGGGGGCAAATGAGACGGGTTGCCATTGCTGGGGTACTAGCGATGAAACCATCCATTCTTATATTGGATGAGCCAACCGCTGGCCTCGATCCTCGAGGTAGACGTGAAATTATGGATCTCTTTTATCGCCTACATGAAGAAGAGGGGTTAACGACGATTCTTGTAACTCACAGCATGGAAGATGCAGCGCGTTTTTCAGATGACATTCTGATTATGGAAAAGGGTGGAATCGCCCTGCAAGGTGGCCCGGAGACTATTTTTTCAAATCCTGAAGCTTTAAAAAAACTAAGCCTTGATGTCCCAGAAACGGTACAATTCATTCATCGCCTGGAAGAACGTTTTACTAAAAATCTTCCTCACAGTGTCTTTACACTTGATGCAGCGGTAGATGCAGCGTTATCGATTTTGCAGAAGGGAGAGGAGGATTCCTAATGCAAAATATCATTATTGGACAATACGTTCCAGGACAATCCTTTATTCATAAACTTGATCCGAGAGCTAAGCTTTTAACTGCGTTTCTTTTTGTCATTATTGTATTTTTAGCGAACAATTGGATTACCTATGCATTGCTTGGTGCTTTTACCTTACTGGCGATTTTTGTCTCTCAGCTACCTCTTCGCTATATTTATAATGGTCTAAAGCCTATCTTGCTCGTTATCATATTAACGTTTCTCCTTCATGTGTTTTTAACAAAGGAAGGGACCTTGCTGTTTGATTGGGGATTTCTTGAAGTGTATGAAGGTGGAGTGAAGCAGGGGATTTTTATCTCGCTTCGTTTATTGTTTTTAATTATGATTACTTCTCTTTTAACACTAACTACGACACCAATTGATATTACGGTAGGGATTGAAACGTTGCTTGGCCCAATGAAAAAAGTGGGCTTACCGGTTCATGAATTTGCACTAATGATGTCGATTGCGCTTAGGTTCATTCCTACACTTCTTGAAGAGACAGAGAAAATCATGAAAGCTCAATCTGCACGTGGTGCCCAATTCTCAAGCGGTCCGATTAAAGAACGTTTGAAAAGCATCGTGCCACTTCTTGTACCACTCTTTGTTAGTGCGTTTAAACGAGCAGAAGATCTTGCCATGGCGATGGAAGCGAGAGGTTACCGCGGCGGAGAAGGTAGAACGAGCATACGTTTACTAAAATGGTCTGGAAAAGATACTACTTTATTCGTGATTCTTCTCCTGCTCTGTATTAGTTTACTACTGCTAAGAAGTTAGGGGAGAATGTGTGATGCAACGTATAAAAATGACGCTCTCTTATGATGGGACGGCTTTTAATGGTTATCAGGTGCAGCCAAATGGACGCACAGTTCAGGAGGAACTGCAGCGTGCCTTAAAGCAAATGCACAAAGGTGAAGCCGTCCAGGTTACGGGGTCTGGAAGAACAGACGCACGGGTGCATGCTTTTGGTCAGGTGATTCATTTTGATACGACACTGTCGATTCCTCTTGAAAATTGGACGAAAGCTTTAAATGCGCAGCTTCCTGATGACGTGAGGGTTTTACATTCAGAAACCGTATCAAGTGATTTTCATGCCAGATATGACGTTGTTCGAAAAACCTACCAATATCGGGTGCACAATCGTGCAGCGCTTGATGTTTTTAGAAGAAACTATGCGGTGCATGAGCCACAGACGCTTGACCTCATGGAGATGAAGCGTGCAGCTGCTTATCTTAGTGGTGAGCATGACTTCACATCTTTTTGTGCCAGTAAGACAGATGTAAAGAATAAAGTAAGGACGATCTATCGAATTGAGATTGAGCAAGTGCAAGATGAGCTTGTTTTTACGTTCGAAGGGAGCGGCTTTCTATATAATATGGTCCGCATTCTAATGGGCACTTTGTTTGAGATTGGAAAAGGCCGCCGTTCAGCTGATGACATTCCGATGATCCTTGAAGCAAAGGACCGAAACAAGGCAGGAAAAACGGCTCCTCCCCATGGACTCTATTTATGGAAAGTCTCGTATTCTTAAAAAAGGAAAGAAAGTTCTCAAACACTTGACATTTGTCTCCCAATATTATAAGATATTCTTTGGTATTTCTACATCCACTTGCCCCGGATTTAGAAATCTGACTGACAACTGACAATGAATATTCTGTGGTAGTTTTAAAATAAATTGGATTGATTTTAGGAGGGAAACTCATGCGTACAACATTTATGGCTAAAGGCCACGAAGTCGAGCGCAAATGGTACATCGTTGATGCTGAAGGTCAAACACTTGGCCGTCTTGCTAGTGAAGTAGCAGCGATCCTACGCGGTAAAAATAAAGTAACTTTCACACCTCACGTTGACACTGGTGATCATGTGATCATCCTTAACGCTGAGAAAATTGAACTAACTGGTAACAAACTTAATGACAAGATGTACTACCGTCATAGTGGACACCCAGGTGGTTTGAAATCAAGAAATGCTCTAGAAATGCGTACTAACCGTTCTGAGCAAATGCTTGAACTTGCAATCAAAGGTATGCTTCCAAAGAACAGCCTTGGTCGCCAAATGATTAAAAAGCTTCACGTATTCGCTGGTAGCGAGCACAATCACCAGGCTCAACAGCCTGAAAAATACGAACTAAGAGGATAATTAAAAGGAGGGAATCAACTTGGCACAAGTACAATACAACGGCACTGGCCGACGTAAACACTCTGTAGCACGCGTACGTTTACTTCCTGGTAACGGACGTATGGTTATTAACAACCGTGAGATCGACGACTATTTCGATCTTGAAACACTAAAGCTTATCTCTAAGCAACCACTAGTTGAAACTGGCACTGAAGGCACTTACGATATTTTCGTAAATGTTAGCGGTGGTGGATTCACTGGACAAGCAGGCGCGATCCGTCACGGTATCGCTCGTGCACTATTGCAAGCTGATCCGGAATCACGCGCAACACTTAAGAGCGCTGGCTTCCTAACTCGTGATGCTCGTATGAAAGAACGTAAAAAATACGGTCTTAAAGCAGCACGTCGTGCACCTCAGTTCTCAAAACGTTAATTTGTTTTATACAAAACCTCTGGCTTCTAGCCGGAGGTTTTTTTGTGTTCTGCTTTATACATTGAGATTGGCAACATCCCTAAGACTGAAGGAATTACCAGTTCTTATATCGCATACTCCATGACGCTTGAGTGAGACTAAAACAAAACGAGTCGAGAGGATGGGTGAGATGGACAATGTGATTACCGTATTTAAAGAACGCCAGCGTCATAAGCGCCTTGAATTCGAACGGAGAGTCTTAATCGAAATATCGCTGAAGGAGTTATCAGATAACATTAGGGATATGTTTTCTCCATTTTTCTCTGAGGCTATTCTCTACAAAGGTGATGTCGAAAATGTCTGTATGGACATTGCAATCGAAGCGTATTTACTGGGTGCAGAGTATAGCAAGTTTTCTTATTATGGAGAACCGATGTCGGTGGTGCATAAACGTTGCTTTAAATTGGAGAAAGCGCTCATAGAGGCTCTCTTTGACTATTGGCTTTTTTGGAAAACGTCAGCAGTGTATGAAGAGTCTTTGCAAATAACGTGTGAAGTATTTGTTTCAAATTGGTGGAAAGCAGGTTGTGAAAAAGGGATGATGAGACGTCGCCTTCGCTTGCAATAATCCGTAAAGTTTAAAGACTAATTCCTTCACCTGTCCCATATAGATAATGTAGGACAAAATAAGGGGCGGTGTTGGAAAAGAATGAAGAAGTGGTATAAGCGATTTGGCGTTGCCACTGGTATCATCGTGCTGCTATTTATTATTAATTACAAATTTGCGATTGATTCTTCATGGGATGCCTGGCATCTACCTTTATCAGGTCAGGTTATTGTGATTGATCCTGGTCATGGAGGGGCCGATGGAGGAGCGGTAGGTGATAATGTTGTTGAAAAAGACATTGCACTTAAAATATCTCTAAAGCTAAGGGATTATCTTCAGGAAGCAGGTGCCCTTGTCATTATGACAAGAGAGACGGATACCGATTTAGCATCTGAAGGAACGAAAGGGCTAAGCAATCGAAAAGCTGAAGATTTAAGAAAACGCGTTGAACTTATTAACGAAGGAAGCCATCATCTTTTTGTTAGTATTCATTTAAATGCGATTCCATCGTCTCAATGGAGTGGAGCGCAGACTTTTTATAATCCTGTAAATGAAGAAAGTGAGGCATTATCTCGTTTTATTCAAGATGAAATTAAGCGGAATTTAGAAAATACCAATCGACTGGCTAAGAACATGGAAAGTGTATATTTACTTAGGGAGGCTGAAATTCCAGGATCTCTTGTTGAGGTAGGCTTTCTTTCAAATCCCTCGGAGAGAGAACTGTTGAATACAGACACCTACCAGAACAAAGTAGCCGCTTCTATTTATCAAGGGATTATTCGCTATGCGACAAACGAGTCAGTGCCAGAAGAATAAGCACTGACTCGTTTTAGTATTTAAAATCCATGAATTTCACGTGAAGCACCGTAGTCAAAACTCTCTGAATGATATGTTATACTAACAATGTAATCGAATTCAGAGAAGGTGGTGCCTACATGTTAACGAAAGATCAGGTCGTTGAATTACTACAAAAGGTGCAAGATCCTATTTTACATAAAAGTATCACGATTCGTGATGTGAAAACGAAGGAAGGCTATGTAAGTGTGAAGGTAGCTCTTGCTCAAACGGAATCGGCTGAGCAAATGAAGGTACAGCAAGAGATTGTGAATACGTTAAAGGGTGCTGGAGCGGAATCTGTTGGGTTACGATTTGAACAATTAGCAGACGAAGAACTTCCTGAGGGAACTTCAGCTAATCCTGATCTTCCTCCATTGCTTTCTCCGGAAAGTAAAACACAATTTATTGCGGTAGCAAGTGGTAAAGGTGGAGTAGGGAAATCAACGGTTACAGTAAACCTTGCAACGTCACTTGCGCGTCTCGGAAAAAAAGTTGGTATTATTGATGCGGATATTTACGGATTTAGCGTTCCAGATATGATGGGGATTGAAACGAGACCTAAAGTAGAAAATGAAAAAATCTATCCCGTTGAGCGTTTTGGTGTTAAAGTCATGTCGATGGCCTTCTTTGTAGAAGATAATGCTCCTGTTATCTGGCGTGGGCCAATGCTTGGGAAAATGCTAAATAACTTCTTTAGTGAAGTTGATTGGGGAGAATTAGATTACCTTCTACTTGATTTACCACCAGGAACAGGTGATGTCGCGCTTGATGTTCATACGATGCTTCCTGCTTCAAAAGAGATCATTGTAACAACGCCGCATGCAACGGCTGCTTTCGTTGCAGCTCGAGCGGGGGCAATGGCGCTTAAGACGAAACATGAAGTCCTTGGCGTCGTGGAAAATATGGCTTATTTTGAAAGCAAAGTCACTGGTGAGAGAGAGTATGTATTTGGTCAGGGTGGTGGAGATAAGTTAGCTTCAGAATTATCTACGGATATTCTTGGCAGACTTCCTCTCGGGCAACCAGACTTCGATGAAGCTGAATTTGCTCCGTCAGTTTACCAAGAAGAACATCCAATTGGCATGCAGTACCTCCAAATTGCTAATGAGATTATCAAAAGAACTGCAGAATAAAACGAAAGGACATGCCTTGAGGCATGTCCTTTGTCCTTTCGTTCGGTTATTCCTGTCCAGAATTTGAGCTTTCTCCATTCTTTGAATCAGAATTACCACTTCCTTCTTCCTTACTACCACCGGAAGATTTCAGTTGCTCTGACGTAATTCCTGTAAGCATTTCCTGAATCTTAGCTTGGAATAATGGGCTTTCAAAAGTTTCGGAAATCAAGTCTTTGATTTGTTGGCGAGACTGGTTGCTTTCAAGGAGTTGTAAATAGTGCTTTTCCATGACTGGATCTTGCAACAGATCCATCATCTTTTCCTGAAAGTCAGGATCATCCATCAGGGATTTGAACAATTCCTTATTCTCTTCCTGAATGTTTTTAGCAAAGTTTTCAACGAAAGTAGGGTCTTTCAACATTTCTTGCCAGTATGCTTTTCCTTCTTCAGTTGTAAGCACCTTTTGTATGGTTTCTTTCACAAATGGTTGTTCCATAACAAGTTGTTTCTTTATTTCTGCATCTGACAGTACTTCTTGAATGGCTTTCTTGCCTTCGTCCGACTTCAGAAGGTCGACAAGCATTTTCTTCGTTTCTTCATAATTGGCTTGAGATCCTTCAGCAGAACCTGTGGCACATCCTGCAATCAGAAGAATAACGAAACATAGTGTGAGTAGTTTGAAACGCTGATACATATAGATGCGCTCCTTTCTCAAGATCTTATTCTTAATATTAGGCGAAACTGTGAATTTATACCCGGTGAATAAAGGAAGGGTGGCAATTTAAAAGTGGCATTGGTACAATTCAACATAGAAGCACCATTAACGTTCACGGGGGTTTGATTTTGAAAACAAGAAATCTTGTTTATTTATTTTTTACAACCCTTCTGATTGGATCAACAGCTGGTATGCTTACAGGTCTTGTTTTAGACTGGTCACAATACTGGGCAGATCTGAAAAATGGAGAAATATTATCGTTCCTAATCGTCATACTTTGGTTATTAGGAGTATCGAGCATCTTTAGTTTGATTAGTCAGATGGGGTTTTTTGCTTATTTAACGATTCACCGATTTGGTCTTGGTATTTTCAAATCAGTCAAACTCTGGAATACAATCCAGGTAGTGTTGATTGCAGTAGCTTTATTTGATTTAGTCTATTTCCGCTATGAGGTATTTGCAGAAGAGGGAGAAAGTGTGATTAGCTACATACTCATTGCGTTATTTCTTTTAGCTGTCGGACTTGTTACGGCATATGTGAAGCAAAAAGAAACGAATAAGCAGGCGTTTATCCCCGCTCTTTTCTTTATTGTCGTTGTCACCATCCTCGAATGGATTCCAGGACTACAAAGCAATGATCCAAAGTGGCTCTGGCTTATTTTGATCCCTCTCTTAGTAAGTAATGTATGGCAATTGCTAACACTTCATCGTTTAATTCAAAAAGACGCATAAACGAAAGCCGCTTTCCGATTGGAAAGCGGCTTATTTTACTTCTTTACTATTGATGTTGGCGTTAGAAACAAGTTCACTCACCGTTGCGAAAGAATAGCCTTTCTTCTTTAAAGCAGCAATCACTTCTGGAAGAGCTTCTGCCGTCTGTTTTGCTGAATCGGAAGCATGCATAAGAATAATGTCACCTGGGTCGATCTCTTTCGTTACATTTTCCACAATGTTCTCTACCCCTGGGTTTTTCCAATCTTCAGAATCAAGACTCCAGTGAATAAGGGTATAGTTAAATTTGTCTGAAATCGTGAGAACACGCTTATCAAAGTTTCCGTTAGGTGGCCTTAGCAATTGTGGTTCTTCATCGGTTACTTTTTTTATAGCTTCGCTCGAACGAATAATATCCTTCTTGATCTCCTCATCTTTCATGGTTGTGTAGTTCTCGTACCGATAACCAAGGTTACCAATTTCGTGGCCGTCTTTCGCTATTTGTTCGACTACTTCAGGATGACGCTCTGCCCAAGCGCCAGAAATAAAAAAAGAAGCTTTAACATTGTGTTGTTTTAATTCTTCAAGTATCGGGATCGCTTTTGTTTCACCCCAACTAATGTCAAAGGTTAAGGCAAGGCGTTTATCATCACTCTTTACCTGATCCACAGCGAGCGGAACATCATTATTTGTAAAAACAGCGAGGTCTCCACCTTCGACAAAAAGAATAATGGCAGCAAAGAAAGCAGCCGCTACAATAATAAGGCCTTGTTTAATTCTGATCCCATTCCAAATCCAAAAAAACTTCATTATGCACCCCCTTTGTCCCATTCATATGCGAAAAGTTTCTTAACTATGTACAAACTGTTAAGGACACACATAAATCACAAATCACCTGGTCATACTGGTGTGAGGAAGGAGTGGTTTTAAATGATGGGCTTTTTAGTTAACTTTAAAGAAATGAAAGAAATAGAGTATTTGCTAAAGCGAGAAATGGAAGAGCTACTGTTGGATTTGGATAACAGTCGGATTGATGGTCTAATTAAAAGAGCGATGGAAGAACGTTATCAGCTTCTGTTAGGTATCTATAAAAGAACAGCTACACAAGCGGAAATAGCGAAGTACGTGCGCATTTTGAAAAAAAGTTCAAATTAATTTAAATTACCTCTTGTCAAATAGAGAAACTACCTGTATATTTATATAGGTCGCCGCAACAACGCGGTTGACACAATAAACAATTTCAAAAAAGTTGTTGACGCCAACTGAGTTAATGTGTTACATTAATAAAGTCGCTGAAAACGACATTGAAAGAAACAAATTGCTCTTTGAAAACTGAACGAAACGCCATGTAAGTAGTTGTTTCTACGGAAACATAAATTGTTTTAAAAGCTAGATTAAGCTTTCTATCGGAGAGTTTGATCCTGGCTCAGGACGAACGCTGGCGGCGTGCCTAATACATGCAAGTCGAGCGAAGAGATGGGAGCTTGCTCCCTGATCTTAGCGGCGGACGGGTGAGTAACACGTGGGCAACCTGCCCTGCAGACTGGGATAACTCCGGGAAACCGGAGCTAATACCGGGTAATACATCGCACCGCATGGTGCAATGTTGAAAGTTGGCTTTCTGAGCTAACACTGCAGGATGGGCCCGCGGCGCATTAGCTAGTTGGTAAGGTAATGGCTTACCAAGGCGACGATGCGTAGCCGACCTGAGAGGGTGATCGGCCACACTGGGACTGAGACACGGCCCAGACTCCTACGGGAGGCAGCAGTAGGGAATCTTCCGCAATGGACGAAAGTCTGACGGAGCAACGCCGCGTGAGTGACGAAGGCCTTCGGGTCGTAAAGCTCTGTTGTTAGGGAAGAACAAGTACCGTTCGAATAGGGCGGTACCTTGACGGTACCTAACCAGAAAGCCACGGCTAACTACGTGCCAGCAGCCGCGGTAATACGTAGGTGGCAAGCGTTGTCCGGAATTATTGGGCGTAAAGCGCGCGCAGGCGGTCTTTTAAGTCTGATGTGAAAGCCCACGGCTCAACCGTGGAGGGTCATTGGAAACTGGAGGACTTGAGTGCAGAAGAGGAGAGTGGAATTCCACGTGTAGCGGTGAAATGCGTAGATATGTGGAGGAACACCAGTGGCGAAGGCGGCTCTCTGGTCTGTAACTGACGCTGAGGCGCGAAAGCGTGGGGAGCAAACAGGATTAGATACCCTGGTAGTCCACGCCGTAAACGATGAGTGCTAGGTGTTGGGGGGTTCCACCCTCAGTGCTGAAGTTAACACATTAAGCACTCCGCCTGGGGAGTACGACCGCAAGGTTGAAACTCAAAGGAATTGACGGGGGCCCGCACAAGCAGTGGAGCATGTGGTTTAATTCGAAGCAACGCGAAGAACCTTACCAGGTCTTGACATCCTCTGACAATCCTGGAGACAGGAAGTTCCCCTTCGGGGGACAGAGTGACAGGTGGTGCATGGTTGTCGTCAGCTCGTGTCGTGAGATGTTGGGTTAAGTCCCGCAACGAGCGCAACCCTTGATCTTAGTTGCCAGCATTTAGTTGGGCACTCTAAGGTGACTGCCGGTGACAAACCGGAGGAAGGTGGGGATGACGTCAAATCATCATGCCCCTTATGACCTGGGCTACACACGTGCTACAATGGACGGTACAAAGGGCAGCAACACCGCGAGGTGAAGCAAATCCCATAAAGCCGTTCTCAGTTCGGATTGCAGGCTGCAACTCGCCTGCATGAAGCCGGAATTGCTAGTAATCGCGGATCAGCATGCCGCGGTGAATACGTTCCCGGGCCTTGTACACACCGCCCGTCACACCACGAGAGTTTGTAACACCCGAAGTCGGTGGGGTAACCTTTATGGAGCCAGCCGCCGAAGGTGGGACAAATGATTGGGGTGAAGTCGTAACAAGGTAGCCGTATCGGAAGGTGCGGCTGGATCACCTCCTTTCTATGGAGAATTACGAAGGTAACTTACGTTACCAACCTTACATGAGCGTTTCGTTTAGTTTTGAAAGAATGATTTATTCTTTCAAACAAGCTAGTCAATGAAGCCATTGTGCTGAGTTGAATGTTAGCTTTGTTCCTTGAAAACTAGATAGCATAAACAACGACATCCAATAATTATTTTTATGCAAGAACTTAGTAATAACTGATGCGTTATGGCAGCAATGCCTAACAAATCGAAGGTTAAGCTACTAAGGGCGCACGGTGGATGCCTTGGCACTAGAAGCCTAAGAAGGACGGGACGAACACCGATATGCTTCGGGGAGCTGTAAGTACGCTTTGATCCGGAGATTTCCGAATGGGGGAACCCACCATCTTTAATAGGATGGTATCCATTTCTGAATACATAGGGAATGGAAGGCAGACCCGGGGAACTGAAACATCTCATTACCCGGAGGAAGAGAAAGCAAATGCGATTTCCTGAGTAGCGGCGAGCGAAACGGAATCAGCCCAAACCAGAGGGCTTGCCCTCTGGGGTTGTAGGACGTCTCTTTGGAGTTACAAAGGCACGGATAGACGAAGCGACCTGGAAAGGTCCATCAGAGAAGGTAACAATCCTGTAGTCAAAATCCGCTGCCCTCCGAGACGGATCCTGAGTACGGCGGGACACGTGAAACCCCGTCGGAATCTGGGAGGACCATCTCCCAAGGCTAAATACTCTCTAGTGACCGATAGTGAACCAGTACCGTGAGGGAAAGGTGAAAAGCACCCCGGAAGGGGAGTGAAAGAGAACCTGAAACCGTGTGCCTACAACTAGTTGGAGCCCGTTAATGGGTGACAGCGTGCCTTTTGTAGAATGAACCGGCGAGTTACGATCCCGTGCAAGGTTAAGCTGATAAGGCGGAGCCGCAGCGAAAGCGAGTCTGAATAGGGCGAAATAGTACGTGGTCGTAGACCCGAAACCAGGTGATCTACCCATGTCCAGGGTGAAGTTCAGGTAACACTGAATGGAGGCCCGAACCCACGCATGTTGAAAAATGCGGGGATGAGGTGTGGGTAGCGGTGAAATGCCAATCGAACCTGGAGATAGCTGGTTCTCTCCGAAATAGCTTTAGGGCTAGCCTCGCGGCAAGAATCTTGGAGGTAGAGCACTGATTGGACTAGGGGTCCTTACCGGATTACCGAATCCAGTCAAACTCCGAATGCCAACGATTTATCCGCGGGAGTCAGACTGCGAGTGATAAGATCCGTAGTCGAGAGGGAAACAGCCCAGACCACCAGCTAAGGTCCCAAAGTATACGTTAAGTGGAAAAGGATGTGGCGTTGCTTAGACAACCAGGATGTTGGCTTAGAAGCAGCCATCATTTAAAGAGTGCGTAATAGCTCACTGGTCGAGTGACGCTGCGCCGAAAATGTACCGGGGCTAAACGTATCACCGAAGCTGTGGATTGTCTTACGACAATGGTAGGAGAGCGTTCTAAGGGCTGTGAAGTCAGACCGAAAGGACTGGTGGAGCGCTTAGAAGTGAGAATGCCGGTATGAGTAGCGAAAGACAAGTGAGAATCTTGTCCGTCGAAAGCCCAAGGTTTCCTGAGGAAGGCTCGTCCGCTCAGGGTTAGTCGGGACCTAAGCCGAGGCCGAAAGGCGTAGGCGATGGATAACAGGTTGATATTCCTGTACCACCTCCTTTCCGTTTGAACGACGGGGGGACGCAGAAAGATAGGGAGAGCGCGCTGCTGGAAATGCGCGTCCAAGCGATTAGGCTGGTGAATAGGTAAATCCGTTCACCGTGAAGGCTGAGTCGTGATGGCGAGGGAAATTTAGTACCGAAGTCCTTGATTCTACGCTGCCAAGAAAAGCCTCTAGTGAGGAAAGAGGTGCCCGTACCGCAAACCGACACAGGTAGGCGAGGAGAGAATCCTAAGACGATCGGGAGAACTCTCGTTAAGGAACTCGGCAAAATGACCCCGTAACTTCGGGAGAAGGGGTGCTTCCTCGGGTTTATAGCCCAGGGGAGCCGCAGTGAAAAGATCCAAGCGACTGTTTAGCAAAAACACAGGTCTCTGCAAAGCCGTAAGGCGAAGTATAGGGGCTGACACCTGCCCGGTGCTGGAAGGTTAAGAGGAGGGGTTATCCCTTACGGGAGAAGCTCTGAATCGAAGCCCCAGTAAACGGCGGCCGTAACTATAACGGTCCTAAGGTAGCGAAATTCCTTGTCGGGTAAGTTCCGACCCGCACGAAAGGTGCAACGACTTGGATACTGTCTCAACGAGAGACCCGGTGAAATTATAGTACCTGTGAAGATGCAGGTTACCCGCGACAGGACGGAAAGACCCCATGGAGCTTTACTGTAGCCTGATATTGGATTTTGGTACAGCTTGTACAGGATAGGTAGGAGCCATAGAAGTCGGACCGCCAGGTTCGATGGAGGCGTCGGTGGGATACTACCCTGGCTGTACTGACATTCTAACCCAGCACCGTGATCCGGTGCGGAGACAGTGTCAGGTGGGCAGTTTGACTGGGGCGGTCGCCTCCTAAAGTGTAACGGAGGCGCCCAAAGGTTCCCTCAGAATGGTTGGAAATCATTCGCAGAGTGTAAAGGCACAAGGGAGCTTGACTGCGAGACCTACAAGTCGAGCAGGGACGAAAGTCGGGCTTAGTGATCCGGTGGTTCCGCATGGAAGGGCCATCGCTCAACGGATAAAAGCTACCCTGGGGATAACAGGCTTATCTCCCCCAAGAGTCCACATCGACGGGGAGGTTTGGCACCTCGATGTCGGCTCATCGCATCCTGGGGCTGAAGTAGGTCCCAAGGGTTGGGCTGTTCGCCCATTAAAGCGGTACGCGAGCTGGGTTCAGAACGTCGTGAGACAGTTCGGTCCCTATCCGTCGCGGGCGCAGGAAATTTGAGAGGAGCTGTCCTTAGTACGAGAGGACCGGGATGGACACACCGCTGGTGTACCAGTTGTTCCGCCAGGAGCATAGCTGGGTAGCTACGTGTGGAAGGGATAAGTGCTGAAAGCATCTAAGCATGAAGCCCCCCTCGAGATGAGATTTCCCACAGCATTAAGCTGGTAAGATCCCTTAGAGATGATGAGGTAGATAGGTTCGGGGTGGAAGCGTGGCAACACGTGGAGCTGACGAATACTAATCGATCGAGGGCTTAACCTAAAACAAAAGTGATGTGAGCATGTCTCACTAAACTTAATATTATTGGAATACGTTGTGCGTGCTATCTAGTTTTCAAGGAATAATATTTTTCTTGATCTTTACAAAGAAATATAGTAAGATATATCTTGTCCTTGGTTAAACACTTTCTAGTGGATCAACCATTGATTAGTCTGGTAATGATGGCGAAGAGGTCACACCCGTTCCCATGCCGAACACGGAAGTTAAGCTCTTCAGCGCCGATGGTAGTTGGGGGATCTCCCCCTGCAAGAGTAGGACGTTGCCAGGCTGACCAATATTCCACAGTAGCTCAGTGGTAGAGCAATCGGCTGTTAACCGATCGGTCGTAGGTTCGAATCCTACCTGTGGAGCCATTATGCTTCCATAGCTCAGCAGGTAGAGCACTTCCATGGTAAGGAAGGGGTCATCGGTTCGAATCCGGTTGGAAGCTCCAGGACATGGCCCGTTGGTCAAGCGGTTAAGACACCGCCCTTTCACGGCGGTAACACGGGTTCGAATCCCGTACGGGTCACCAATATCAATTTTTACTCTGTGGAGGATTAGCTCAGCTGGGAGAGCATCTGCCTTACAAGCAGAGGGTCGGCGGTTCGAGCCCGTCATCCTCCACCATTTTTCTTATAATAATTAACTTACTTTCAGGAGTACTCGATAGAGTGCACTGTTTTTTATTTGTAAGTTAGATTGATTTTCTTCAATATTCTTTGCCGGCCTAGCTCAATTGGTAGAGCAACTGACTTGTAATCAGTAGGTTGGGGGTTCAAGTCCTCTGGCCGGCACCATTTTTTCTCACTTGTGGAGGGGTAGCGAAGTGGCTAAACGCGGCGGACTGTAAATCCGCTCCCTCAGGGTTCGGCGGTTCGAATCCGTCCCCCTCCACCAGTAAGAGCCATTAGCTCAGTTGGTAGAGCATCTGACTTTTAATCAGAGGGTCGAAGGTTCGAGTCCTTCATGGCTCACCATAAGCGGAAGTAGTTCAGTGGTAGAACATCACCTTGCCAAGGTGGGGGTCGCGGGTTCGAATCCCGTCTTCCGCTCCAAACTTTATATGCGGGTGTAGTTTAGTGGTAAAACCTCAGCCTTCCAAGCTGATGTCGTGGGTTCGATCCCCATCACCCGCTCCAAATGGGGCCTTAGCTCAGCTGGGAGAGCGCCTGCCTTGCACGCAGGAGGTCAGCGGTTCGATCCCGCTAGGCTCCACCAATTTCCTTAAACCATGTTTAGGGTTTTTTTATGTTTAAAATACATCACATCCTCCATTTCGTTCTTTTCCAAACTCTCCTGATATCTCCAAGTTTATCTTTTACATTATCTCCTTAGAGTTTTTTATTCCTCCACTTATATTTATCCGTAAAAAGGTTCAATTTGCGTAATTGTATGAATATTTATTCGTGTTTTATGTCCAGTTGAGTCATTTGTCGAGATCTGGGTAAAATAGAGCTAGACTAGGATACGAGGAGGACTACATAATGAATCATGAACTTTCAATTATCGGTGTACCAATGGATCTTGGCCAAATGAGACGCGGTGTCGATATGGGACCAAGTGCCATTCGATATGCAGGAATAGTCGAACGGTTAACAAAATTGAATTATGATATTGAAGATCTTGGAGATATTGAAATTGGTAGACCAGAAAAGCGACCTGAGGATCAAGATCATCAGCTGAAGAACTTAAAAGAAGTGGCTGATGCTAGCGAGAAGCTTTCTAACGTTGTTAATGATGTCGTGAATCGAAAGCGTTTTCCGTTAGTGTTTGGGGGAGATCATAGTATCGCAATCGGAACTCTTGCGGGAGTTGCGCGTAATTACGATAATTTAGGAGTTATCTGGTATGACGCACATGGAGATTTAAACAACTCAGAAACGTCACCATCTGGAAATATACACGGTATGCCACTTGCTGTAAGTCTAGGAATTGGCGATGATTCTTTAACTGGAATTTCAGGATACTCTCCTAAGATTAAGCCTGAGAATATTGTGATTATCGGCGCTCGTTCACTTGATGATGGAGAGCGAGAACTTATTAAAGAAAAGGGAATTAAAGTTTATACAATGCATGAAATTGATCGAATGGGTATGACAAAAGTAATGGAAGAAGCGATTGAGTATGTATCGAAGGGGACGGACGGGGTCCATTTAAGTCTTGATCTGGATGGACTTGATCCACACGATGCACCTGGAGTAGGAACGCCAGTGCTTGGAGGGATCAGCTATCGTGAGAGTCACCTTGCGATGGAAATGCTTGCAGAAGCAAATATTCTAACATCAGCTGAATTTGTTGAAGTGAACCCTATTTTGGATGAAAAAAATAAAACAGCTACAGTGGCTGTAGCATTAATGGGGTCTTTATTCGGAGAAAAATTAAAATAACATAAAAACGGCTGCTTTCTTCATTAGAAAGCAGCCGTTTTTTTATTTCGACGCTGATCGTATTCGTTTAAAAGATAATCAAGGTAAGTGCTAATTTCTATAATTTCAGTAGAGCTAAGCGGCTTGTTTCGTGCTAATAAATTCATTTTATTGCGTGAAGCTTCAATTTCTTTTAATAAAAGGTCTTTTTCCGATCCGATTTGAAAGCTTATCTTTCGATTCAACCTTTCCATGAGCCGAACCACCCTCTCAATAATTTATAGGCTTAATACCCAAATTGCTAAAAAGATAAACTGCTTTTCCTAGAAAATTATGTATTTCCGTTATAAAGACCAATTCAAACGTGGTAGAATAGGAAAGGATAATATAATTTTTTTTGAAATAATGAAACTTTGTTTTTCCTGATACGTAACTATAATAGCCGCAGGAATCAGCGGGGGTTGAGAAAATATGGACGCGATAGTAAAGCGAATCGTACTAAAAGTAAGAAAAGGGGATCATAATGCATTTGGGGAGCTGGTAGAGCTCTATAAAGATCGAGTCTTTGCCCTTACTTATCGAATGCTAGGAAACAGGCAGGAGGCTGAGGATGTGGCTCAGGAGGCGTTTATTCGTGCATATACGAATATTGATCGCTATCAGATCGACCGGAAATTTTCTACCTGGTTATACCGGATCGCCACAAATTTATCGATTGATCGAATGCGTAAAAAGAAACCGGATTATTACCTTGATGCTGAAGTATCGGGTACAGAAGGGTTAACGATGTATTCTCAAATTTCGACAGATGAGCCGTTACCTGAAGAAGAAGTGGTATCTTTGGAAGCGCAAGAAGGGATCCATCAGGCGATTTTAAGCTTGCCAGCCAAATATCGAAGTGCTATAACTTTAAAGTATATCCAAGAACTATCGCTCAAGGAGATTAGTGAAATTCTCGATTTGCCAATAGGTACAGTCAAAACCCGTATTCATCGCGGGAGAGAAGCACTTAGAAAGAAACTTCGGGAGCAGTGAGAAAGGGGGAGGAGCTATGAAATGCCCTGCAGAAATAATTGTGCTCATGCATGAAGTACTTGATGAAGAAGCTACGAATGAACAACGTCGCGAGCTATTTGATCACCTGCAAACATGTCATGATTGCAAAGAGCATTATGAAGAATTGAAAAAAACGGAATCGTTTCTCCTCAGCTCGCCTTCTATGAAGGCACCCGATGGTTTTACATCAAAGGTAATGGAGCAGCTACCTCAGGAAAAGCGTACTGTTTGGATGAAACGCTGGATGAAATCACATCCATTTGTAACTGCTGCTATCCTATTCCTTGTTTTGATGGCAGGTTCCGTTTATTCATCGTGGACGAGTGAGGATCAATTGTCTGCTCTTTCTGGGAATTTAAGATTTGAGCAGGATACAAATACAGTTATTGTGCCTGAAGGTGAAGTGGTTGAGGGCGATTTAACAGTAAAAAATCGCAACCTTGAAATAGAAGGTCAAGTTAAAGGGGATGTCCTTGTCATTAACGGAGAACAGTACATGGCGTCTGCAGGACAGGTAACAGGTGAGATTGAAGAAGTCGACCATATTCTAGACTGGACATGGTATCAAATTAAAAACCTCTTACAAGATGTGGGTAATCTTTTTTCTAGTGAAGAAGAAAAAAAGTAAATCGTCTAATAGGCGATTTACTTTTTTTATGGAGTTGAGGTAATTCTTTTGATCGTATATGGCATCCTTATTGAACGATCAATCAAGGAGAGCGATTTAGTGAGTGGGTAGTCGCTTTTTTTGAAGTTGTCAAAAATATGATATAATTAAAAAGTTACAAATGTATTTTAGCGATGTATTTGAAGTGAACTTCAGGCTAAATACAATATGTTTGGAGGAAGAGCCGTGCTGCCTGTTGGAAATGTAAATGTACTTGATTACATAACTGAGATTATTGATATTTTACTCGTTACGTATGTGATATATAAAATTATTATGCTTATTCGCGGCACGAAGGCTGTTCAGCTTCTAAAGGGAATAACCGTCATTATTGCAGCCTGGTTTTTAAGTAGCTTCTTCGAACTAAATACTTTGCATTGGATTTTGGAGCGAGTCGTGCTCTATGGACTTCTTGCCATTATTATTATTTTCCAACCAGAGCTTCGAAGGGCACTTGAACAATTAGGACGTGGTCGACTGTTTGCTCGTTCGGCAGTAGAAGAGGAAGAGACGAATAAAATGGTTGAAGCGATCATTAAGTCATCATCCTACATGGCCAAGCGAAGAATCGGTGCTTTACTCTCAATTGAGCGTGAAACTGGACTGAACGATTATGTAGAGACAGGGATTCCTATGAATGCTAAACTGACTTCGGAGCTTTTAATTAACATTTTTATTCCTAATACCCCTCTTCATGATGGCGCAGTGATTTTGAAAAAAGATGAAATTCTAGCTGCCGCCTGCTATTTGCCCTTATCAGAAAGCCCTTTTATTTCTAAGGAGCTTGGAACGAGGCATAGGGCAGCGCTTGGTATAAGTGAAGTTACAGATAGCTTAACACTTGTTGTTTCTGAAGAAACAGGTAGTATCTCCCTGACAAAGAATGGAGAGCTACATCGAAATTTATCAGAAGAGGCTTTGCGTGATCTGCTTAATGCAGAATTAAACCCGTCCGTATCAAAAACCGAGTCTTCCAACCGTTTCAGTAATTGGAGGGGGAAAAAGTAATGGATAAATTATTGACGAGTAATTGGTTTGTCAAAATCATCTCTTTTCTTCTCGCTCTTATGCTTTACACGATTGTTGCTATGCCTGATGCCTCAACGTCAAACACGAATGATGTGCTTCAGCCTCAGACTGAATCAGAACGGATTCCAAACATGGAGCTCGAAGTACTTTATGATGAGGAGAACGTGGTCGTATCTGATTTACCTGAAACCGTAGATGTTCTTGTTGAAGGTCGGACAGATGGCTTAATGCTATCAAAGCTAACAAACAAAGAAATTTATGTGGATTTACGAAACCTCACTCCAGGTCAGCATCTTGTGACAGTAAAGCATAGAGATTTTCCAGAAAACGTGGATGTGACGATTGATCCTGTTCGTGTGTCTGTCACGATCGAAGAGAAAAAATCGAACACGTTCCAGGCTGGAATCAATTTATTGAAAGCAGAAGAGCTACCTGAGGGCTATTCGACAGAAGAACCAATTGTTTCTCCAAAAACCGTTACCGTCACTGGTGCTAGTTCCAAGCTTGAACAAGTTGCCTTCGTTAGAGGATACGTGAATATTAGCGGGGCAAAAGAAGAAGTGAACGAAAGAATTACACTAAATGTGTACGATGCGAATATGGAAGAAATACAGGGGTTATCGATTGACCCTGCCGTAGTGGATGTAAAGGTACCAGTTACAGCCCCTTTTAAGAAGGTGCCAATTAAGCTTGATCAAAAAGGCAAGCTTCCTGAAGGCACCAGCATCTCGTCGATTGAACTTGAGCCAAAAGAGGTATCTGTCTTTGGTCCAGAAGAGGAACTTGGAAAGTTAGAATTTCTTGATGGTATTCCGCTAGATTTATCAGAAATTACGAAGGACACAACCATTGAACTTGATGTGCCGGTGCCCGATGGAATGAAGAAAGTAGATCCTGAGACAGTAAAAGCAAAGATTACAGTCGGTAAAGAGGAAGAAAAAGCATTTGAAGATGTACCGATTAAAGTTACCGGCATATCTGAAGGCCTAGCGGCGAATATTTCAGAACCGAAGCAAGGTTCAACGAATATGACACTTTACGGTGTATCGAGTGTGCTTGATACGATTCAGAATGGGGATTTTCAAGCTTATATTGATGCAAGCGGCCTATCTGAAGGAGAGCATGAACTTGAATTACAATGGAACGGACCATCTTATGTACGCTGGTCAGGTTCAGATAAAAAGGTTAAGCTCAAAATAGAGAATAGTTCGTCCTAAATAATGGGAACTGCGTCATAATAAAGGAGAGAGTAAAACGATGGGTAAATATTTTGGTACTGACGGTGTAAGAGGGATAGCGAATACAGAGCTTACCCCAGAACTTGCATTTAAATTAGGCCGTTTTGGTGGTCATGTTTTAACGAAAGATGCGGAAAAACCTAAAATTCTAATTGGGCGCGATACGCGTATTTCAGGATACATGCTTGAAGGGGCTTTAGTTGCTGGTCTTCTTTCGATTGGAGCAGAAGTCATGCGTCTTGGTGTGATTTCAACACCTGGTGTTGCTCATTTAACGAAAGCACTTAGCGCACAAGCAGGTGTGATGATTTCTGCTTCTCATAATCCAGTTGGTGACAATGGGATTAAATTTTTTGGGCCGGATGGATTTAAGTTATTGGATGCACAGGAAGCCGAAATCGAATCCCTTATTGATAGTGACGAAGATCATGTTCCACGTCCTACTGGTGCTGACCTCGGTATTGTAAGTGATTATTTCGAAGGTTGCCAGAAATACCTTCAATATTTGAAGCAAACAGTGGACGAAGATTTTTCAGGGCTTCATATTGCGCTTGACTGTGCACACGGTGCTACATCATCTCTTGCAGCACACTTATTCGCTGATCTTGAAGCAGATATTTCGACGATCGGTACGAACCCAACAGGTACGAACATTAATGACGGTGTTGGATCGACCCATCCAGAAACGCTGGCTGAATTTGTGAAAGAAAAGAATGCCAACGTAGGCTTTGCTTTTGATGGTGATGGTGATCGTCTTATCGCTGTTGATGAAAATGGTGACATTGTTGATGGCGACCAGATTATGTTCATCTGTGCTAAATTTATGAAAGATCAAAAACGTTTGCGTCATGATACGGTTGTTTCAACTGTTATGAGTAATCTTGGTTTCCATAAAGGGATGGAAGAATCAGGTGTGACGTCGCTGCAAACAAAAGTAGGCGATCGTTATGTAATGGAAGAAATGCGTAAAGAAGGCTACAACCTTGGGGGAGAGCAGTCTGGTCACATTATTTTCCTTGATCATATTACGACAGGTGATGGTATGCTGTCAGCGCTTCAGCTTGCTAACATTATGCAAGTAACAAACAAACCATTGTCGGAGCTTGCTGGGGAAATGAAAAAATACCCTCAATCTCTTGTGAATGTAAAGGTTACGGATAAAAACAAAGTTGATTCAAATGAGCGTATACAAGAAACGATTCAACAAGTCGAGAGCGACATGAATGGTGAAGGTCGCATTCTTGTACGCCCATCTGGAACGGAGCCGCTTGTTCGCGTTATGGCAGAAGCTCCTACGAAAGAACTTTGTGATGAGTATGTCAATCGTGTTGTGTCCATGGTGAAAGAAGAACTTGGAGCGTAAGCGACAAAAACTAAGATTTTGTACGAAAGGTATGCATGTGCAGCACAGAAAAAGCTGCATGTGCATACTTTTTTATATAGAGAAATTTGTTTACTAAGATGAGGCAAACTAGAGCAAGTTAGGATAAGAGCGAATGGCTCTATGAAAAAAAGAATTGACCATCTTTTTACAGTTGATATAATATAGAAGTATGTTTGGTTTTTATTCAAGAAGGGAAAGAGAGGGAAGTTAGGTTACTTTGAAAAAAAGCGCCTGGACTGTTTTTCGAACGGAAGAAAACAGTTGACGAGGAAGAGGTTTATCGATCATCGGCGGATACCTCTCGATTGCTTCACCACAATCGAATGGTTTTGTGAAAAACAGAGAGGTGACTTTCTGAACAAAAGCAAAACTATGGTGACAAAATAGGAATTAATCGGAAAAGAAGGGGCAGGTCTGCCCCGATGTACACCTGCTCCTTCAAATGAAGGAGGACTTTTACATGTGCGGTATTGTTGGATATATTGGAAATCAAGACGCTAAAGAAATTCTATTACGAGGTCTGGAGAAGCTTGAATACCGAGGGTATGACTCAGCGGGTATTGCGCTTCTTAACGACGGTGGTCTTCACCTTTTTAAAGAGAAAGGTCGCATTGCCGATCTAAGAAAAAAGGTGGATACTAGTGTGGAAGCAACAGCGGGTATCGGACATACACGTTGGGCAACACACGGTGAACCAAGTCAGGTGAATGCTCACCCGCATCAGAGCACAACTGAACGTTTCACTCTTGTTCATAACGGAGTAATTGAAAACTATCAACAAATCAAACGTGACTTCTTATCCGAAGTTGATTTTGTAAGTGCAACAGACACGGAAATTGTTGTTCAACTGATTGCGAGTCTTGTTGAGGAAAAAAATATGTCTGTTGAAGATGCTTTTCATCAAACATTGAATGAACTTCACGGTTCTTACGCACTTGCACTTATTGACAATCATAATCCAGAAACGCTATACGTAGCGAAGAATAAGAGTCCGCTTCTAGTAGGAATCGGCGATGATTTCAACGTAGTAGCAAGTGACTCAATGGCTATGCTTCAAGTAACCAGTAAATTCATCGAGCTAATGGATGAAGAGGTAGTAATCGTGAAGCGTGATTCAGTTACAATTAAAGATATGAATGGAAACGTGATGGAGCGTGAGCCATTCACGGCTGAAATCGACGCTAGTGATATCGAAAAGGGAACATACCCTCACTACATGCTGAAAGAAATTGACGAGCAGCCGCTTGCAATTCGTAACATTATTACGAAGTACAAAGATGACAATGATAATATCAAGCTAGATGAAGATATCCGTGACGCGATGAAAGAAACGGATCGTATTTACATTATTGCATGTGGCACAAGCTACAACGCGGGTCTTGTTGGTAAACAGTTAATTGAGAACATAGCAGAAGTGCCGGTTGAAGTGCACATCGCAAGTGAGTTCTTATACAATATGCCGCTTGTTTCAGAGAAACCTCTCTTTATCTTTATTTCACAAAGTGGTGAAACGGCAGATAGCCGAGGCGTCCTTGTGAATGTGAAGAAGAAAGGGTTTAAGTCTCTTACAATCACCAACGTTCCTGGATCCACACTGTCTCGGGAAGCGGATTATACGCTGCACACGCATGCAGGCCCAGAAATTGCGGTTGCTTCAACAAAAGCCTATACTGCACAAATGGCTGTGCTAACATTGCTTGCTGTTGATACAGCGCAGGCAAAAGGCATGAAGCTTGATTTCAACCCAATTCAAGAACTTGGTATCGTTGCTACTGCAATGGAATCCATGATTGATCAAAAAGAAATGATTGAAACAGTTGCTCGTAACTTCCTTTCAGTAACACGTAATGCGTTCTTTATTGGACGCGGCGTAGATTACTACGTATGCCTTGAAGGAGCTCTTAAGCTTAAGGAGATTTCATACATTCAAGCAGAAGGATTTGCTGGCGGTGAGTTGAAGCACGGTACGATTGCTCTTATTGAGAAAGGCACGCCTGTTATTGCACTTGCAACTCAGAAGCATGTGAATGGAAGCATCCGTTCCAACGTACAGGAAGTGGTTTCTCGTGGCGCATCCCCTTGTATCATCTCCCTTGCAGGACTTGAAGAGGAAGGCGACACCATTGTCCTTGATGAAGTGCATGAGCACCTTACTCCACTCGCTTCAGTTGTGCCGCTTCAGTTGCTTGCTTACTATGCAGCGCTGCACAGAGAATGTGATGTAGATAAGCCAAGAAATCTTGCTAAATCAGTAACAGTTGAATAAACATTGATAGATAAGAGCGGCCTTTTGTAGAATTACAAAAGAGTCGGGAACTAGACAAAAGAGTCGGGAACCGGACAAAAGAGTCGGGAACTGGACAAAAAAGTCGGGAACCGATTATAAAAGGGCAATAATAGAGAAAACCTCGAACCAAGAAATAATGGTTCGGGGTTTTTTTAATACTTGGTTTAATCCTGAAAGTGTTGATTTTAAAAAAAGATCTGTCTTCATGAGATATTGTTTTAATGAGCAAGTATTCAAAAAGCCTCGACCCGATTAACTATGGGTTAGAGGCTTTTTGTTTTATTGATCAACTGTGTAGTTATTTGAAGTTTGTATCTTGACAGTCAATCTCTAATAGGTTTTGTTTGTAGTAGATAGGAGGGTAAATATGAGTAATATATTCTTCCCGGATGACGAAACAGAACTTGGTAAAGTTATGAGGATATTTGAACAAGAGTTTGAGGTCCGAAATAATTGGATCAGAGAAGCCTCTATTAACTTCAACCAGGCATTAAGTGTAAAACCTTCATTTAATGCATTTAATCACGCAATCTCAATAATTAATCATGCAATGGTATTGGTCCGCATAATAGATTTGGATGCCATAGGATCTAGAGATGTACTTAGATCTAAAGAAAGAGCCAAAATACTTCACGAAAGAAACCCTCGTATGCTTCCTCCTCCTGAGACACTTAGAAACATTAGAAATGATTTCGAACATTTAGAGGAGAGAATGGATCGTTGGGCAACGAGCACCTATGAGAAACAATACATAGACTTGGCAATCGGTAACGGCTATCTTTTGAGAGGGTCTGAAATGGATACTTTTCGTAAGTTAGAGGGAACTAAACTGAAGTTTTGGAATAACGAAGTAGATTTACAAGAAGTTATTGATTGGGTTGAAGAAACAAATAGAATAATAATTGATAATAATAACAAGAGATTTTAAACTACACATTCCTTATTGAGAAGAATTTAGGACTATGCCACTATATACAACTGAGAAATTATAGTTAAAAATGTAAAAATGTGGAGGTTACAGAGGGTTTTTGTAGAATATATCTCTTTATGAAGGAGGAGAATGAGGAGGTATTTTGTTATGTATCAATGTACCATGCAGGATGCAGTAGTAACAATAGTTCCCACATCCAGATACGGGAAAGAGTTTGACACGGCTACGGTTCAAACTTATTTTCAGTTATCATCGCAATTACCAGAAGAAGAAGAGTTTTTGGTTCCGAGTTTGGAGAAAATCCCTGAAGAAGATTTGAGACTATTTCGGGCTGGCAATGTAGAGTTTGCTCCTATCCCTAAATCTGTCGTTGCACAAGAGATTAAAGACTTTCAAGAGCAAGTGGCTAGCGGGAATAAGGAAGAAGCGAAATCCGATGCGTTTCTTGGACTAGCCTCCCTTTACATGCAACCGGTAAAAATGCAACCTGTTTCAGGTAATGTGTATCAATTGAATTACCAATACTCAATCTATCCTGAAAGCGATGGACATTTTTATGTGAGAGCTACAATTCCCTTTAGAGGATTTAAAATGGATAGGGGAACCGTTCGGTTCACTACTGTATTACCAGCTGGCGCGAAATATGACAGCGAGGGTACCAAAGGTGAAGCTATTCAGGGACAAGTTTTAGAAGAACAAGCTGAAACATTTCAAAATGGACTAACCGTTTTAGGATTTCAATATACAGTTGATCCTGATTTTGTCGTAAAATACAAATACTAATAATTGCTACCTCCTTCTATAAAACCTGGGCGTCTGCCTGGGTTTTATTTTTTATTGTAAAAACGGAATACAGTAATATCAGACTTTTAGGAAGTGTGGTGTATGGTAAGATAATACATAACAAGGGATATTATGAAAAAACATAAATATCTCTTTTGGAGGGGGCAATATACAATGGAAATTTTAAAAAACAATGAATTTGTTAACTTTATATGGAAAAACGCAGAGATATTACGCGGACCCTATGCAAAAGAAGAGTACCGTGATGTAATCTTGCCATTAACTGTATTGCGTCGTTTTGATTGCTTATTGGAACCAAGCAAAGAGAAAGTTTTAGAAAAAGCAAAAGTTGTTAAGCATGATGCTATTCTCAATAAAATCACCGGATATGATTTCAATAATACAAGTCAATATGACTTTCCGACATTGCTAAAAGATCCGGATAATGTCGCAGATAATTTAAGAAATTACATACAGGGGTTCTCATCAAACGTCCGTATTATTTTTGAACGGTTTGATTTGGAAGATGAAATTAAGAAACTGGATGAATATAACTTGCTATATAGTGTGATCCAGATGTTTGCAAGTATCGATTTACGTGTTTCAACTGTATCAAACTTGCAAATGGGATACATATTTGAGGAGCTTATTCGTCGTTTCTCAGAGAATGCAGAGGCAGGAGATCATTATACACCTCGAGAAGTCATTAAACTCATGGTAAATCTTATTTTAAACGAAGATCAGTCTGACCTTATGCAGGAAGGGAAAATTGTGCAGGTAGGCGACTTTGCTTGCGGAACAGGCGGTATGTTATCTGAAGCTACCGAATTTATTACGGAATTAAATCCAGATGCTCAAGTAGAAGTTTTCGGACAAGAAATCAATCCAAAGTCTTACGCGATAGCTTGTGCGGATTTACTGATAAAAGGACAAAATGCCGGACATATTGCATTTGGAAACTCCTTAACAAAATCCGATGGTCATAAAGAATTGAACGTTCGTTACGCTTTGATGAATCCTCCTTTTGGAGTGGATTGGAAACATTATGGAAAAGACATTAAAGAAGAACATGAGGAAAAAGGCTTTGATGCCCGATACGGCGCGGGTTTACCACGCACCTCAGATGGTTCTTTACTGTTCTTACAGCACATGGTTTCTAAAATGAAGCAAGATGAAAAAGGGAGCCGAATGGCGATTGTTTTCAACGGATCTCCATTATTTACTGGTGACGCTGGAAGTGGAGAAAGTGAGGTGCGCCGGTGGATTATCGAAAATGATTTGTTGGAAGGCATCGTTGCTTTACCAGACCAACTTTTTTACAATACGAGCATCTCCACCTACATTTGGATTCTGTCTAACCGTAAAAACGCTAACTTAGCACAGGGCGCTGTACGTAAGGGTAAAATTCAATTGTTAGATGCGACTAACTCTTATGTGAAGATGCGGAAAAGCTTGGGGAATAAGCGGAATGAGATCACTGAAGAGCAGATTGCAGAAATTTCACGTCTTTACGGGGAATTTAAAGAGAATGATCGAAGTAAAATCTTTGATTTACAAGACTTTGGTTACTCAAAGATTACAGTTGAACGTCCTTTGAAGCTGAATTTTATGATTACACCTGATCGTATTCAAAATCTATATAATGAATCGGCTTTTGCTAAACTGTATAACCAAGATGAAATAGATAAGCTTAACCAAAAAGAAAAGAAAAAGACAGTTGATATAAAGAAGATTGAAAAGTATTATGAGGGATTAATTCTTCAAAATCAGATTATATCTATTTTGAAAGAGAATGTTTCAGAGGACTTATTTCAGAACCGCGAAGCATTTTTAAAGAAATTGAAAGCATTGTTCAAAGGCATACCAGAAGTGAAAGCAGGATTATGGAAAGCGATTTATATGGGCTTATCTGAGAGAGATGAAAGTGCGTATACTTGTCTTGATAAAAAAGGGAACCCTGAACCTGATCCTACTCTTCGTGACACCGAGAATGTACCATTGAAAGAAAACATTCAGGATTATTTTGAGCGAGAAGTGTTTCCTCATGTTCCTGATGCTTGGATTGATCAGAGTAAAACAAAGATTGGGTATGATATTCCACTAACTCGTTACTTTTATAAGTATGTAGCGCTTGAGTCTTCAGAGGTATTGAAGCAACATGTGATAGCCCTTGAAGATGAAGTTCAAGAACTCCTGATGAAGGTGTTAGTTTAATGAGTATGAAGTCATATGAAAGATATAGAGATTCAAGTTTAGATTGGGTCAGTGTAGTACCCGAACATTGGAAAGTGAAAAAGCTTAAACACGTTTCAGACGTAAATCTAAGCAACGTTGACAAAAAAAGTATTAAAGGGGAAAAAGAAGTTTTGCTTTGTAATTATGTTGATGTTTATTATAACGATGTAATTACAGATGCAATTGAATTTATGAGAGCAACAGCAAAATACGAACAGATTAATCGGTTCAAGTTGAAAAGAAATGATGTAATTATTACAAAAGATTCTGAATCACCAACTGATATTGCAGTTCCGACTTGGGTATCAAAAGATTTTGACGATGTTTTATGTGGGTATCATCTTGCCCTTTTAAGACCTAATGATCAAATCAATGGAAAATATTTATTTTACACATTGCAATCACAGGCAATTAACCAGCAGTTTCATGCTAAAGCAAATGGGGTTACTAGGTTTGCAATTGGAAAGAATACAATTAAAAATGCGATGGTTTTAATCCCCCCCTTACTTGAGCAAGAAAAGATAGCAAAATGGTTAGATGAATCTTTATCAAATATTGATGAAATTGTTAGCAAGAAAAAGCAACAAATTGAAATCCTTAAGCAATATCACCAATCTCTCATTACTGAAACGGTAACGCGGGGGTTAAATTCGGATGTGAAAATGAAAGATAGTGGTGTTGAGTGGCTCGGAGAGATTCCTGAGCATTGGAATATAAAGAAAATAAAGCATTTCACTAACCATATTGGTAGTGGAAAGACTCCTAGAGGTGGGGGAGAAATTTATGTAGATGAAGGAGTATTGTTTTTAAGGAGTCAAAATATTCATAAGGATTCTTTAAGGCTAGATGATGTAGTTTATATTCCAAAAGAAATTGATAATAAAATGGCAAATTCGAGAGTAAAGAATAATGATATTCTAATGAATATTACGGGGGCATCGATTGGCAGGGCTAATGTATACAAATTAGATATACCTGCAAACGTAAGTCAACACGTATGTATTATAAGGGTTAAAGAAGAAAAGATATCTCCTGATTATTTAAATTATGTAATTGCAAGTAGTTACTTTCAGAGTCAAATAATGGCTTATCAAAATGGAGCATCAAAGGAAGGTTTGAATTTCTCCCAAATTTCAAATATATCTTTTATAGTTCCAAGGAATATTGAAGAGCAGAACAGCATTGTAGATTTTCTGAATATGAAGATTTCACAGATTGAATCAATTAGAAAATTAATGCTACAACAAATTGAAAGTTTTCAACAATATCGCCAATCCCTAATCTACGAAGTGGTTACAGGTAAAATCGATGTCCGTAACTACGTCTCGAACGAACAGGAGATGACGTAATGATTGTAACCCCAGACACGTTAAAAGAACGTGAGTTTCAAGCAGTGATCAAGGAGTATTTGATCACTAATCACGCTTATTTAGAAGGCAAAAATCAAGATTATAATCGTCAGTATGCAATCGATGAGAATCGGTTGTTCGCATTCTTGGAAGATACGCAGCCTAAGGCTGTAGCTAAATTAACAGAGATTTACAAGGGGCAAGCGAGAAACAAAATCCTTTCTCGCTTGGATACCGAATTGAGACGACGTGGCATGATTGATGTGCTGCGAAACGGCATAAAAGATTACGGTGTTCAGGTGCACCTCGCATATTTTAAGCCCCCTACGACGTTGAACTCTGACATAACAGCTCTTTATGAAAAGAACCGTTTGTCAGTCACAGAAGAACTAGTTCATAAAGAAGGAGAACGAATTGATCTTGTGATTTTCTTAAACGGTTTACCCGTTCTAGCCTTTGAATTAAAGAATGAGTTCACCGGTCAAGACGTAGATGATGCGAAACAACAGTGGATGTATGATCGGTCTGGGGAAGACTTATTGTTTCGATTTAAGCAGCGAACCCTTGCTTGTTTTGCGATGGACACTAATGAAGTATTTATGACGACAAAGCTGAACGGTAAGAAGACGTTCTTTCTCCCTTTTAACAAGGGGCACAACGGCGGTAGGGGGAATCCATCAGTAAAAGATAAGCTAAAGACCCATTATGTTTGGGAAGACATGTTACAACGTGATAGCTTACTTGAGATATTAGGGAAGTTTGTCTATTTAAAGGTCGATGAAGAGGAAAATGATGAAGGCAAACTCATCAAAAAAGAAACGCTGATCTTCCCAAGATATCATCAACGAGACGCCGTTCAAAAATTGTTAATGCATGCGAAATCATTTGGCTCTGGTCATTCTTATCTTATTCAACATAGTGCTGGTAGTGGAAAAACCAATTCGATCTCCTGGTTATCGCATCGACTCGCTACCCTTCATAATGATAATAACAAATCTATATTTGATGGTGTAATAGTGGTGACCGACCGAAAGGTGTTAGACAAACAACTACAAAAAGCAGTTTATCAATTGGAGCACAAAGCTGGTATGGTAGCAAGGATTGAAGAAGATTCTACACAATTAGCGGAATCATTGAATAACGGAATTAAGATAATTATCACCACTATACAAAAGTTTCCTTACATCCTGGATAAGCTGGGAACCCTTCGTGATAAATCCTATGGCATCATCATCGATGAAGCTCATTCCTCTACGAGTGGTAAGAACATGGCAGCACTCACAACGAGTTTAACCTTAGAAGAAGCGCAGAAAATGGATGCAGAAACTGAAGCGAATGAACGGGATACAGAAGACAAGATCATTGATGAGTTATCTCGAGTTGGGAAGCAACCTAATGTCAGCTTTTTTGCATTTACCGCAACTCCAAAAGGGAGCACGCTTAAGATGTTTGGGTCAGAAGATGGGAAAGGAAAGCCACGTCCCTTTCATCTATACAGCATGAAGCAGGCGATTGAAGAGGGATTCATTATCGATGTTCTCAAAAATTACGTCACATATAAAACATATTACCGTGTAGCAAAAAAAATAGAAGACGATCCAGAGTTTGAAAGCGCGAAAGCAACGAAAGCGATATCTCGTTTCGTAAGTCTTCATCCCCATAACATTGAACAAAAGACTGAGATTATGATTGAGCATTTCCGAAAGATTACAAGTAAAAAGTTAGCCGGGCAAGCAAAAGCTATGGTCGTAACTGCATCACGTCTCCATGCTGTCCGTTATAAACTTGCGTTTGATGCCTATATCCGAAAAAAGAAGTATGCAGACATGAAAGCACTTGTCGCGTTTTCAGGGAAGGTAAAAAATAGAGGCAATGAATATGCGGAAACAGACATGAACGGATTTTCTGAAAAGCAGTTGCCGAAAAAATTTGATAGCGATGAGTACCAGATATTACTCGTAGCGGAAAAATACCAAACGGGCTTTGACCAACCGAAATTGCATACGATGTTTGTTGATAAAAAGCTAACTGGTTTAAAGGCAGTCCAAACCTTATCACGATTAAACCGTACGCATCCAGACAAGGAAGATACGTTTATCTTAGACTTTGTAAATGATCCTGAAGACATTCGAAAAGCATTCGAGCCGTATTATGAAGATACCGTTCTCGAGGGGGATGTGGATCCGAATGAACTGTATAGCATTCAACAAGAGCTTGAGGAATACCAAATCCTTCGTACTGCAGAAATTGACGAGTTCGTTGAGATTCTTTACAAACAAAAGCAAACGAAGCAAGAGACAGCAAGATTGAATTACTACATAGATGAAGCGCTAGAGCGGTATAAAGGATTAGAAGAAGAAGAGAAACGGGACTTTGTTAGTAAGGCAAAGAAGTTCAACAGTATCTACATGTTCGTGTTACAGATTACGCCCTTTCAAGATGTCGACCTTCATAAGCTTTTTGTGTACCTTCGCTTCTTATTGAAAAAAATCAGTCTTAAGCCTGGTAATAACGTAGATTTAGAAGATAAAGTTGCATTGGAATATTATTCGATTAAAAAGAAGGGTGAAGGTAGTATTTCGCTAGGTGAAGATGGAGAAGAATACAGCGTTTCGGTCGCGGTGAGTGGCGGTAAATCAAACGAAGAACCTCCAAAAGATCCTTTAACGGTTATTCTAGAAAAGCTCAATTCAAAAAATAGTACGGATTTCGGTCAGCATGAAAGATTAACCATACAACAAATCGTAGACATTGCATCAGAAGACGTTGCGCTAAAAACCCAAGCTGAAAACAACACATATGAAGATTTCATTTTAGGATTCAGAAAACGTTTTATGGACTATGTAGTGGAAGGGTTTGAGAAGAACCAGGGCTTTTTTGGAAAAGTATTGGAGGATGATGATTTTCAGGCACAGCTAGAAGGCTACATTGGAGAACATATTTATGACTTTTTCAAACATCGGGACTCATAGAACATAAAAGACCTCGTTTCTTTAGAGAGCACTTTGCTTTAGGTGTAACATGTTACAGTGAG
This sequence comes from Bacillus sp. N1-1, assembly GCF_009818105.1. Taxonomy (NCBI): domain Bacteria; kingdom Bacillati; phylum Bacillota; class Bacilli; order Caryophanales; family Bacillaceae; genus Bacillus; species Bacillus sp. N1-1. Next base: position 189,859 of record NZ_CP046564.1, read on the forward strand.
GGAGGAATATGATGTATTTGGATAATGTTCGAAGGACGATTGCCAACTTAAAACCTATTGAACGTCAGCAATTCCTAGTCCACCTTCGAAAAATCCTTAAAGATAAATATCGTAAGAATGTAAAGCCATCAGAACTTGAAACGCGTGTGAGAGAGTTTGTGACTGGCAAAGAACCAAAGGCGGATTATTTCGAAGCGTACTTGCTAACTTTCGATGAGCTAAGTATGAATGGGGCGCTCGAAGCATTAAAGAAAGGGAAAGTGAAACTGCCGATTACATGGAGACAGTTACTTTTGTCTGTTACCTCTGATACTCCTGTGCCTATCCATATTAGGGAACATTTGAATGATGAATTAATACTAAAAGAGCTTAAAGCCGTTTTTAAAAATGTCCTCCAATATTGTGAGGATGATCAGCAAGATAATTTTTTTGAAAATCTTCAAAACTTTAATAAGTTCATAAGTATCAAGGGAAAAGATCACTAACCTGAATTGAGATATCAGGTTAGTGATCTTTTTTTGGATAAATGTCGTATGGAAATTACAATTTTGACGCATTATGTTATTGAATTGTAGTTTTTAAATGACAAACAAATATAGGATGAGTGATTTTCAATGCTATCCATGTGCTTATTACTTACGAAAAAAATTTTTTATCTCGAAATAATTCAAAAGCCATTACTTTTTTATGAATTCTTCGATTGGATATTAATGCGCAATGAAAGTGTAGCTAATGTAAATTTATGATAACAGTAGATTGGTATTGATACGGAGGTGAAAAACATCGCTAAGAGGAAAAACGGTTTGACCGAAAAGAAAATTGCACAAATGGAAAAGGAGGGAAGGGGCGTTGGGCATGGCGAGGAGTATAAACCCTGGATTAACATTCAAGATTTTCCATCTAGTGGTTTAGCAACTAGAACAAAAGGCTGGAAAACAAAACGTATTCATCAATTTCTGTCGAAGTTGGAACGAGATTACTTCTATATTATGGAATGGAGTGATGTAGTTGTAGACATACGTGAGCAATACCCACTTGTAAGAGAGGATACGGTGTCAATAGCATCTGAGCTAGGTCTTAAACATCCTTTAGATCCTACCACGAAGGTACCAATCGTAATGACAACTGATTTCTTATTAACGTTAAAGACTTCTAAAGGCACTGTCTACCTTGCTCGCACAATCAAGCCTAGTGGTGAATTGGAAAAGCAAAGAACAATGGAGAAGTTTGAAATTGAACGTTCTTATTGGGAGTCGCGTGGAATTGACTGGGCTATCGTTACTGAAAGAGATTTGCCTAAAATGGTGATCGAAAATATTGAATGGCTTCATTCTTCATATTTTAAGTTTGAAGAAATCAAAGAAAATGTGTTGATGACTTATAAAGAGAAAATGAAGTTGCACATTAGCAATTACAATACCTCGATAATTGAAGTGGTAACTGAGTTTGATCAACAATACCATCTTGAAGAAGGCATGGGGTTAGAAATCCTTAAACAAATGATAGCTCATAAAGAACTGAAAATTGATATAAATAACAAAATTTTAACTCATCTATGGATTGAGGATGTCTTTCAGTAAATTGCAAAATGAAAGGAGCTAAAAATGTTTCTAATCAATGATGTAATACAAGTGGAAGGTGCAAACGGCGAGAAACAGGTTGAGCGTATTTTATGGATAGACGAAGGCTATAAGGTGTGTTATTCGATCGATATTCGTGCAAAATCTGCAATGCCAATAAAGCGTAGACTGTCTGATTTAGAGCAACTGCATAAGGAACAACTTCTTTCGATTTTAAATGAGAATGAGTACGACTTTATATATCAGCAAGAAGATCAACTCTCTGAAAAAAGCAAATTACTAAGGGATGAACGGTGGGAAGCAATTGAGAACTTGGTTTTAGCAGAACCTGATATATATGAAAAAAGCAAGAGAGGGAAGCTAATAAAGAAAGCTGCTAAGACAACAAATAAAAACAAGCGTCATCTCTATAGGTACTTGCATCAATATTGGCAACGGGGACAAGTGAAAAATGCCCTATTACCCGATTATTTTAAATCGGGTAATAGAGGGGTAGAAAAACCCCCCACCAATAAGAAAAATGGGCGCAGAAAGAAATTCGGAGAGCTAGTGGGCGAGGGTATTGTTATAACAGATGAGGTCAAACGGATTTTTGAGATTAGTATCAGAAGATATTATCACAAAGCTAGTAAAAATCCACTCTCAACCACATATGAGCTAATGTTAAAAAAATTCTTTGTTGCAGATTATCGCTATGATAATGGTGTGAAAAAACCTATTCTTCTTGATGAAGATAAGTTACCCACTTTACGACAATTTAGATATTGGTATACAAAAACGTATAAATCCGAAGAGAAGCTAAGAAAAAGAAAAGGTAACCGCAAGTATGAACTTGAAGATCGTGCAGTGTTAGGCTCATCTGTACGTGATCTATACGGACCTGGATCCAAGTTTCAGATTGATGCCACTGTTGGTGATGTGTATCTCGTTAGTTCGTTTAATCGGAATTGGATTATCGGGCGACCTGTTATTTATGTGGTAATTGATGTTTTCAGCAGAATGGTAGTAGGGCTATATGTGGGTCTTGAAGGACCATCTTGGAATGGCGCTATGATGGCACTTGCTAATACGGCAAGCGACAAAGTCGCTTATTGTAAAGAATATGGTATAGATATTACTCAAGATGATTGGGCGTGCAGTTCACTCCCTGAAACATTACTAGCTGACAGAGGGGAACTAGAAGGTTATAACATTAATCGGTTAACATCTTCGTTAAATATTAAAGTAGAAAATACCCCTCCTTATCGAGGGGATTGGAAAGGCATAGTAGAACGGCATTTTAAAACTATTAACCAAAAGGTAAAGCCTTTCTTACCAGGTTTTGTAGATACGGATGTAAAAGTTCGAGGAGATAGAGATTACCGTTTAGATGCTACCTTGACTCTAGATGAGTTTACGAGCATTATAATTCGCTCCGTTCTGTACCATAACAATGAACATTGGCTTGAAAAGTATAATCAAGATGAAATGCTTATACGTGATGACGTATCACTTATACCGAGAGACCTATGGAATTGGGGTATAAGAAACCGTTCAGGAAAGTTGAGGTATTATCCAGAACATCTAGTGAAATTTCACCTTCTGCCATCTGGAAACGCAAGAGTTACAGGACAAGGAATTGTATTTAAAAAGATGAGGTATAGCTGCGAGAAGGGATTAAGAGAAGGGTGGTTTGAAGACGCACGACAAAAAAGTTGGAGAATTCCTATTAGTTATGATCCTAGGAATATGGGCTATCTCTATTTGCATGGAGATGACAATCAGGCTTTTGAAATAGCGTCGCTACTTGATCATCAAAAAAAGTATGACGGCAAAGCGTTCGAAGATGTTCAATATCTATTCGATCACGAATCAATGAAGCAACAGTTGAACCACCACCATGAAACGCAACAAAAAGTCGATTTAGCGAGTGATATCGACCATATTGTTCAAAATGCAAAAAAAGCGAGTCAACGAGAAAAGGAAAGTATGAGTAACTCCGAGCGGGTCAAGAACATTCGCGAAAACCGAGCATATGAAAAGGAAGCGAGGAGAAAAGAAGAGTCGTTTCTTATTCAGGAATCTGAACAAGACAAACTTGTAACATCGTCAGTTGAAAGTATTGATCACCTAGAGTCGAAAGCCGACAGTTCAAAAATTGATATATTACGCCAAAAACAAAAGGAGAGGCTCAACCGTGCGAAACGAAGCTGATTTGCGCGCTGACATCAATTGGATAGAAAAAGTGGATGCTCTGTATAGCACGCAGGTTGTAGAAGACTATAAAGGCAACCCTCTAATTGAAGCCCTACCTCCTATCCTACAAGAGGATGATGTAATTGAACAAATTTCTGTCTTCCCTCCTTACAATGAAAAGGAACGCTCCTTGGATAGTAGTTATCGATACCATTGTGTCCAGAGATTATTTCAATATTTTCAACCATTTGAAAAACATCTTGATTTGGAACAACGTCTCTCTCGGGCGATCCGGCAGGGTTACCTTCATCGAAATCCAATGAAAAAAGAATCCGTCATGCGAACCCATGAAAGTTATCGGGCTATTAAAGAGGGCAAATTCCTTAAAAATTACAGGACAGGAGAAATCCAAACAGCAACAGGGTTTACTATTATAGGACTTTCTGGAATTGGGAAATCAACGGCGATTGATAGGGTACTTTCCTTTTATCCTCAAATTATTGCTCATCAAGAATATGATGGTACCCCTTTTACCTTTACTCAAGTAGTTTGGATGAAGTTAGATTGTCCTTTTGACGGTTCATTAAAAGGTTTATGTACGAGTTTTTTCACTGATTTGGATCGTTTGTTAGGCACAAACTACCTAAATAAATTCGGTTCAAAACAAAATACATTGGATTTAATGCTACAACGCATTGCTCACCTTTCGAAACTACATGGGATAGGAATCCTCATCATTGATGAAATACAACATTTGAACCTTAGCAAAAGTGGTGGGTCGGATAAAATGCTGAATTTCTTTGTTACGTTGGTTAATACAATAGGTGTCCCTGTACTAATGGTAGGAACGAACAAAGCGACATCAGTATTACAAGGTGAATTCCGTCAGGCAAGACGTGGCAGTGGGCAGGGTGACATGGTTTGGAATCAAATGCCTAAAGATGAGACATGGAACCTTTTTATTGAGGGGATGTGGGAGTATCAATGGACATCAAAATATACACCACTTACCCAGCAACTTAATGATTTAATTTATGATGAAAGTCAAGGAATCCTCGATATTGCTGTAAAACTGTTTATGTTATCTCAGGTGAAGGCAATATCGTTGGGAAAAGATAAAATTGGCGTACAACTCATTAAAAGAGCGTCAGAAGAGTCATTGAAGTTAGTCAAGCCAATGATAAAAGCATTGAGATCAGGAATTCCAAGTGAAATTAGCAAGTATGAAGATATACGTCCAATTGATATGGAAGAAGAGTTGGAGAAGTATGCCGCATCGGTTGACCTACAAGACAAAATACGTGTGCAAAAGAAGCTACAGGCAAACAAGCAAAGAAAAAAAGAGCAAACAATCATGGAAGAAGTAACACTTCAATTGTTAGGAATGGATTTTGAAGCTGATCATATCCAAGTAGCAGTCAGAAAAACCTTAAAAAGGTATGGGGAAAATGTAGAGAAATCCTTAATTGTTAAACAGGCATTTAAGCTTCTTATGGAAAAGGACGAGAGGAAAGAGAGGGTAAGTCGTAAGGAAACAAAGAACACACCCACACGAGAATACTATTTGATAAATCAGATGAAAGAGGCTAGACGTCAGAAAGAATCGGTGTATGTTCATTTTCTAAAAGAAAGAATAATAAAACCACCTATGGAAGATGTAGTGGAAGGTGATGGTTATGCTAACATGGTTTCCAACTCCTTATCCTGATGAGCTTTTATATAGCATACTAGCTAGGTATCATGTCCGTTCAGGAAATATAAGCGCCAAAGTGACAGTTGAAGAGTTATACGGAAAAAGAACAATTCGGTCGGTGTGGGATTTACCGGCTAATTTAAATGCTTTGTCATCTAAATTGGGAGGTTTTTGGAGCGTAGAAAATATCATTAACAATCACACCATGTATCCCTACTATGCTGCTTTTTTGCTTCCCAAACAAGCTGAAAAAGTAAAAAAGTCAATGGAAAATGATACAGGGGGTACTATCCATACACGTACAGGTGTTTCCGCTAGCAATATTAAGCCAAAAAGATTTCTATGGACATGTTCTTCATGTATCTCTGAAGATTTAGAAAGGTATGGAGAAACCTATTGGAGGCGCAGTCATCAAATGCCGGGTGTATTCATCTGTACGAAGCATGAAATGCTATTAGAAGAAACAATTGTTCCAATGAAACCGAAAAACCAGCACGAGTTTATTGTAGCAACCCCTGAGATAGTTCGAAAAAGGCTGGAAATAAAACATTTAAGTGAAGCAGATCTCCAAGTGCTAATTGAAGTTGCAAATCAATCAGCTCTATTAGGTTCAAATTATAAAATTCAAAATAGAGAAAACGAAATAAGGGAAAAGTACCAGGGTCTTCTTAAACAGCGAGATTTGAAAACACCAAAGGGATTTACCAATAGGGAAAAGTTATACCAAGAATTTAAGGCGATCTTTTCAAATGATGTATTAAACTTATTACAATCTAACGTTACCTTTAAAGAAACTGATTGGTTAACGATGATATTTCAAAAACATCGAAAAACGTTCCATCCTCTAAGACATGTCCTTTTACTAATCTTTTTTGAAACTGATGTTAATAGCTTTTATTCACTTAAGCATCCTCGACCGTTTGGGAATGGACCTTGGTTGTGTTTAAACGTTGCGTGTGGAAATTACCACAAACGAGTTGTCACATCCTTAACAATTACAAGTTGCTATGACACTGGGAAACCAGTTGGAACATTTAAGTGTGATTGTGGGTTTGTTTTTTCTAGGAAAGGACCTGATTCCTCCAGCAATGATAAGTATAAGGTTGGTACAATAAAAGAGTATGGATTCGCATGGAAGCAACAATTAACTAGTCTAGTCGAAAATCAATTGCCTCTCAATACTATTGCTAAAACGTTACAGTGCAACACAGAGACGGTAAAGAAATACGCCTATAGACTGGGGCTAGATGTACCCTGGAAGAGACCAAGGGATCAACGAAGATTGCAAAACCTTTCGGTAAATCCTGAGGATCAATTAAAACGTATGAAGTCTCTTTGGTTGAAGACACGTCAAAAATATCCAGAGAAATCCAAGACAGAAGTAAGAAAGCTTGTCCCAGCTGTCTATGCTTACTTATATAGAAATGACCGTGAGTGGTTAAACAAAAATGCTCCAGCTAAACAGAAGGTACGAACAGTAAATAATCGTGTGGATTGGGGAAAAAGGGACAAAGAGTTGCTTCAACTGGTGCAAGAAGTAATAGAAAACTGGGATAATGGTGAACAAAAACCTAGTAAGATAACTATTGCTTCTGTTGGAAGAAAGCTTAATAAGGTTAGCTTGTTGCAAAAAAAAGCAAATAAGCTACCTAAGACAATGGAATATCTATACCAAAATGTAGAAGGAATTGCTACGTTTCAGAAGAGACGAGTAGATAGTGTAATTAAGCAATTGGAAAGAGAAAATATGCCTATAGTTGAATGGAAGGTATACAAAAAAGCAGGATTAGCTAACACGGTTTCTAATGAAGTTAGAAGATATATATCGTTAAGAATGATGGAGTACGAATCAGAGAAGAGGACGATTGATCAATCACACTCCAAGTACGAATTGTGATCCCATATCAAATAATAGTAATGTAGCCCTGTAAAATTCGCTTGTTATATAGTATCTAAGACGTTAGTCGTTTGACTAACGTCATTTTTGTCTACATGTTAAAAGCGTTTAAAACAATAGAAGTTACCTTTATTCAATCACCAAGAGCAAAAATAACGAATATGACGTCTTCTTAAGGAAAAAAATGGCGATAATTAAAATAGGAGTTCTGGTATTAGTAAATAATATATATATATGTTTTAAGAGAGTATTTGGAGGGATTTTTATGGACAAATATTCCAGAAGTAAGTATAATGGAGTAAATAAACTAATTGGAGTGATTGATATGGCAACTATCTATCCATCGTTAGATACTGAATCTGTATCAGAAAAAGATTTGAAGTTAAATGAAAAGCCTCAATCTATTTCAGAGTTAAGAAAAATGCTTGCAATAAAAACTGCTCCTGGGCATTCTCTTGTTCAGCTTTATAACAGAGGTCAATAATGGACGCTAGGATTCTTCGATTTGAAGAGCTCAAGCAGGAATCCCTTGAGCAAGCATCTATATACGTCGATGCTTGTTTTTTATTGGAGTTCTTAGATAGCGACAGTGATAAAGGGGAAATGGTGGAATATACCCTCGGAAAAATAGAGGGAAATGGAACTATTTTGATTAGTAATCATGTCGTTTCTGAAGTAGTACATCATCTTTATTTGGGTTATTTTTCTAATTTAATTTATACGGCATATCGTAAATATACTCTTAGGGAACAACTTACAAATGATGAAGAGAAAGTGCTGGGTGATGGTGAAATATCCAAACAGTTACTTGGTTTAGCAGATCAAGAGATGTTGCAAAGAGTACATCTAAGAAGAAATGATTACATACCTGTTAAAGAAATAGTGAAAAGTTACAAGGAGAATTATCGAGATCGAGCTTCATTAAATCAATTTTATACAGCTGTACTGACTATATATAATTTACTGTGTAAAAGTTTAGAAGATGATTTTCATATTAAAATAAATCATATCTCGTCTGATGAGAGAACATTCCAAATAGCGGAAGGTTTTATGAGGAATTATCAGTTGGAAATAAAAGATGCACTTCACCTAGCAGCCGCATATAATAATAAAGCAACACATTTCGCTACATTAGATTCTGATTTTGTTCATCAACTATATACAGAAGATATAGGAGATACTACAATCTTACATATCTCAAAACGACACGTATAATTGAACATTTAATCTATAGAAAAAGGGGTTTCATTTTCAATTAAACCGTATTTTATTTCTAGTATTATTTAGAATGCCCTCTGTGCAGGTCTGTACAGAGGGCATTTTTATGTTCGAGGTTCCATTTTAATGTTATGAAATAAAGAGACTGTTAGTATTTATACATTTAGTTGGTTCCCGACTCTTTTGTCAGGCAGAAAAAAAGACGGTTCCCAACTTTGATTTTTGCTAAATCATTAATGCTATATAAAAACGGGAGTTTTTTTGAGTAAGAGTTCCCGACTTTATTGTAATCCTACACCTTTTCCAATTGGAGAAGGCCGTTTTTTGTAGGGAAAATAGTAGATAGAAGTTCAACTCTTTCTTTCGACTACTTACAAGCATGTCCGAATACAATGGATACGAATACGACGAAGGGTGGAGGCGTATGAGTATCTTTATTAGCTACATCTTTTTAGGACTATCACTTTCAGCTCCAATGGGGCCGATTAATGCGGCGCAGCTGGACAGGGGAATACGATTTGGATTTATGAATGCCTGGCTGGTAGGGTTTGGAGCGATGGTAGCAGATGGTGTATTTATGATGCTGATTTACTTTGGGCTCGCTCAAGTTATTGAAACGCCATTTATGAAAACATTTCTGTGGCTGTTCGGTTTTTTTGTATTAACGTATACCGGCATTGAAAATATTGTTAAGGTTAATTCCATTGGAGTTAAGCAAATAAGTACTCGTAATGAGTCAAATCGCAAATCATTTCGCACGGGTTTTTTTATTGCGATATCAAATCCACTAAATATTTTATTCTGGCTTGGGATATATGGGTCGATTCTAGCTCAAACATCCAGCATGGTTGATAGCAAGCTGCTGTTGCTTTATAGTACAGGCATTTTTCTAGGCATCACCTTATGGGACCTCACCATGGCGAGTGCTGCAGCAGGCGCACGTGCATGGGTTAATCCAAGTGTGTTGAAACGAATATCTATGCTATCTGGAATAACATTAATCGGTTTTGGTTTCTATTTTGGAATACAAGCGATCAAGTTGTTCATCGGATAGACTGGCACCACTTTCTGTCCCTCCTAATAAAATAACGCGTGTCGTGTTAAGGAGGGATTCCGTTTGGAACTATATACGAAATCATGGATTGATGAACATGAAGAAGAAATGGAAGGTTGGAAGCACACTGCATTTACTCACATGGGGGCAATGTTAGGAGACCGTGAAAAACCTTATCCCTGTATTCCTGGAAAACAGGGGTTTTATCAAGATAATTTGCGTTTCGGGTTCGCAGATGATCCAACAACAGATAGCGCATGTACTCAGTTAGCTACTTTGTTAGAAAATTACGGAGAAGTAGCCAGGGACACAGGTAAATATGCCTCTCTTGTCGTTTTTTTTGATTCAAGGAGGTTACAGCAACAAAATGCTGATGTCGAGCAGTATCAATCACTCTTCTGGTCGCTATTAAACCGAGTACATGAACTTGATAAGGAAGCGTGGCCGGAGCATATTCCTATAGATCCTCATGATCCTAAATGGGAATTTTGCTTCAACGGAGAACCGTATTTTGCTTTCAGTGCGACCCCAGCTCATGTTGTTCGACAGAGTCGTCACTTTCCTTGTTTTCTAATCGCGTTTCAACCAAGATGGGTTTTTGATGAAATCAATTCGGAAACCACTTTTGGCCAAAAGCTTAAGAAAGCAATTCGGCAGCGATTGGTTTCTTACGATGGGATTCCAGCCCACCCCGCTTTGAAGTGGTACGGTCAGCAAGATAACTATGAATGGGAGCAATATTTCTTATCAGATGATAACTCTTCGCTTTCTAAATGTCCTTTCATGGCGATGAAACAGAAATGGAAGAGCATCCGTTCCTAGTGCTGTTTCCTTTTCATTTTAAAAAAGGTAGCCGAAGCAATGAGTAGAAGAAAGCATAGACTGACAAAAAAACCTGCTCTACTAATACGATCAAGTAACGTTCCTGAAACAGCTGTACTTATTAGAAGAATCCCAATGATGAGTTTTATCTTATCTTTGAAAGTGGTCTGGGTTAATTTCCGATAAGAAAAAAGGATAAACATCCAATTGTATAACAGCATTAAACCAGCGGCAGTCGTTAAATACTCAAAAATGTTTTCAGGTAATAAGAGTGCGAAACCAATTGAAAGTATGACAACTAGGGTTGTAAGACCAAAAGCGGGAAGGGAAATCTTCCTGCTTTTTTTTGCGAAAATCGCAGGCGCATCATTTTCTTCAGCGAGTGTTACAAGCATGGTTGTAACGGCATAGAGAGAAGCGACCATTGTTGAAAATCCAGCGATAATTAAAATCGCATTAAATACATGAGGGATCCAGGGGAGATGAAATTGAGTGAGTGCTGTTAAAAACGGGCTTTCCTTCGGGGTAATGCTTTTGATGGGAATAAGCTTTAAAACAACAATGAACGAAAGAATATATAGAATGGTTAAGACGATCAGCATCACTTTTCCAGCTCTAGGAGCGTTTTTTGGATCTTCAAGCTCATTTGCCATCAGTCCCATTACTTCAATCCCACCAAATGCATAGAAAGCATATACAAGAGCAACCCAGAGCCCGATTTTATTACCTGAAAAAAAGTCGGATGAAGCGATAGCTTCGTGATCTTGTTTAGGATCAAGCCATCCAAGTAAGGCAGCGGCACCGATTGCGAGAAACATGACGATGGCAGCAATTTTCATTATCCCAAACACGTTCTCCATTTTTTCTACGAGCTGGACCCCTATAAAGATGATGAGTAGACCAAGCGAAGCAAATACGGATGCATTGAGCCACAGAGGAGTACTCGGAAACCAGAATTGAGCAAATAGCGCAAGTGCTGTTAACTGGCTTCCCATAATAAGCATTTCAGAGGACCAGTAGACCCAACCATTGCTAAATCCAGCCCATGCCCCGAAAGCTTGTTTCGCATATGTTCGAAATGATCCTTTTGTTGGATGCTTAGCCGTTAGGTTTGAAAGAGCTTCATAAACAATCCAGGTTCCAATCGCAGCTAAGGAATATGCCACTAAAATGAGATAGCCTGCTTTATCAATGACGATGCTAGATCCAAGAAAATACCCTGTCCCTATGATGCATCCAACACCAACGAATGACATTTGCCACCAGGTTAATTTTTTTTCTTGAGCTGTCTGTTTACCCATCCTAACACCCTCCTCTTCTAGACTAGTTTGAGAATTGAAGATAAGGTTTATGTGTGAATCAGTTTGTAGCATCATTTTTGAGGGTGAGGAGAAAGTAAGAAGACCATGGATATAAAGGAGTTTAGTGAGATGAACATTGAACCAAATTGTTGGAATGAATATGGACAGTTAAAAGCAGTTATCGTTTGTTCTCCGTCAATTTTAGATGTAACTGATCAACAGACAGCGACAGACGTGCAATGGGAAAAGGCAGTGAGACAAAAAAAGGCGAGAGAAAACCATGAGGTAATGATTGAATCGATGGAGGAAGAAGGAGTGAATGTGATCGATTACTCTGTTCATTTATCACGAGACGAACTTTTACTAAATGAAAAATTAATCAACCGCATTTTCGTCCGCGATCTTGCATGTGTGTTTGGAAATATTATTCTTCCCGGGGCAGCTGGAACGTCTATGAGAGGACCTGAATATTTTCAAAGTCACAAGTTATTTCAACAATGGTTTGATAACAAGACGTTTCGTGTGGAAGCAAATAATGATTTGAAGGCGCTCGAATATGGAGATGTGATGATCCTGAATAAAGATGCTATTTTGATAAATGCAGGCATTCGGACAAGCATTGAAAGTGTAGAAGCTTTGCAGGAAACTTTGTTCAAGGCTGGTTTCTCAGAAATTGGTGTCATTGATCTACCACGTCGACCGGATACAATTCACCTCGATATGAATTGTAACGTGGTTGGGGAAGAACTTTTTATTGGGAAAAGCTACATGAACTATTTACCGGTTCAGGTTATAACAGGAAATGGGTTTACTTATGAAATGCTTGAACCTTTTATAAAGCGACATGGGTATGAAACAGAATGGACTTCTGACATTAAACATACCGTGGCAGATATCAATTTCTTAAATCTTAATCCAGAGACGCTGTTAATCAGTACAAAAGCTAATAAATCAATCTTTAAAAACCATTCTATTCTTAAAAAGAAAAAGCTGATTGAAGTAGAAGTAGACGAATTAGAAAAAGGGGGCGGTGGCATCCGGTGTATGACGTTGCCTTTGGAAAGAGAATAAGAAAATCCTACTTTATGTAGGTTTTTTTTATGAAACGATTCAGTTGACACTTATACCTAAGGGGGGTATATTAGATGTAAGTAAATTTGGAGGAGATGATTCGAATGGCAGACTTGAACATTCCTTTGCAGCCAGAGAAAAAACCAACTGAACCGCGAACGGAAGAAGAAAAACAGCAGCTTCAAAACCGCTTGAAACGTATTGAAGGTCAGATCCGTGGTATTCAGAAAATGGTTGGAGAAGACCGCTATTGTGTAGATATTCTCATTCAGTTATCTGCGATTCAGGCAGCATTAAAGAAGGTAGGCTATACTCTCCTAGAACGTCATACAAAAACGTGCGTTGCTAATTCAATTAAAGAAGGTACTGGCGATGATCAAATAGAGGAGTTAATGAAAGTGATTCAGCAGTTCTCCAAGTAGGGAGGTGAACCAATTGGAATCTAAGAAGCAAATCTCACTTCATGTTACAGGGATGACGTGTGCATCATGTTCAACACGAATAGAAAAAGTATTAAACAAAATGGATGGCGTCGATGCTAATGTCAATCTGACGATGGAAAAAGCAAGCGTCGCTTATGATGGAGATAAAGTAAAGGCGGAAGAAATTGTTGGGAAAATTGAAAAGCTCGGATACGGTGTACGCAAAGAGAAAGTTGAGCTCGATATTCACGGTATGACGTGTGCGGCCTGTTCGACAAGAATAGAAAAAGGCTTAAACCGTACAAAAGGTGTTGAGCTTGCTTCCGTGAACTTAACAACAGAGTCTGGTGTTGTCGAATATCAGCCTGGAGAAGTAACGTTAGATGAAATTCTCCAAAAGGTGAAAAAGCTCGGTTATGAAGCGGTAGTCAAAAAGGATCGAGAAGAGCAAAAATCTCACAAAGATGAAGAAGTTAAAAAGAAAAAACGTCGCTTGCTTATCTCAGCGCTTCTTTCGTTACCGCTACTCTTAACAATGCTAGGTCATCTACCTGGCGGATTAGCACTTCCGGTGCCCCATCTTCTCATGGAGCCCTGGTTTCAATTTCTTCTAGCTACACCCGTTCAGTTTGTAATTGGAGCACCATTTTATTCTGGCGCTTATCGAGCACTGGTTAATAAGAGCGCAAATATGGATGTCCTTGTTGCGCTTGGGACATCTGCGGCGTATTTTTACAGTGTGATAGAAGGCATGAGAAGTTATCTAACGGAAGGCTACAATCCGTCTCTTTATTTTGAAACAAGTGCTATTCTGATAACGCTTATTTTAGTCGGAAAGCTATTTGAAGATCTTGCGAAAGGCAGAACGACACAGGCGATTACAAAATTGCTTAACCTCCAGGCGAAAGAAGCAAGTATCATTCGAGAAGGGGAAGAAGTGAAAGTACCTGTTGATCAAGTACAGGTAGGAGATCACATCGTTGTTCGTCCTGGTGAGAAAATACCTGTAGACGGTATCGTAGAAAAAGGGAATTCATCCGTTGATGAGTCTATGATTACAGGTGAATCCATCCCAATAGAGAAAGAAGTAGGAGAAAGTGTAATTGGTTCTACAATCAATGAAAACGGTACGTTAACCATTCGCGCTGAAAAGGTCGGAAAAGACACAGCACTTGCCGGAATCATTAAAATTGTAGAAGATGCACAGGGATCTAAAGCACCAATACAGCGGTTAGCCGATGTGATTTCAGGTGTTTTTGTCCCGATAGTAGTCGCTATTGCCGCCGTTACGTTTTTCATTTGGTATTTTCTTGTTGATCCATACAATTTACCTCAGGCGCTTGAAGTTGGAATAGCCGTGCTTGTTATTGCATGTCCTTGTGCACTAGGTTTAGCTACACCGACATCAATTATGGTTGGGACAGGTAAAGGTGCTGAACAAGGTATTCTTTATAAAGGTGGCGAATTTCTAGAAGCCACTCATAAAATTGATGCGATCTTACTTGATAAAACAGGGACTATTACAAAAGGAAAACCAGAAGTAACGGATTTTGTTACTTTTCAAAGTGATGAGAAGAGCGTGCTGGAAAAATTGGTAGCGGCTGAAAAAGCTTCTGAACATCCTCTGGCCAAGTCCATTGTAGAGTATGGTTTGAACCAGAAGATTGAAGTAGCTGAAGCAGAGCAGTTTCAAGCTATTCCAGGACATGGGATTGTGGCAACTGTGCAAGAAAAGCAAATCCTGGTTGGAACGCGCAAGCTGATGGAGCGGGAACATATTTCGTTTTCTGCTTATGAAGAGCAAATGACTACGTACGAATTGGACGGTAAAACGGCAATGTTTATTGCATTTGATAACAAAGTGCAAGGGATTATAGCTGTCGCTGATACTGTGAAAGAAACGTCTCAGAAAGCTATTGAAGAAATGCGTGCGCTTGGCATCGATGTGTATATGATCACGGGTGACAACCAACGCACAGCTGAGGCAATTGGAAAACAAGTAAATTTAAATGGTGTGTTTGCCGAGGTGTTACCTGAGGAAAAGGCTAGTAAGGTGAAAGAGTTACAGGGAGAAGGCAAACGAGTTGCGATGGTAGGAGATGGAATTAACGATGCTCCCGCTCTTGCGACAGCTGATATTGGGATGGCTATTGGTACAGGAACAGATGTAGCAATTGAAACAGCAGATGTTACTCTCGTTGGTGGCGATCTTCAAAACATTCCAAAGGCGATTCATTTAAGTCAGAAAACGATGCAGAATATTCGCCAGAATTTATTCTGGGCGCTATTCTATAATTCAATTGGTATTCCAATTGCTGCGCTCGGTCTACTAGCTCCGTGGGTTGCTGGAGCAGCTATGGCATTTAGCTCTGTATCAGTCGTAGCAAACTCCCTCCGTTTGAAGCGAGTCAAACTTTAAGAATTGAAAGGAGAATGAAAATGGAACAAACAACGTTAAAAATCAAAGGTATGACATGTGATCATTGTAAAGCAGCAGTAAATAATGCATTAACAGAGCTTGAAGGAGTAGCAGAAGTAGACGTGAATGTAAAAGAAGGAACGGCAAAAGTTTCTTATGATTCTTCAAGTGTTTCTGTTTCAGAAATGAATGAAGCGGTTGAAGAACAGGGATATGATATTGTCTAACTGAAAAGGCCGAAGAAAGGATGCAATCCTTTCTTCGGCCTTTTTATCATACATAAGTTGACCTCCCCACTAATAAAATGCGCTAATAGGACAAGTGGGTAGAAGAGAAGGCCTCTTCAATTCATTTAGGGGGAATGCAGTCATGATGACGTCATTGTTAACTCTTTTTATGATCGGCTTTGGAGGACTTATAATCGGCTCGGTCGCAGGGAGAATGGCATTTACATATTATCAACATCGTTTGGAAGCTCTTTACCTTATTTGCGGAGGAATGCTCATTGGTGTAATTACGTTTGAATTAATACCCGAAAGCATACGTACTTATCCGTTTTGGGCCCTCATGGCAGGAGCATCGTTATCGGTCTTTTTCTGTATTTTTACGGATCACGCCATACATGGGATGTTTAGTCATAAAAGCTATCTTCCTGTGTTCGCTTTCGTGCTAGCCATTATTTTTCATAATATCCCTGTAGGAATCGCGCTAGGAATGACATTAGGGAAAGGTATCGGCATATCATTGCTTATTGCTCTATTTATTCATCATTTACCAGAAGGGGTTGCCCTATATATCCTAATGAGAATGAACGGGATTAAACGCACTTTTGTAATCATCGCGGCGAGCTTCGTAACGATAGTTTTAACAGTGGCAGCGTGGTTTGGGATGGTTTCCAGTCAATCTATTCTTATTAACGGCGTATTTATGGGCATTGCAATCGGCTCTTTAGGCTATGTAGCCGTTCACGAAATGATCGGTCATGTTGTCGGGAAAGTTTTAAAAAGAGAGTTGTACTTGTATACGTGTTTGGGAATACTTTTGTTATCACTCTACCTACAGGTGGCTCACGAAATCTTTTGACAACGTGCAAAAGATTCAGTAAAATTGTACATAGATTAATATGAACACATGCTCATATATTGAATACGATAGATAAATGAACGAAGAAAGGAGTAAAACACGATGGAAGAATATCGTCTTAAGGGCTTATCTTGTCCCAACTGTGCTGCTGGCATGGAACAACAGATTCAAAAACTTGAGTATGGTGAATCAGCTCAAATTCAGTATAATTCAGGTAAACTAAAAGTAGATAAAAGAGTTAACATTGAACAAGTCGAGAAAATCCTTGATTCCGATCATGCTTCTATAGTGAAGGAAGAGAATGGACATACCCATGAACATGCTCACGCTAGTATGAAGTGGCTTCTAGGCATTTCAACTGGTATCTTTCTATTCGCCCTGCTATTAGATTCCGTCACAGCTGTTCCAGCTGTTCCGTTTTATCTTACTGCGATTATTTTAAGCGGTTATCAAACGTTTATGAAAGGTCTCCGAAATTTAACGAAGCTAACGTTTAATATTGAAACCTTGATGACGATTGCGTTAATCGGGGCTGTTTCCATTGGAGAGTGGAAAGAAGGAACGCTTGTTGCGATTTTGTTCGGATTGAATGAATACTTAGAAGGACTTGGAATGGAGAAGGCAAGGAAGTCAATGGAATCCCTTCTTCAAATCGCACCGAAAGAAGCGCTTCTTATCAGAGATGGAAAAGAAGAAGTCGTTGGGATTAACGACCTTAAAGTGGATGATCTTGTTCTCGTTAAATCTGGCGCGAAAATTCCTTCAGATGGGATCGTCTCAGCTGGAAATAGCTCAGTGAACGAAGCTGCGATAACGGGAGAAGCCATGCCTGTTGAAAAAGGTGCTGGTGAATCCGTTTTTGGTGGAAGTATTAATAACGAGGGCATTCTGCACGTGAAAATCACAAAGGCCTATGAGGATTCTTCGCTCGCAAAAATTTTGCATTTAGTTGAAGAAGCTCAAGAAACGAAGACACCAACAGAGTTATTCATTAATCGTTTTTCTAGATACTATACACCAATTATCATGATCATCTCAGCCCTAGTTATGCTTGTTCCTCCTTTATTATTTGGTGGGGTTTGGGCTGACTGGTTTTATCAAGGGCTTGCCGTCTTAATTGTAGGTTGTCCGTGTGCCCTTATTCTGTCATCACCTATTGCGAACATCTCCGGTATTACAAGGAATGCGCGTAACGGCATTCTTGTAAAAGGATCGGTTTATCTTGAGCAACTGGGTAAAATTGATACGCTTGCTTTTGATAAGACTGG
Organism: Bacillus sp. N1-1; assembly: GCF_009818105.1. Classification (NCBI taxonomy): domain Bacteria; kingdom Bacillati; phylum Bacillota; class Bacilli; order Caryophanales; family Bacillaceae; genus Bacillus; species Bacillus sp. N1-1. Next base: position 207,862 of record NZ_CP046564.1, read on the forward strand.
GACACTTACAAAAGGATTCCCTTATGTTGAGACATATGAAAGCTATCATGATGAGAAGTTTTTATCTGTAGCAGCAGCGGTCGAGAAGCATTCTTCTCATCCATTAGCCAAAGCAATTATGAAGAAAGTAGCTGATTTTCCTTATAGAAAATTCGAAGCAACCAATGTCGAAACGGTTTCAGGGCAAGGCATTATTGCAGAGGTTAATGGAAAGAGACATTGGGTAGGAAATGAAAAAAGCGTTCGTCATGTTACCATACCTGAGAATGTTCAATCATCAATTGATGCGATGAAACGAGATGGGCTAACGCTTGTCATTGTAGCCGATGAAACAAAGGTACTTGGTATGTTTGGTATCGCGGATGAAATTCGCGAAGAAAGCCAGTCTGTTATACGTGATTTGCATCAAGCAGGTATTAAGAATACAGTGATGTTAACAGGAGATCATGAGAAAACGGCTGAGAAAGTGGCAAATCGTGTTGGTGTTCGTTCTTATTTCGGCGGTCTCTTACCAGAAGACAAAGTTGCTAAAGTGAAAGAATTAACAAACGAAGGCAAAGTAGCCATGATTGGTGACGGAATTAACGATGCACCGGCTCTTGCTTCAGCTGATCTTGGAATTGCAATGGGGAAAGGGACAGATAGCGCGATTGAAACAGCCGATATTGTATTGATGCAGGATCATCTCGGTAAGCTGCCAGAAGCGGTCTCGATCGCCAGGCGCGTGAATCGAACGATCCGAGTCAATATTGCGCTAGCCCTTGGCTTGAAACTCATTGCCCTACTCCTTACTATTCCTGGATTATTGACCCTATGGATTGCAATATTATCGGATATGGGGGCAACGATTCTCGTGACATTGATTAGTTTAACAATTTTGTGGGAGCGGAAAGAAAAAGAAAAGCCAACGATAAAGAAGGAAGCTGAACCCCAGCATACGTAAAACCTCTGGTTATCCAGAGGTTTTTCTTTATGAGTATTTTAGAGGATTTACCTAAATTTCAGGCGGTTAAAGATGTTTATTTAATCATGTCAACAAGTGTTGCGCCGAATTCGAGTTTGGATTTCATTGTATATGACTCAAAACGCTCGTATGATAAGAACTACAGAAAGTTGCACTGGGATAAGGATCCTATATAAGCGTTCATATTTACTGATTCAAATAAGAAACGTACAAACAAAATGAAAACGCTTTTAAAGTGCGGATGAAAAGGAGGAAATACGATGAGTGAACAGAACACAGAGAAATCTGGATTCAAAGTAAAAGTCCAGCGGTTCGGAAGTTACTTAAGCAGTATGATCATGCCGAATATTGGTGCGTTTATTGCTTGGGGGTTAATCACTGCTCTATTCATACCAGATGGTTATTTACCAAATGCAAGTCTTGCAGAATTAGTAGAACCAATGCTTTACTACCTATTGCCACTACTGATTGGATATACTGGAGGTAAAATTGTCTACGGCGGTCGCGGTGGAGTGGTCGGTGCAACAGCCACGATCGGTGTTATTGTAGGCGCAGACATTCCAATGTTCCTTGGAGCTATGGCAATGGGACCACTTGGAGGATATTTAATTAAGAAATTTGACGAGGCAATTCATGGCAAGATTAAATCAGGTTTTGAAATGCTCGTTAATAATTTTTCAGCAGGAATTATCGGTGGAGCTTTAACAATTATTGCTTCTCTAGCAATTGGACCAGTTGTATTAGGACTAAACAAAGCCCTTGCTGCTGGTGTAGAAGCGATTATCGCTGCAGGTCTACTTCCACTAGTAAGTATTTTAATTGAACCTGGTAAAGTGCTCTTTTTAAATAATGCCATCAACCATGGGATTTTTACCCCGCTTGGACTTGAACAGGTAGCGAACACTGGTAAATCAGTACTCTTTTTAGTTGAAGCCAACCCTGGACCAGGTCTAGGAATTCTCCTAGCCTACTCGATTGTTGGGAAAGGATCGGCAAAACAATCAGCACCAGGAGCTGCACTGATTCATTTCGTTGGGGGAATTCATGAAATTTACTTCCCTTACATTTTGATGAAGCCAGCACTTGTACTTGCTGCCATTCTTGGTGGAATGGGTGGTGTATTCACATTTACACTTCTAGATGCAGGACTGTTAGCAGCGGCTTCACCAGGTAGTATCGTCTCTCTTATGATTATGTCACCACGAGGCGGGTATCTAAGCGTTATTGCAGGTGTTCTTGTAGCAACAGCTATTTCTTTCCTAGTCTCATTCGTCATTCTTAAACGCTCAAAAGATAGCGGAGAAGATATTTCAGAAGCAACTGAAAAAATGGAAGCAATGAAAGGAAAGAAGAGTAGCGTATCGTCTAATCCAAAAACGAATGCGGAAGAGCCAAAAGTAGAAGCATCTTCTTATGGTAATATCGCTAAAGTAGTCTTTGCATGTGATGCTGGAATGGGATCAAGTGCAATGGGCGCATCGGTACTTCGTAACAAATTCAAAAAAGCTGGGTTAACAGACATTGAAGTAACGAATACATCGATTAGCAACCTGCCGAATGATGCTGACCTAGTCGTCACGCACCAGGATTTAACGGATCGTGCGAAGGATAAGCTTCCAGAAGCGAATCATATCTCGGTTAAAAACTTTATGAATAGTCCAAAATACGATGAGCTTGTTGCTGAGTTAACTTCCACAAGCGAAACGCCAGTAAAAGAAGAAACAAAACCAGAACAAGCAGAGCAGAAAGAAATTAATAAAGTAGTCTTTGCATGTGATGCTGGAATGGGATCAAGTGCAATGGGCGCATCGGTTCTACGTAATAAGTTTAAGAAAGCAGGACTTCAAGACATTGATGTGACAAATACGGCTATAAGTAACTTACCAGATGATGCCGATTTAATCATAACGCACCAGGACTTAACAGATCGAGCAAAAGCGAAACGCCCTGATGCTGAGCATATCTCAGTTGCAAACTTTATGAATAGCCCGAAATACGAAGAGCTTGTTGATAGACTAAAAAAATAGTTATAGCCAGAATTCGAGGTGAACCACGTGTTTATTTCAGCAAGGGAACGAAGAATTCTTCAGCTTCTATTAGAGAGTGATGACTATTATACGGTCAAAGGGATTGCTCAAGAACTTGAGGTAAGTGAACGAACGGTTCACCGTGACTTAGTCGGCGTAGAGGATATTCTCACTCAGTATGATTTAACCTTACAAAAGAAAGCTGGAGTAGGCGTTCAAATTGATGGTCAAGAATCTAGCCGAGCTGAGTTGAAAAGCTATCTAGTTGATCTCACCATTACAGAATATACGCAACAGGAAAGGGTGACGCTGATTCTATGCAAGCTATTGGAATCAGCTGATCCTATTAAGTTAGTTGGTCTAGCAAATGACTTGAAAGTGACAGTTGCTACTGTCAGTCATGATTTAGACAAAGCGGAAGAATGGCTTGAAAAAATGCAGCTTTCATTAATAAGAAAGCGGGGATATGGCGTGCAAGTTGAAGGAGCTGAGGCCTTGAAGAGACACGCCATGAGCTCCTTGCTTGCGCTTGAGTTTAATGATTCAGACTTTTTTACATTGTTAAAGAAGTCGATCCAAAATAAATCTCAAGGCAGTGTTCTCCAATCTGCTTCCGAACGATTGCTAGGGTTAGTTGATCGAACCAAGCTTTTGAAGGTTGAGACAATCGTTGATGATGTTAACAATGAGCTACCATATATGATCGCTGACAGCGCATATATTGGTTTGATCGTCCATCTGACCCTTGCTGTTGAGCGTATTCAAAAGGGTGAAAAAATCGAGATAGACGGAGAGTATTTAAGTACCCTAGTGAATACGAAAGAGTTTGGTTTTGCTAGCATAATCGGTAGAAAACTTGAAGAATCTTTTAATGTCTTAATACCTGAAGCTGAGATTGGTTATATCACCATGCATTTACGCGGAGCGAAATTGAGAAATACCGGAGATTACTATTTGGAAGAAACGAATTATCCGATTCTCGTTAAAACAAAGGAGTTAATCCGCTATGTAGATAACCACCTCAATGCGGATTTAGCAACAAATGAATCACTTCTAGAAGGGTTAGTGACACACCTCGGTCCTGCTACGCATCGTGTTAGGCAGAACATGAATATTCATAATCCTTTACTTACAAAAATAAAGGCAGATTATGCTGATTTATTCCAACTGCTAGAAGAAGCGTTAAAAGAAATTTTTCCGGGGGTATCCATTCCTGATGAGGAAGTTGGTTTTCTTGTTTTGCACTTTGGTTCAGCTCTTGAAGGCCGCTTTCAACACAACGAAGTGAATATTCTTGCTGTATGCTCAAGTGGAATCGGTACATCCAAAATGCTGGCGACTCGGTTGAAACAGGAGTTGCCAGAAATCCAGACCATCAAAAGTGCTTCTTTATTTGAACTGCAAGATGAAGATCCTGAAAGCTATGACCTAATTGTTTCAACCATTCCTCTTCCTGATTATGAAGGCGAGTATATTAAGGTAAATCCTTTTTTAACGGAGGAAGAGGCAACACGCATTCGCTCGACACTTCAAAAGAAGTCGATGATGAAAAAAAGAAGCACGGTAGAGAAACCTAAGAAGGAAAAGGAATCTTTATTTATTTCAAACGATGAGGCAAATATCTGGTTTCGTAAAGCTGCATTATATAGCACGACTATATCTTCGGTATTAGAATTATTTCGAGTAAATCAATCTGAACACAAAAAGGTCGAGAAACTCTTAGAAGAAGAGTGTATGCGACTAGAAAAACTTAATGCGATCAGCCAATCATCAGAAGTTAAAGAGGCGCTTCTGAAGCGTGAAGCCATTAGTGGAGTGGGTATTCCTGAGACTTCACTTGCATTGTTTCATACGCGGACACCTGAAGTTAAAAAGTCTGTGTTTACAATTGGTCGATTGATGGAACCGATTCAGAGAAAGGCAATGGATGGTTCACTTATTGAAATGGATACTGTTCTTTTACAACTGGCACCAGAGGATTCGCCAGCGGAAAGTATTGAGATCATGAGCTACATCAGTTCGCTAATCATTGAATCAAATGAAAGCATCGCACTTTTTTCTGAGAGCAATCAAGAGTCAATTGGGTTATACCTTGCAAATAAAATGAAAAGTTATGTAGAAAAACTATTAGGATTTAAAGGAGACGATTGAAATGGCAAAAGAAATTCTATCAACTGAGAACGTATTACTAAACGAAACGGCAGCAACAAAAGAAGAGGCTATCCGTATGGCTGGTCAAATCCTTGTCGACAACGGTTATGTTGATGAAAGCTATCTTGAACAAATGCAAGAACGCGAAAAAATCACAACGACTTACATGGGTAATTTTGTTGCCATTCCTCACGGTACAGAGGATGCTAAGAAAGCAGTAAAGCATTCAGGGCTATCCATCATCCAACTACGTGAAGGCGTTGATTTTGGAGACGGAAATATTGCGAAGATTATCATTGGTATTGCTGGTAAGGATAATGAACACTTAGAAATCCTTTCTCAAATTGCGATTGTTTGTTCTGAAGAAGAAAATGTAGAAGAGTTGATTCAAGCGGATTCTAAAGAAACGTTAATCTCTATGTTTAACGAGGTGAATTAATCATGCTTGCCGTTCATTTTGGTGCTGGAAATATTGGAAGAGGCTTTATTGGAAAGCTTCTTTCTCAATCAGGATATGAAGTATGCTTCGTAGATATCAATGAGACTGTGATTAACGAGCTTAATGAACGAAAGAGTTACACGGTTGAAATATTAGGTCAGGATAAGGAACAGATTGTTGTTGAAGGCGTGAGAGGTATTAACAGCCAACAAGATCCTGAAGCAGTAGTCGATGCGATCTATCAAGCTGACCTTATTACGACCGCTGTTGGTCCTACCGTATTGAAATTGATTTCTTCTGCTATTACAGAAGGCATTTCAAAACGTATCGCAGATAGAAAAGCTCCCGTAAACGTTATAGCATGTGAGAATATGATCGGTGGCAGTACAATGCTCCGAAATGCTGTTGAAGAAAAAATGGATGAAGCAGATCGCAAAGCCCTTGATCAATACGCTGGTTTCCCAGATGCAGCAGTGGATCGCATTGTTCCGAATCAAACTCATGAAGATCCGTTAATGGTTGCAGTTGAACCTTTCTATGAATGGGTCGTCGATCAAACGATGATGGTTGGAGAGGTTCCTGATATCGCTGGTCTTACGTACGTTCAAGATCTTGCTCCTTACATTGAGCGGAAGTTGTTCACAGTGAATACAGGACATGCCGTGACAGCTTACCTTGGTTATCAGGCAGGGTATGAAACAATTAAAGAAGCACTAGACACAGAAGCTATCTATCATGATGTTAAGAAAGCTCTTGAAGAGTCTGGTGAATTACTTCAGCATAAGCATGGTTTTGAAAAAGAGGAGCATGAGGCTTACATTACGAAAATTCTTGGTCGTTTTCTAAATCCACATCTAGTGGATGAAGTGACTCGCGTTGGAAGAGCTCCAATTCGTAAAATTGGACCCGACGACCGTCTTGTTGGCCCAGCACGTCAGCTTGCGGAATTAAATAAAGAACCAAACTATCTTGCAAAAGGAATTGCAGCAGCATTACGATTTGATCCCTTACAAGATGAAGATGCAGTTAATATTCAGAGCAAAATCAAGAATGAGGGTCTTTCAAATGCGATTACTGCTTTTACGGGAGTAAACGAGGGCGAAACTTTGTTTGATTTAATTAGCAAGCACTATAAAGAAATGTCAATCAGCTAATAGAACGGAGAAGCTCATTTAGGGCTTCTCTTTTTTAAAAGTATAATTCGTATATTTTTGTTACGATTTTGCATTAGGACTTGTGCCAAACTCGATACAATTCTACTATTAGGGTATGACATGAGTCATATCCATTTTTAATGGGAAGGGGAACACGAATGTTTAATATTTTATTACAGTCTCACTCAGGTTCATGGGCGATTCTTGTTTTGCTTTTAGTGATTAGTTATTTTGCACCTAAGCAAAAGATCTCGCTGATGATTCAACGGTTATTTTATCTGATTATGCTTGGTACAGGTATTGGAATGCTCTTTATTCTTGGTTTTCCGCTGATCTATGTACTTAAAGGAATTCTGGCGATTGTGCTAATCGGTGTTATGGAAATGATTGTTGGAAGAAAGAAGCGTGCCGAATCAACAAAGATGCTTTGGATCGCGTGTATTGTGCTAATTTTAGTGATTATTTCTATCGGGTACAACTGGATTTAATACGAAAAAGCGACGTTCCGTTTACGGGATGTCGCTTTTTCTATGCTTGTCGAGGCTAATCGGGCCCTTCCGCTTTTGTTATTCCCAGGGTTTTTGGGTGGTTAGGAGGCCGGCTAGTTCTTTACTGGCTTGTCTGTGTTCTCTTCGTTTTTCTGCTCGTGCTGGTGCTGTTTCGTGTAGATTTGTTTCTTCTTCTGATTCTGGAATTACTTTTGGGACGGGAAGTGGTTTTTTATTTTCATCCAGTGAGACAAAAGTAAGAAATGCTGTTGCTCCGATATGTCGCTCGCCTGATAAGAGATGCTCCGCAATGACTTTCACAAATACTTCCATAGAAGATTTTCCGGTGAATGTCACGTATGCTTCGAGACAAACGGAATCGTCTGGTGTAATTGGGTGTAAGAAGTCAACAGAGTCCGTTGAGGCTGTTACAACTTCACTACGACAGTGGCGCATTGCTGCAATTGATGCTATATCATCAATGTCTCTCATCAGTTGACCACCAAATAAGGTGTTGTGGTTGTTGGTTGCTTCTGGGAATACGTGGCTTGTTTTTACTACACGTGATTCACGAATATATTTAGATTCCATAGTCGTCTCTCCTTAGTATGCTTTTCTTGTAGTCTATCTTTACTATGCCCTTGATTGAGAGGTGAAAAACCTCTGTCTTTACGAAGAAGCGAAGAGGTTATCAAAAATAGCTGTTATATAGATGATTCCATTCATCGTCGTTTACGTTAAAGATTTTTTTGTGATGATTTTGAGTGATGACAAGTGAATCATTTGTAAGGGTGATCCGTCCATTGTTTGTCGCAATCGTCACTATTGTATGATTCGTAAATGGTGAATTTGGATGAGTTTGAACAAATGAGCTTAATGGTTCATATTCAGCCAACGTTCGAGGCTCGGTTGAGAAGCGTATTTGTGTTTTCCAAGTGTCGTTGCTAACTGCTTGTTGAAGATCATACACATCATTTGAACGCTGGACAATTCTATATTGGTGAAACCCATCATCAACGATTTCACCCGAGAGAGGGATCGGCGTTTGACTCGAGTTTCCAAAGCCTACATCGGTTAAGTAAGTCGTTCCTTCGAGTTCGACAAGGTTAGTTAAGTGTGTATTTTCTTTTCCCCAATTCTTTTCATCAATCGCGACAGTACCAGTAACCATAACTGTTGTAAATCCAAGTTGAGTAAGAAGCCAGTTAAAGAGAGGGTTTAGCTCAAAGCACAGTCCTCCGCGCTTGTTTTCAATGATCTTTGCATACATTTTCTCAAGATCTAAATCAATCCATCTTTTTCTAAAGGTATCGAGGTTTTCAAAAGGAATCTGGTGCATATGATTTCTCTGAAGTGATTGAAGAGAATATAAATCAACCTGCACTTGCTTGGTGCTAATTCGCTTGAGATACTTCTCAACATTCATACAAAAACTCCTTTCTCTTCATTTTCTATTTTCGTGCAGATGGGTTCAGAACGCAATGAATTTACCTGTGTAGTCATGAAGCATTTTCCTTAGGGAATAATAAAGTGAAAAAGGGAGTGAGAGTGTGAAGAAGTGGGTTTTTATTATGTTATTGGTTATGTACCTTCCAGCGCAAGTAGGTGCAGAAGAGAATCGTGAGCTGGCTATCGTTATTGATGACTTCGGAAATGATATGGGTGGTACGGAAGAAATGCTACGACTTCCTGTAACATTAACCGTTGCGATTATGCCATTTCTTGAAACGACTGAAAAAGATGCGGAAGAAGCGCATAAGTTTGGACATGAAGTGATTGTGCATATTCCAATGGAGCCATTGAAAGGAAAGAAGAGCTGGCTTGGACCAGGAGCGATAACAACAGACTTATCTGATGATGAAATTGAGAAGCGGGTAATTGCTGCAATTGACGCTGTGCCTCATGCAGTTGGTATGAATCATCATATGGGGTCAAAAGCGACAGCTGATGAACGAGTGATGAAAATCGTTCTTGAAGCGTGTCGCGAAAAAGGTCTTTATTATTTAGATAGCAAAACTACGGGGAAAAGTGTCATTCCTGATCTTGCAGAAGAAATCGGGGTTCCTTATCTTGAAAATGAACTTTTTTTTGATGACGTCTATACGATTCAGCATATGAGTAAAAAGGCTCAAGAGCTTGCAGTAAAGCTTAAAGATAATCAGGCACATATTGCTATTGGGCATGTGGGGATAGCCGGTGAAAAAATGGTTGCGGTTTTAAACGAGTTTATTCCTATGTATAAGAATGAAGCAGTGATTGTACCACTATCTCAGATGATACCAGGATTTGAAATGATTGATGAGAGTATGCCTTAATTATTCTTCCTAAACTTATTTTTAAATGTTAACATTAATATTATTTAAGTTAACATTTAAAGGGGGAGAACGATGATGAACCAAAAAAAGCTTCGAATGACGATTATATGTGCCTTTTTTGTAGCAATTACAGCTATTCTTGCTCAAATGGAAATTCCTTTACCACTTGTTCCAATCAGTGGGCAAACATTGGCTGTTGGCTTAACCGCAACGATTCTTGGTCGTAAGTATGGTGCGATTTCTATGATTGGTTATGCAGCGATAGGAGCAATGGGTGTTCCAGTATTTGCACAAGCCAAAGGTGGATTAGGCGTATTATTAGGACCGACTGGTGGGTATATTTTTGCTTTCATTGTTGCAGCATATGTAACCGGTCTTATTCTTGAGAAGACATCATTTACATTAATGTATGCGATGATCGCGAACACTGTAGCGATGATTATTATCTTGTTGCTCGGGACAATTCAATTGAAATTCATTGTAGATTTAAGCTGGAAGGAAGCGATGATTTCAGGAGTTTATCCTTTCATTATCGTTGGTTTGATTAAAGCATTTCTTGCAAGTTGGTTAGGAATTACTATTCGTAGACGTCTTGTTCAAGCAAGACTTTTACAACGTACAATGGGATCAATTCAATCGTAAACTGATCCATGAGGACACCTCATTCGTTAGCTAGGAAACAAAAGTGAGGTGTCCATGGTGAAAGAACGAATAGAATGGGGCTTATTATGTGGTCGCATGATACTTGGAATTATTATGTTAGCTCATGGCATACAAAAACTAGGTGCGATGGAGAATACGATTGCGATGTTTAATAAGATTGGTCAACCTGCAGCACTTGCATATGCAGCAGCGATTATTGAAGCAATTGGGGGAGTATTCCTGATTACTGGAATCTTTGTCATACCATCAGCGATCCTTCTTGGATTAACGATGATTGGTGCTATTGTTCTGGCAAAGCATCAAATGGGGCTTATTGGAGGTTATGAGTTCCCACTTTCTCTTCTTGGTATATCAGTAATTTTAGCTTTTACTGGTAGTCGAAAATTTGCGATATCTGAAGTTATCACGAAGAAAAGTAGAGTAACTCAATAGCATTAATTAAACGTTTGTTTAATTTTATTAGTTCAAAAAACGCCCTATCAGATGAGAGGGCGTTTTAGTCTATTTAAGAAAAAAGGAATAGATCTCGAATATCACTACTATTTATGGAATATCATACCCCATTGAACTAGTAAGGATTTCAAACCACTGATCACGAGTTAATGAGTACGAAAGGGCATCAACTGCACTATCGATACGCTCAGGCTTACCTGATCCCACAATTGGCATAATGTTTGCCGGATGGTTAAGGAGCCAAGCATATAGAACTTGATCCATACCTTCAGCACCGATTTCAGATGCGACCTTCTTAACCGTGTCGCGAAGACGTACGGCTTTTTCGTCATTCGAAGTGAATACATTCCCACCTGCAAGAGGAGACCACGCCATTGGCTTCATTCGTTTTTCCTGACAGAGGTTAAGTGTACCATCCTCAAAATTCTCAAGGTTATAAGCAGAAAGCTCAAGCTGGTTTGTAATGAGAGGCTGCTCAACATACGATTGAAGCATGTTAAATTGGTGGTGTTTAAAGTTAGAAACGCCAAAATGACGAACTTTTCCTTCTTGTTTTAATGTAGAAAAGGCTTCAGCCACTTGTTCTGGGTCCATAAATGGATCCGGACGGTGGATGAGAAGAACATCAATATGATCAATACCAAGTGAGGTGAGCGATTGTTCAGCAGAAGCGATAATGTGCTCCTTACTTGTATTGTAATGATGTGATTGGTGAGCTGGTCTGTTTGGTGATTCAATTACAATACCGCATTTTGTTACGATTTCCATTTGGTCACGTAAGGAAGGTTTCAGAGCGAGTGCTTTTCCGAAAAGCTCTTCACATTCGTAACTTCCATAAAGATCGGCATGATCGAAGGTTGTAATGCCACGATCAAGGTTATGTTCAATGAGTGAAAGGGTTTCTTCACTCGTTTGATTCCAATCTGCCAGTCGCCAAAGACCATGAATAATACGAGAAAAAGATAAATCTTCTGTTAAGTGAACACGCTGCATAGATAGTCCCCCTATTTTTTATGTGCTTTTCTTATAATAGAGGAATTAAACCGCTTGCACAACTAATGAGTCTTCTGTGAAATGTGCTTAATGTTAATGATAATGCTTCTCATTATCATTAAGCCGTGCTATAATGAAAAAAACATTTAAATAAGAGGTGGATAAAATGGTTGAAATGTTACAGATATCCATGTTTTTGTTCATTTTGCTCTTGTCTTTCACAGCATTTGCGCTAGTTTTGAGAGCAGAGGCGGTTAAAAGTGGATATGTACGTGAGAAGAAATCAAGCGCATTTGAATCAACACCTTCGATTTCATTTAAGAAAAGTTATTGACTTTGTAATTGATAAAGATTATCATTATCACCATAGAAGAGAATAGACATAGTGTTCCCCGACACAAATTGTCCTATATAATTCAAACAAAGCCAAAGAAGTTCCCCCTTCTCCAATTGTTTGATGATCGTAGCTGCCAACGCCGGCAGCTATTTTTATTTGTCAAATTTTATAATTATACAAAGCCCATATTGTATCAGGCTTCAAAAGAAATTATTATCCATTTATTCTCATTTACAAAATAAAATTTAGTGCTAAACTATTTTTTGGAAGTAAACATCAATAGGGGGTTTGACATATGAAGAAGTTATTATCTGTTTTAAGTTTATCCATGCTTCTAATCGTAGCAGCGTGCGGTTCAAATACAAACAGCGAAAGTGAAACAAGTGGAGAAACAGAGCAAGCAGATACGAAAAGTGTTCTACTAGATTTTCAATCAGAAGTGGTGAGTGTTCTTAAGAAACATAATGACGCAATCGTCGCTTATGAATCAGCAAAAGCTGCTTTTCATGACAGTGAAACACCTGAAGCAGAGAAGCCTTCAACAGAAGAGCTTGAAGAGTTAAAAGGAAGTGCTGTTGAAGCTAGTAAAGCAACAGTAGAAGGTATTAAAGGTCTATCTGTTCCAGCTGAACTAGACGACTCTAAAGAGGAAATTGAGAGTTCATTTGACGATTTAACACAAGCATATACCATTCGCGCAGAACAAGCGGACATTGCTGATCCTTCTGTACAAGAGAAGGCGTTAGAGCAATTTACGAAATTTGAAGATAAAATGGGTAAGGTTTTTGAAGATACTGGTCTTATTAAGCCAAGCTTTGCGAAAGAGTTACAATAGATATGCCAGGCCCCTGCATGTATTGCGGGGGTTTTTTGTGTATTAATAGAGTGAACAGATTCACTTATGATAAGCTAGGAAAGGGAAAGTAGAAAGAAGCTTAATTTATATAAAGGAAGTGTCACTATGAACACACGTTTATCAAAAATGACAGATTGGCTTATTGAACAAAATCAAGACTTTGCTTATATTCATTCACCTTCGAATGTCTTTTACCTATCTAGTTTTCACTGCGAACCACATGAACGGTTACTTGGTCTTTTTATCGTTCCTAACCAAGAACCATTCCTTGTAGTTCCCGGGATGGAAGTTTCCCAGGCGCGAGACGCAGGATGGGAATATGAGATCATCGGCTATAGCGATTCAGAAGATCCTTTTGACTTTATTCATGAGGCATTGAAAGAGCGTGGTGTGCATCAACCAACAAGTGCTTCAATTGAGAAAGGAACGCTTGCCTATGAACGTGCTGAAGAATTGCAAACTCGCTATCCGAAACTTCAGTACCATTCAGCAGAGCTTGGTCTGAATCAATTTCGTCTTATTAAAGATGAGGAGGAAATTGAAGTATTGCGCGAAGCAGCAGCACTTGCTGATTTTGGTGTAGAGACCGGGGTAAAGGCTTTACGCGAAGGCGTTACTGAAATGGAAGTACTCGCTACGATAGAATTTGAGTTGAAAAAGAAAGGTATTCGAGAGATGTCTTTTTCAACGATGGTTTTGTTTGGAGAGAAATCAGGTCAACCACATGGTAACCCTGGGGATCGTCAATTGAAAAAAGGTGACCTCGTTTTATTTGATCTTGGTGTTGTCCTTAACGGTTATTGCTCTGATATTACCCGGACAGTAGCATTCGGTAAAGTGAATGAGAAGCAAGAAGAAATCTATAATACGGTATTACGTGCCCAAATGGAATCACTTTATATCTCTAAGCCGGGAACTAGACTTGGCGATATTGATCTTGCAGCACGAAATGTGATTTCTAATGCAGGCTATGGTGATTATTTCCCACATCGAATCGGTCATGGCATCGGGATTGAAGTACACGAGTTTCCATCGATGAGTGAAAAAAACGATAGCTTGCTACAAGAAGGTATGACTTACACGATTGAGCCGGGAATCTACTTGCCGGACGTTGGTGGGGTAAGGATTGAAGATGATGTGCTTGTTACGGAGAATGGGTATGAGACGTTAACGAAATATCCGAAGGAATTACAAATTATTGAATAAGTGAAAAAGCCAGGGCCGACTCTGATAAGGAGTCGGCTTTGTAATCGTATTGTCACGTTTCATCTTTTTAAAAGTCGATTGCTGTGGTGTATAATGAAACTACATTTTGGTGTGAAAAGAAGAGAGGTACAGCTGTGAAACCTGAGCAAAAAAGTGAGTATCTGTTATTTGGCGCCTGGGCTACTTCAGTCCTTGCCCTTGCTGGAAGTTTGTATTTTTCTGAAGTAATGAAATATGAACCATGTGAGTTATGCTGGTATCAACGAATTCTTATGTATCCTTTAGTCATTTTCCTTGGAATTGCTATGATAAGAAAAGATGCGTCACAATGGTTATATGTCTTGCCGTTATCGGTCATTGGTGTATGTGTTTCTCTTTATCATTATTTGATTCAAAAAACATCTTTTTTTGCAGATTCAGCGCCAGCTTGCGGGAGAGTTCCGTGTACCGGAGAGTATATTAACTACGCCGGGTTTATCACGATTCCTTTTCTAGCACTCATTGCTTTTCTTTCGATTACGATGATCATGTTGTTGTTAAATAAGCAGACGAAAAAGGAGAAAAACGTATGAAGAAAGCCATTATTTTTCTTGGTATCATTATCGTATTATTTGGAGCGCTCGCATTTGTTACAAATTTAAGCAATAGCGAAAAAGCAGAGGGAAATCCTTACGGGAAAGACTCACTAGATCCTGCAACGATCGATCAGCTCGATGATCCGCTTTACCAAAATCAAATTCTTCCTGATGAGCTCGATAAAACACTTTCAAAAGAAGAAGATGCATTTGTTTATTTTTATAGCCCAACTTGCATTCATTGTAAAAACACCTCTCCGATACTTGTGCCACTCGCAGAAGATATGGATATTGACCTAAAGAAGTACAATGTTCTGGAATTTGAACAAGGTTGGAATGACTATCAAATTGAATCAACGCCAACCCTTATCCGATTTAAAGATGGGAAAGAAGTCGATCGCATTGTTGGCACCCAAACAGAAGAAACGTTCAAACAATGGATTGAACAAAATAAGTAACAAACGAAAGCACCTGGCTCAGGTGCTTTTTTATTTGGGCACATCCGAATGTTTATAGGTGTTTCAATCGGGAACTAGAGTGGTGTAGATAACATGAAAGGTGGATTATCATGAGTCATATTAATGGAAAAGTCGTTATTATTACTGGAGCAAGTAGTGGAATCGGCGAAGCAACAGCAAAAAAACTTGCAGGCGACGGGGCGAAGGTAGTCCTTGCAGCTCGACGTGAGGATCGGCTAGAAGAACTGAAGAAAGAAATTACAAATAGCGGCGGAGAAGCGATCATCCAAAAAACGGATGTTACTTCGAGAGAGCAAATGCAGGCTCTAGCTGATAAAACAATTGAACAGTATGGGCAAATTGACGTTATTATCAATAATGCTGGATTGATGCCGCTATCCTTCTTGAATAAACTTAAGATTGATGAATGGGATAAAATGGTCGATGTTAATATAAAAGGCGTACTTTACGGTATTGCTGGCGTTCTTCCTCATATGGAAGAAAGAAAATCAGGTCATATCATTAATGTTTCTTCTGTCGCGGGGCATGAAATTATGCCAGCCGGTGCAGTGTATTGCGGTACGAAATTTGCAGTAAGAGCAATTACAGAAGGACTACGAAAAGAAATGTCTCCTTCTACAAATATCCGAGCGACAATCATTTCACCAGGGGCAGTAGCAACAGAACTAACGAATACAATTACTGATGAAGATGTACAAGAGAAGTTAAACAATCGTGGTCCAAATGGTCTCGATCCACTCGATCCCCAAGCGATTGCAGATGCAATCTATTACGCTGTTGGCCAACCCGACAGTGTCTCCATTAACGAAGTACTAGTTCGACCTACTTCACAAGGATAAAGGTATAGAAAAATCCGTCCCCCTAGAGGAGGACGGATTTTTCTTTGTAAAAGAAGCTAAAACATTGTGGCGACCATTCTAGCCAATTGAGCACAGAGAACAGCTGCATAACTACCAACAACGTTACCTACAATTCCCATCAAAAGGCCAACCGGAGCAAGTGAGGGTTGAAAGACAGAAGCAACGATTGGAGCTGAGCTTGTTCCACCTATATTTCCTTGTGATCCAACGGCTACAAAGAAAAGCGGCGCACGTAGTAATCGTGCTGCAATAAAAATAACAAGAATATGAATACTGAGCCATACAATACCCATCAGTACATATTGTGGTGAATCGACTACATATGCAAGATCGGCTCTAGCCCCAATTGTTGCGAGCAAAAGGTATATAGCAGTATAGCCGACTTTACTAGCTCCATATCCCTCTAACTTTTTAACAGGGGTGAAAGAGAACAGAATACCGATAGCTGAAATAATCATAACGGTCCATGTAGTTGTAGAAAGAACGGCTGTCTGCGGGAGGTTCTCAGAAATTTTCAATACGATGTAAGAGACACCAAATGCAAGTCCAAGTAAGCCTAATAGCTGAGGAACTTGAATAGGACGTTCATTCTTACGTTGAATATCATTCATTTCTTTATTCACGCTTTGAATAACCGAGTCATCTGCTTTGTTCCATTTATTAAATTTATCTTGGAATCCTGCAAGGAAAATCATAATCCCCATCCAGCTATAACCAACAACCGTATCGACAACGATAATGGGTGATAATATTTCTTTTGGCGTTCCGACTGCTTCGATCATTGCTGCCATGTTTGCTGATCCACCAATCCAACTTCCTGCTAGAGCAGCAACACCTGTCCAAGCATTCTCTGGTAACCATGGTTGGAAAATGGCAAGTGCAATCGGCCCACCGATAATGACACCAATCGTACCAGCAAGGAACATGAGTAGTGCTTTTGGTCCTAAGCGGAGTGTAGCAGGAACGTTAGCTGATAACAGTAACAGCAACAATCCGACAGGAAGAATATACGTTGAAACAAATCCATATAAACTTGACTCTTGCGGAATAATAGCAAAAGTTGTTGAGAGCATTGGAATAAAGTATGTCCAAATTAACGGAGGTGCGTAATGGAAAATCTTTTGCATAACGGCGTTTTTTGACTCGCCAAGCATAAAGATAAATCCAACGACAACCGTTAGATAGACAAATACAGCCATCGGATCCTCAATTAAGGGATTAGCCTTTGACCAGGCTAGGGCAAATGTCATGATTGTTCACTCCTTGATGTTAGACTATAGTCGCAAAGAAACATTATATCATCTATCAGGCTTGCGACGCTTTTATAAAAAATTATAGAAAAATTACAACCATTAAAAAAATTCATAGCTTGTATGAATGACGCATACATATTGTGTAGAGTGAGGTTAAAGGAGTGAATTCCCATCGGTCTATTAAATGAATTCCGTCATTTTGCTATTAGAGGAAATGCAGCTGATATGGGGATAGGTATTGTTCTCGGTGCAGCATTTAGCAGTTTTATCGATTCACTCGTTTCAGATATTATTCTTCCGCCAGTCGGTCTTGTTTTAGCACAAATCAATTTTGCAGATTTGTATATTAGTTTGAATGGTCATTACTATCCTTCCCTCTCCGATGCGAAAGAAGCGGGAGCCGCAACAATTAATTATGGTGTGTTTCTAACGACCTCCATCCGCTTTTTAATCATTTTTTTCTCTGTCTTTCTAGTTGTTCGTCAACTAAATAGATGGCGTAAACCTGGACAGGATCCAATAAATTCAATGACTCGCAAGGAATGCCCTTACTGTTGTACACCCATTCCTTCTAAAGCGGTGATTTGCCCCAATTGCTCGACATCGCTACGAGAAGAAAAGAAAGCTTCTTTAGCGATTCATTATGGAAAAGGATCAAAAGTTTCAAAGCGTTAAAAAACAGATTGGGAAGAAGCACAATAACCGGTTAACTTTTTTCTCCTAGTGGTATTATAAAAAGTAACTTTAGGAGGAAAGGTGAGGGTACGAATATGATCGGTTGTTTGCTCATACATGGATTTACTGGTGCACCTTATGAAGTTGAACCGCTGGCAGAATATTTTCGAAGCCATACAAATTGGGTCGTTTCATCTCCAACGCTTCCAGGGCATGGTGAACAAGATTCGCTTCGCGGTATTACTTTCCAGCAATGGATTGATACGGCTGAATCTCATCTCCAATACTTACTAGAGGAATGCGACACTGTATACGTTATAGGCTTTTCTATGGGCGGCGTTCTAGCTGGTTATTTGGCGACAAAGTATCAAGTGAATAAGCTTGTCTTATTAAGCGCAGCGCTTCAATATATTCATCCTATTCAAATGGTTAAGGACATTGGAGGGATGGTAACGGACCTATGTAGGGGACAACTATTCCAAAACGAATTGTTTATTCGCTATAGTCGAAAGGTGAGAAGTACACCATTTGTTGCTTCGTTAGAATTTCGTAAGCTGGTTCAACATCTTAAGCCTTCGTTTGAATCTGTTTTCACTCCTACGATGATACTTCAAGGAAAACTTGATGGGCTGGTTCCTTATAAAACGGCAGATGCGATATACAATCTCATCGGTTCAGAAGAGAAACAGGTTAGGGTGATGGAGAATTCAAAGCATCTCATCTGTCATGGGGCAGATCGTGACGAGGTAATTGATTCCGTTTATTGTTTTTTAACAAGTGAAATCAATAAAAATAAATAAGTAGAAAAGAACGACGGACCTGCTTCGTCCTTGCAAGATTTTCCTAATGGTCTTGGTGAAAAGGAGAAAATGAGATGAGACATGTACTAATCACTCCACTAATGATTGAAAAATACGCAAAACGTCTTGTTGATCGATTGAAAAGCCCGTTGTTAAAGGGCGTTGTGATTACGGGAAGTTTTGCAAGAGGAGAAGCAGGTCCATATTCCGATTTGGATATTTGGTGCTTTTATAACGAGTCGCTGATAAAGTCACCTTCTTTGCCAGAATTAATGGGTATTTCTCTAGATATGAGAGAAGTATGCTTGAAAGATTTTAGAGATGTGGCTGATGGTTCGAAAGAATATGTAGCACCGTGTTTTGAGCAATTAAAGATCTACGGAGAGACACCATTTGTTCTACCTTCAAGAAATGAGATAAAGAGTGGTCTAATGACATTATTGCTCTCTATTGACAGTCGAATAAAACAGTTTGTTTCACCAATGAACTCTTACGAATTACTAAACGATCTTATGTACATTCTTCGCATCGAACGTTTTTTCGCTACTTCTCAATATCCATTAACGCTTTCAGAACTCTATTCGATGCAAATTGAGGCGAGCGATCGCTTTCTTGTTGAGCTTTATTCGGCCTTTTTATTTGGTCATAATCATCATCAAAGAACGGAAGAAGAAATCAGATTCGCTGTGCAGCGATTTGTTCAGAAGCGCTTAAGCAGGAATTCGCTCATGGAACGAGAATCTGATTAAGAGTAGATAAATGCTCCTGAAATAGTAAAAGGCAGGGTGAACAGTATGGCAACGTTTGATGATTTTATGAAGCTTGATATTCGAGTAGGCGAGATTATTGAAGTCAACGATTTTAAAAAGGCGAAAAAGCCAGCTTATCAATTAAAAGTTGATCTTGGTGAGGAAATTGGCATAAAGAAGTCCAGTGCACAAATCAAGGATCTTTACGAGGTTGAAGATTTAGTTGGTAAACAAGTGATGGCTGTCGTAAACTTTCCTCCACGGCAAATTGCTGATTTTATGTCAGAAATCCTTGTTCTTGGTATATATGGGGAAAAAGGTGTTGTTTTGATCCAGCCTGATCAAAAAGTAAAGAATGGCGATAAGCTAGGATAAGGAGTGTGCTTTAGCACTCTTTTTTGTTGTTCATCAGCCTTCTTTTTTTCGCTAGGTAATGATCGATTTTGATGATGGATTGGAGTTGGGGAGTTGAAACAGGAAGAAGCAGTAAGAGTCATAACAGATCATCTTATAGAGGACCCGCTCGTAAAAGCGGTATTTCTTAAAGGATCGATGGGACGGGACGAGCATGATGAGAATTCAGATATCGATCTCTATTGTCTCGTTGATGAGGGAGACGTGGGAGCTTTTCTAAAGAAACGAAAAAGCTATTTAGAAGCCTATAGTAGTCTTCTTTTCTATGATGAAATCTTTATTATTGCGCCACAAGTGATTGCCGTGTTTGATAATTTGTTGCATCTTGATTTGTTTACAGTAACTGCTGAAACATTAATTGAAAAAGATTTTTTCAGAGTGCTTTACGATCCACATCGATGTCTAAGTCATTTTAACGAACAGTTACTATTATCGAAACAAGAGTTTATTGATCATGTTGATGATACGGCATTTTTCTTATTTCAATATGAAAAGTCCAGAAGAAGAGGAAATGACATTTGGTCGGTTCATCTGTTGAATCAGGTCATGGTTCACTATTCAAGAGTCGTTCTCCACCATTACCATCCTGAGAGAGCGCAGCTGGGATTAAAAGCGCTCCACACAACACTTAAAGAAGTGAATCTTGAAAAAACGAATGAAATCTTCCAGCATATGACGATACATGAGCATGAAAAAGCAGTACGATTGATAAGAAATTGGCTCAAAGAAGAGGAGGACTGGATACGAAATCAGCTTCAAGGAACAACGTACAGTAATGCATTTCTTAAACGGATGATTGAATTAAATTGATTGAAAATAGAAATAACAAAAAAGGTGCTCTAAGCACCTTTTTTGTTATGAAAGTTACTGAACAGAAATTGTCTCAGGTTCAAAAGCAATTTTCGCTCCTTCATAGATCGCTCGCTTAGCATCAAGCTCTCCAGCAAGTCGTGCACCACCGATCACAGCTATATCGATCCCTTTTTGTGATAGGTTTTCATATTCCTCAGGTATGTTCGACTCCTGTCCAGCAGCCAGGATGATGGTCTCAGCTTTCAGGAATTCTTGCTCACCTGTCTCACTGTTTGTAATCTTTAATCCTTCAGGTGTGATTTCTTCATATGAAAGGTTGGTTCTGAACGTAACCCCATTTTTCTTCAAGTCTTGTAGCATCGCCCATTTTGTCGTCTTTCCAAGCCCTTCTCCCATTTTTCCGTTTCGTCTCAGAAGAAGAATGTCGTGAATCCCTTTTTCGATCAGAAAGTGTGAGACATCACACCCAATTCCACCTGCACCAATGATAATAACTTTTTTTCCAACTTCTCGGTTCCCAGAAAGAATTTCAGGGTATGGAATGGCGTGTTTAATCCCAGGGATGACAGGCAGCCTTGGAACAACACCTGTCGCAAGAACGACGAGATTAGGTGAGTGGGCTAGCAAGTCATCTGCATTTGGTTTATGATTAACGTAAATTTGAACGCCTAATCGGTTTAGCTCTGTTGTGTAGTAACGAATGGTCTCATCGAATTCTTTTTTTATTGGAATTTTTCTTGCAAGATTAAACTGACCGCCAATGGCTGCTTTTGCTTCGTAAAGCGTAACCGTATGGCCTAGTTCAGCATGGGCTCTCGCTGCCTCCATTCCGGCGACCCCGCCACCGATAACAACCACTGTTTTTGTTTTGTCCGCTTTTTTGATTGTCCATTTATGTTCTCTTCCAGCACGAGGGTTAACAAGGCAGGAGACGGCTTTTCCTTCAAAGGCATGATCAAGACACGCCTGATTACAAGCAATACAAGTATTGATTTGATCAAGAGCTTGTCCTTTTGCTTTTGCTAGTAAATTAGCGTCAGCAAGGAATGGTCTCGCCATTGAAACCATATCGAGTTTGTAAAGCAGTTCTTCTGCTAGAAGTGGATCATTAATCCGATTGCTACCAATGACCGGGATGTTAACAGCTTCTTTGATTTTGAGAGCAGGTTCAATGAAGCCAGCGCGCGGCACCATCATTGAAATTGTCGGAACGGTAGATTCGTGCCAACCAATACCAATGTTTAAAATATCAGCCTCATGCTCTTCTAGCTTCTTTGCAAGTTGGATTGTTTCCTCAGGTGTTGAAGAATCAGGCACAAGATCGAGACCGGACATCCGAAAAATAATTGGATAATCGTCCCCAACAGCGTTTCGAACGGATTTCATTACTTCGATCGCAAACCGGGTGCGATTCTTAAAATTGCCTCCCCATTTATCAGATCGCTTATTCGTCCTAGGTGACAGGAATTGATTAATTAAATACCCTTCAGAACCCATAATTTCTACGGCATCAAAGCCAACAGCTTTCGCTTTTCTTCCTGCTTCTGCATAGGATTCAAGCAAATTGAGAATATCGATTTCAGTTAATTCTTCTGGAACCTCTCTGTGTATAGGCGATTTTATAGGAGAGGGGGCGACGGATGGCACTCCATTCATTTGTGAATAGGCATATCGACCAGCGTGAAAAAGTTGCGCAGCAATACGTCCGTTTGCCTCATGGACGCTGTCTGTTAGTCGTTTCATCACTCTAAGATCATCTTCCCTATAGAATCCTAGAAAATGATGTCCACCATCTCCTTCGGGAGAAACGGAAATGCCGCCAGTAACAATCAGTCCAGGACCGTTATCACCTGACCGTTCAGTATAGAAGGAAATGAGTGCATCCTCCTGATCCTTACTTCCTTCCATTCCAAGGTGCATGGACCCCATCATCACTCTGTTTGGCAAGGTCAGTCTTCTTAATTGGATAGGTTCAAATAATTTTTCCCACTTCATTTACCATTCACCACACTTCTTCGTTTTGAACACATTTCGATGAATGGTCATTCATTTCCTGTAAAGAAAGCGCTTTTTTATTTATTTTTTATAAGGAAAAATGATAAGAAATCAAAAAAGAGCGCCAGCGGCGCTCTTTCTAAACATGCTTTTTAGTTTTTCTTAAAGGCGACTAGAAGTCCCCCTTCTCCAGCGTATGTTCCAATGAGCGGGCCCATTGTAGAGAGAATCACTTGTTTAAACGGATAGCGTTCTTGAATTTGTTCGATCAAAGCTTTCGCTTTGTCTTCGCAGTTACTATGAGCGACCGCAATCACTTTATCTTCAAGATTATGTCCATAGTCTCCGATTTTCTGGATAAATTGACGAACCGCTCGTTTATTCCCACGAATTTTATCAAGGACTTCAAGTGAGCCATCGTCATCACTTGCTTTCATAAGGAGTTTAATATTAAGGGCAGAAGCAATGGTTCCTCTCACTCGATCAAGGCGTCCCCCCTTGATAACGTTCTCAAGTGTATCTAGTAAAAACATCGTAAGCGTATCTTCTGTATACTCATGTGCTTGTTCAACAATGTCATTAAAGCTATGACCATCGCGTGCCATCTCCGCCGCATGATAAACAATAATCCCAAGACCTGATGAAGCTGTTTTAGAGTTGATCACTTCAATGTTTCGATCAGGATGTTCCTCATGAAACATTTTTTTCGCTAGAACAGCGTTGTCATACGTACTACTAAGTGCTTCAGAAAGCGCTACTACAAGAATATCGTCTTCCGGACTTGTTTCTTCAAATTTTGTAAGAAAGTCCTGGGGCGATGGGGCAGAAGACTTAGGAAGTTCTTTTGATTTTTTTAGTTTCTGATAGAACGTCGGTGTGTCAAGATCTACTCCAGCTTTGTATTCTTTGTCACCAAAGAGAAGGTTGAGTGGAACGACCGTTACGTTCAATTCATTTAGCAGTTCTTCAGGGAAGTCAACACTGCTGTCAGTAATGATTCGAGTTGCCATACAATTACCCCTTTTTCGTTATTACCCGCATCCAGGTATTACGTCTATTGTACCATGCTTCCACTCCTAATCGAGGGGAAGTTATTGCTCATGGATGAAGAGTGAAATGGACAGCCTAATAGAAAGATTTTTGAGAGGTGAGAACGAATTGACAATCATTCAACTTGGCTATGTCGCTATGAGTACAGAACTTGTAAACAGCTCTCCGTCTCAGACGATGACTTACGCGCAATTTCAGAAAATCAAAAACACAGAAGCCGCGATTCGAAAGCTTGAGCGGATCGCTAAATCAAACTTAGAAAATTGTCTCAGACTTTTAAAACATAATAAAGGGAATGATATTCACTTCTTTCGGTTAAGTTCTCGCTTAATTCCTCTTGCAAACCATGAGGCTCTGGAAGGATGGGATTATTTAACACCGTTAAAAAATGAGTTAAAAGAATTGGGCGATTATGCAAGAAAAGAAAAAATGAGAATCGGTTTTCACCCGGATCATTTTGTGCTGCTTAATTCTCCTAAAAAAGAAATCTTACAAGCTTCTGTTCAAATGCTTGCTTTGCACGTTCGGCTTCTTGAGGGGATGGGTATCGATTCGACCCATCGATGTGTCTTGCATGTGGGCGGTGGTTATGACGACAAAGAGCTGTCGCTTGAACGCTTTATCCATAATTGGATGTATACCCCACAGAAAATACAAGAAACCATTATTTTAGAGAACGATGATACAACCTTCACACTTTTGGATACGCTCTATTTATGTGAGAAGTTAAATGTTCCAATGGTTTTTGACTATCACCACCATATGGCCTGTCATGAAACCAAAGAGTGGGAGAAGCATTGGGGGAGAGTGGTTGATACTTGGAAGAACTCGCCACTCCCTGTGAAAATGCATATTTCGTCACCCAAAAGTGAGCAAGAATTTCGGAGTCACGCTGATTATGTTGACGTTGATTGGTTCTTTTCATTCTTGAACAAAGTAAAAGGGAGTACCGAACAGGTTGATTGTATGATTGAAGCGAAGCAAAAGGATGCGGCATTATTTCAATTAATGGAAAAAATTAAGAAGCGAGATGATATCGAGCTCATTGATGCGTCTACATTTAGAATAAAGTAAAACCGGGCATGCTTTGCCCGGTTTTACTCTGTGATTCTTTTGCTTCTTTGTTTTGTTGAGGGTTTTGTTTCATTGGCATGGTCAACTGCCTGAGAAAGTTCTTTCTTCATTCCACGTTTTTTTCCCTTTGCCATAAAATCTCCTCCTTACATGAAGTTAGCGTGTCCGATTCGGCGAGTTTTATCCGTTAGCGGCACTTCTTAAACGTGATTCTTTCGCAACTTATGTCAACGACCCAAATGGAGAAGAGATGGAATGGATTGAAAAAATGCGTCTCCCAAATGATGAGCCACATTAGCTTAAGTATGAGGTAATGGCTTGATAACACGCCTGTTTGTAAGCCTCGTGTTGCGAATGGTCTCCAGTCATCATCCATTGAATCATATATCCGTCAATCATGGTTCGTATGGCTCGACCAGCCGTTTCGAAATCGTTGACAACAAAGGTCTTTTCCTTCGCTCCCTGCGTTAAAATCTCCTTAGAGATTGAAGCACAATTTTGGTAAAAGCGTTCGTTAATTTCACGATATCGGTTGTTTTTTGTAGCCTGTGCTAGAAAGTCCAAATAAACACGGTAGAATTTCTCGTTTTCTTCAGCACTAACAAACACAGTATTTATATAAGCTTGAAGCATGCTTTCTGCAGATGATTCTTTTTCAACCGCTTCTTTTTCTTTCTCATAAATCCGCTCCGTAATTTGAGCGAGAAGATGAGCAAGGACATCTTCTTTGTTTTGAAAATAATAATTCGGAACGCCTTTACTTACATTGGCATAATCCGCAATATCTTGTAGTGTTACGGCTTCGTAACCTTTATCAGAAACGGCTTGATAAGCTGCTTTAATAATTTGTTGCCGTTTTAACTCTGCTTTACGGTTCATCTGAGTCCTCTCCTTACAGAGCTTATTATACAGGAATTCAAATAAGGATTAAAGAATTCAGATTAATTGACCGGTCAGAATAATTTCTGTTAAGCTTATACCGAATGAAAGATCAAGGAGGAATAAATATGGATCAATTTAAAGCATTAGTTGTTAATAAAGTTGAGGATGATACAAATATAGCGATTCAGGAATTTACGAAGGAAGACCTACCTGAAGGTGATGTGTTGATCAAAGTTCATTATTCGAGTGTGAATTACAAAGATGGATTAGCAGCGCATCCAAAAGGTAATATCGTAAGAAACTATCCTCATGTTCCAGGGATAGATCTTGCAGGAGTTGTGGCTGAATCAGATCATCCAGATTGGAAGGAAGGAGACCGCGTAATCGTTACGAGCTATGAATTAGGCGTCTCTCATTATGGCGGCTTTAGTGAATACGCTAGAGTAAAATCTGACTGGATTGTTCCGCTCCCTGATGGTTTATCTCTTAAAGAAGCAATGGTTTATGGAACAGCTGGCTTTACGGCGGCGCTATCTGTTTACCAACTTGAACAAGCAGGAATTAAGCCAGACAAAGGCCCTATCCTTGTAACAGGCGCTACCGGTGGAGTTGGAAGTATGGCTGTTGCGATTCTTGCCAAAAAGGGATATGAAGTTGCAGCTAGCACAGGGAAAGAAACTGAGCATAGCTATTTAAAAAAGTTAGGCGCAACTACGATTATGAGCAGGGAAGAAGTAGCTCCAAAAGGGTTTAAGCCAATTGGTAAGCAGAAGTGGGCTGGCGTAGTGGATCCAGTTGGTGGAGAAACGCTTGCAGCTGTACTAAGTAACACAATGTACGGCGGTGCTGTTGCGGTTAGTGGTCTTACTGGCGGGGCCAAAGTTCCAACGACAGTATTTCCTTTTATCCTAAGAGGCGTTAATTTACTCGGAATTGATTCTGTGTACTGTCCAATGGAAAAGCGGAAAGAGATTTGGAAAAAAGCTGCTGATGAATACAAACCTTCTGAGCATCTTGAAGCTATTCAAAACGAAATTACTCTTAACGAACTACCAGATGTATTACGCAACATTTTAAATGGGAAAGTTCGTGGCAGAACAATCGTCGCATTTTAAAACCGGGAGGCGGAGCAAAGCTCTGCCTCCTTTCTTATATTACTGTTAAGGTTTTACTCGGCAAATGGTAAGGCCATCACAAAGAGGCAGGAGCATTGCTTCCACTCTCTCATCAGTGGCAACTTGTTCGTTGTATTCGCGTATCGCGGTTACATGATTAGTGGTTACATTTTCATCAAAAACGTTGTCACCCTGGAGGGTATTATCAGCTACGATAACTGCTCCGGGTGTAGCTAATTTTAGAGCGGCTTGAAAATAATTTGGGTAATTGACTTTATCGGCGTCAATAAAGAAAAAGTCGTACTGCTGACCAGCGCTATGTAAAGACTCCATGTTCTGAAGAGCTGGACCAATCACATACTTAACTTTATCGCCAAGACCCGCCCTATTCAAGTTGTCTTTCGCGACATTTGCATAAGCTTCCTCTAATTCGAGCGACGTAAGTGACCCTTCTTTATCAAGTGCGCTAGCAAGCATAATGCCACTATAGCCGCCTAAGGCTCCAATTTCCATAATGTTTCGTGGCTTAGCAATGCTGACAAGTAAAGAGAGAAAGCGCCCAACCTCTGGTTTAACTGAGATAGCAGGCATACCATTTTTACGAATACTTTCATTGACTGATTGCAGTGCTTCGTCTTCATTTCCGAATAGATGTTGAATATACTCATCGTGGTTACGTGCCAAGCAAATCTCATCCTTCCTCCTATTAGTGGATTCGTACTCATTGTTATGCAGTCAAAGGTGGCTGTCAAGGTTAAAGTGTTACTTTTGAAGGAGCGTCGAAAGGAAAGGAAAGGAAACAGTAAAAGAACTCGCTTCATTCTAATGCTGAGGAGTAAAGACCTATTAGTTTCCACAATACTTGGGAAAGTAGGAAACGATTCACGCTAATAATCCTACTAAAGTTATTGTTATTTCCCAATACCCCCTTCACGAATTGTTTGTTAAACTAGTAATAACAGCAAGGATCGGTTGCAAACATCTATCCTTTTTCCTACTTGCCTCAGCGGAAGAAGGCAGCTGATTACGAAGGGAGCGTTTAGAATGCCGTTTGAGCAAGGGAGCAAAGCACTAAAATCTGATGGGCATAAGCACACTACCCAAACATCTGAGCGGGTCAATGTACCCAAACTACCAATCGCAAGTGAAGAAGGCTTCTCTAATGTTGTGAGGGATTCAAACCAAAATTATTGGTTTACCAAACAACTTTCGCCTACTCATGTCGAGGTTTACGTCTTTGTTCATAGCCTTGCTCAACTAAGAACGTTCCAAGTAAACGGTAAACCAAGCTTCTATGAATATCCTGAAACCATTTGTATTGCTTGTGAAGGAGAAGAATGGAACGGTTGGATTTATGAGTTTTCGAAGGAAGACCCAAGAATGACACATCAGTGGCACGTGAATGGAATTTTTTGTGACTTAAAAAGAAGAGGAAGTCAGCTCATTGTATCATCGTACCATGTTGAAGGGGATGAGGCCCTGTTAACAACGTTTGGTGATTCTGGCAAAAAGGTGATTCCCTTAGAAGCTGGCTATTCTCCGGTAAGCATGATGGTTGCTGAAGAGGGCGTTTATGTTGCTGCTTTATCGATTTCTGCTTCTTACCAGGATCAGGTTCTTTTACTTGATGATACATATCAAATTAAAAACACCTTTAAACTTGATTTTTCACCGCGAACGATTCATTCCTGGAACGGGAGTTTAATTGTCCATGGTATTAACAGAAGAACTGGTAAAAGTGATCAGCTTGTTTACATCTGTTCCAAAACTGGTCGACAGGAGAAATTCCCAATACCAAGTTGTGAGCTAGTTCAGTGTTCAGAGCAGCATTTAACTTTTTATAATGCAGATACTAAAATATTATCGATCTGGGACCATCAACAAAAAGAAATCGTTAGTATGAGAGAATCTGAACGGCCTTACGTATCAAATCACTTTTAATAATAGTAAATAAAACTTGAGCTGAAAAAAGCTCAAGTTTTTTGTTGTTATGCAACCTTTCTTATATGAAACAGAGGAATAGAAGGCATAACCTAAGAATGATATAATTGTTCTAATACTTAAGAGATGATTACACATTCAATAGAAAGTGAGGAAGCGGATGCGACTGGAACCTTCAAAACGAATTGACCCAAAAGGGTTGAAAGTATGGCAAATAACAGGGGGGATGGTTTCACTTATTTCCATTTTTCTCCTGAGTGGTTTGTTTGTCGTTCATGTCATCGTACGACCTCTCCCTTTATGGATTTTAGCGTTAGGTTGTGTGCTTGCTCTTCTATTTGTCATTCTCCAGACATGGTTGCTACCAAAACTGCGCTGGAAAAAATGGAGATATGAAGTCACTGAACACGAAATTGAACTTAAACATGGCGTCATTATTGTGAAACGAACTCTCATTCCGATGGTTCGAGTTCAACATGTTGATACGAGACAGGGACCGCTGTTAAGAGCTTATCATCTGTCGTCGGTAACGATTTCAACTGCAGCTACGACGCATGAAATACCAGCTCTTTCAAACGAAGTTGCTGATGAGCTAAGAAATCGGATCTCGATTCTAGCAAGGGTGGCAGAAGATGATGTCTGAGAAAAAACGCCTGCATCCAGTAGCAATGCTGTTATCTTTTGTAAAGTACGCTAAAGAAGCGGCTATTCCGTTAATTTTCTTTGTTTTTGTTGGAGGAGGAAATGGTTACACGTGGTGGCACTTTCTAATGATCGGAGCACTTCTTCTATTCACTATAGGAAATGGAGTGCTAGGATGGTTTTTTTATACATATCACATTGAAAACAACGAGCTACGCATCCATCAGGGATTTATCTTCCGCAAAAAGAGATTCATTCCTCGGGAGAGAATTCAATCGATTGATTTTTCTCAAGGGTTAATACAGCGTGCATTTGGACTCGTTAAAGTGCAAATTGAGACAGCCGGAGGCGGGGGAGAACCGGAAGTGGTGATGTCAGCGTTAAAACGGAATGATGCTGAAATGTTGAAAAGCAATCTCTACCAGAAAAGAAATGCGGTCGCCGATGAAATGATGGAAGAAGTGGAGGAGAAACCGTCGCTGCTTTATAAACTTTCATGGAAAGAATTACTGATCACAGCTTCAACTTCAGGTGGTATAGGTGTTGTTCTTTCCTTCGTAGCGGCAATTGCCTCGCAAGTAGATGATTTCATTCCTAATCAGTTCTATGAAAGTGTAACAGAGCGGGTGATGGATGCTACGCTTCCATTTCTATTACTTGCAGTCGCCTTTCTGCTCTTGATATCATGGTTTTTCTCAGTCGTTGGTACTGTTCTAAAATATGGCGGCTTTGTTCTTACGCGACACGAGGATGATTTAATCATTAGTAGAGGGATTCTTGAAAAGCGTCAGTTAACCATTCCTGTTCATCGCATTCAGGGGATTCGAATTGTGGAAGGGCTCCTTCGTCAACCTTTTGGTTATTCGGTACTATACGTAGAAAGTGGCGGAGGCGGAGGAAAAGAGGAACAGTTTTCAACTGTATTATTTCCTCTCGTTAAACGAAAAAGAGTGAAAACATTATTAGGGGAAATCCTACCTGAGATGGCCATTCATGACGAATGTTCACCCTTGCCTATTAGAGCAAAAAGACGTTATTTCATTCGATTCCTTCTGCCTGCTGTATTACCATTAGGATTAATAACCTACTTTGTTCCATACGGTGCTTTCTCACTCTTGTTATTGCCAATTTGCTGTTTCATCGGTTATTTCCATTATCGTGATGCAGGTTGGGGTATCAAAAAAGATGTCGCTCTTCTGCAATTTAGACAAATTTCAAAAACGAGAGTATACGTAGCAAGGAAAAACATTCAAGCAATGGAGTTGGAGACAACTTTTCTTCAAGAGCCCAAACAATTAACCACCTTTAAAATATCGATTTTATCAAGCTTTGCGGGAAAACAATTTAGGGTGAAAGATATTGAACATACAAATGGAGAAGAACTTTTAAATTGGTATTCTTACTCTGCCAAAAAAAATATAAAAGAAGAGGTATAACATTTCTGTAAGGAGGGAATATATGTACATTGTTAATTCGGTGATTAATGTACCAGAAGAAAAAGTGGATGAAGTGATCGGTATCTATCAGTCACGTTCGCGGCGGGTGGATGAGTTTGAGGGGTTTGAATCTTTCCGACTTCTCCAAAATGAGAATAAACCTTCAGAACTCACCGTTCAAATGAAGTGGAAAACGAAAGATTCTTTTTTAACATGGATTAAAAGTCCTTCATATAAAGAAATACATGACCTTGAAAAGAAATATCCTGATCAGGAACTAGCCGCAATAAAACCAAAAGTATCTCGCTTTAAGGTTGTAGCTGAATGATGAGCCAAATCGATGCGATTATTGACCGAGTTGTTCACGGTATCTATCATGATATGCCCGAACTATTAGAGAAATATGGAGAACAGGGTCGTGTGAAGTGCCGTGAAGATAATTATCATCACATCAAACACCTGAATTCGGCGCGCAACCTGGATTCGGATGATTTTTTTGTTGATTATGTTTTATGGCTGAATAATATTCTAACTGCTAGAGGTATGAAAACCGAGCACTTAATTGATAATTTCAAGCGTCTGGAAAATGAATTGCGTGCATCTGAGTCGTTCGAAGAGAAGGAAGATTATCTTAGAACGTTGAAAAAAGGTCTTGCAGAGCTGGAAGAACTAACAGTTGATAGTTCTTCGTATACAAAGAGGTGAGCATGTGTCGATAGATATAAAAGGGTTAACAGATGACTTTCTTGAAGGTGATCAAGATCAAGCATGGGAAAGAATAACAGCGCAGTCTGAATTGATGACAAATAGCCATTTAACCTTTGAAGCTCTTACGAAAGCCATGCAGCGAATTGGTGAGTTATGGGAAGGAAATGAAATATCAGTTGCGGACGAGCACTTAGCTACAACTACGTGTGATTATGTTCTTTCTCGGTATGCCCATTTCAGGAAAATTACGAATAAGAATGAAGATGGCCCGAAAGCCCTTTTTCTTTGTATTGAACAAGAACAGCATTATTTAGGCTTGAAAATGATATCGTTACTCTTTCAAGAGTATGGCTGGCAAACAAAGCTGTTTGGAGCCAATTTACCTCTTGAATATGCCTTAGAGAAAACGGAGAAATGGGGAGCATCAGTTGTTGGTATTTCGGTTGCAATCTTGTACCATGCTGAGCGATTAAATCGTTATGTCACTGATCTTGAAGCGTTGGAAAATCCTCCTGAAGTCTTAGTTGGAGGGAGGCTTACCTCACAGTACAACTTGTCTAAATATTGCTCTGAACATACAACGTTGGTTCCTGATTTACATCATGTTCGTGAATGGCTGAAAGCGAGGAAAGGGAGTATGAATAATGTTCGATATAAATGATCATCCACTCCCTGCTTTTTTAGTTGATGAGGAACTAAACATTCTTTCACAATCAAAGCTTGCAACGGAAGCTTTTTCTCCTCGTTCTTCTTTTTTGGAGCTTGTTGATATCGATAGTCGAACGAAAGCTGCCAAAATGCTGAACCCGCTTTTGAAAGAAACTGAAGTTGAATTAGTTATGGGCACTGCCCAGTCCCCTTATTCTCTGTTTCATGTTTATGCAAAGTGGTCCATGAGTGGTGGAGGACAGCTGGTGTGTGTAAGGCAAGATGAACGATTGGAAAAACTATCAAAGGCGCTTCAAAAACAGCAGGAAAGACTCGCGGATACGAACTTTGATTTATTGGATAAAAAAGAAGAGCTTGAAGCAGCTTTAGTGAAAGTGAAAAAGCTTTCTAGCCCCTTCCTCCCCATTTCAGCGTCACTCGGCATTATTCCATTGTTTGGCGAGCTTGAGGAAAATCTTTTTCGAGTTAATGAGCATCAGCTGTTACAAACGCTTCAGAATGGCGATTATGAACGTGTGATTCTAGATTTTAGTGGGATTGGTGAAGTACACGCCAGTGGTGTGCTTGCGTTGCTTTCGTTTTGTAGTATGCTCGAAGTTGTGGGGGTTTCTCCGATTTTATGTGGGATAAAACCGACTCATGCCCGACATCTAGCGAATCACGATTTTGTGTTAAACCAACATTTTGATATCACGGGAAATTTAAAAAACGCCGTTCGCTATTATTTAAATGACTCTTTCATGTAAAAGACCAGTGATGAGATCACTGGTCTTTAATAATATCATTTCCGTTATAAATATCTTGCTATAAAGCCAAGTATAACAAGACCGATAAAAATGCCCCAGATGATTTTTCCACCACCAGAAGGTCCAGTTCGGATTTTTCTTCGCTGCCATCGATTTGGCTTAAAGCGAATTTCTCCACTATCGGCTGTTCTCCTTACGCGAACGATCCCTCGGTTAATAAAAGGCTTCGCACCAATTAAAAGAATAGGTGCAAGTGCCGCTCCTCCAATGAAGCCAAAGAGGTGTCCAAGAATATTAATATTTGGACTAATAAACGTCATGACAAGTCCAATTCCAAGGATCATAAGTATGAGTTGGGAATTTGCCTGGTCTATTAATTCTTTACGATAGAAAGCCATGTAAAAATAGATGCCGAACAATCCAAAAATAGCACCTGAGGCACCGACATGACTAAAGTTACTATCCTGCAAATAGAATGTAGCGATGTTCGCAATAATTCCAGCCCCAAAATAGCCAATCAAGAACTTTGCTTTTCCGAGCATTTGCTCGAGAGCGGGTCCAAAGAGGTAAAGTGAAAAGGAATTAAAGAGGACGTGGGCAAATCCACCATGCAGGAAGATTGGAGTGATAAGTCTCCAGTATTCTCCTAGTTCGATCGCCCTGTTGTAACCTACCCCTAACCTAAGTATTGAGAACATTCCAAACAGGTTTACTAGAACGAAGAGGAGGATATGTATACCAATAAGTATGGAGATGATAGGATAATAACGAATAAATGAGCGAAAATCTTCATTTCGCACGAACATATGTCGACCACCTTTCTTAGGAACCAAAGTGTAAATGTTAGAATTGACTGCTCGTTTTATATAAAATTGAAATGGGTATTTCTTATAAGTTTAGCATAGCAAAAGGAAAAATCACTATTGAAAACACTATGCTAACTTTTAATGATTTAGTACGAAGGGGTTTTATCATGATTAAAGGTATTGGGATTGATATGATTGAGCTTGATCGAATAAAAAAAGCCATTCAACGAAATGCTTCGTTTGCAAAGCGCATTCTAACAGAAAGTGAATTAAGTACTTATTACTTACTTACTGGACATCGAAGTGTTGAATTTTTGGCTAGCCGTTTTGCTGCAAAAGAAGCATACGCAAAAGCAAGAGGAACTGGTATCGGGAAACTGAGCTGGCAAGATATTTGTGTACAGAAATCAACTGAAGGCGCTCCCTATATCGAAACAAAAGAGGAAAATGAGATCGTACATATTTCTATTTCACATACAAAGCAACATGCTGTTGCACAGATCATTATTGAGTGCTCGTCAAGCTAGTCTGCATATGATGGAGACTTGCCTCATATAATTTACCACGGTCAGGAGGGACCTGTTGTGAGAATCGTATCCGGAGAAGAAATGTATGAAGCGGACCGGTTTGCCATGGAGGAGATTGGAATAGCTGGTGCCATGTTAATGGAAAACGCAGGGAAATCTCTATTTGAAGCGATGAAAAGCAAACTTCATAAGAATGAGCGTATAGCGCTGTTAATCGGCACAGGGAATAATGGAGGCGACGGTTTTGTACTTGGAAGGTATTTGAAAGAGCATGGGTATGATGTTGATCTTTGGTTAATTCCCCCATATTCAAAAGTAAAGGGAGATGCTAAAACCCAT
The DNA here is from genome assembly GCF_009818105.1 of Bacillus sp. N1-1. NCBI lineage: Bacteria > Bacillati > Bacillota > Bacilli > Caryophanales > Bacillaceae > Bacillus > Bacillus sp. N1-1. The sequence continues at coordinate 242,456 of NZ_CP046564.1, forward strand.
CTAGATATCTTTCAAAATCTGACCTACACGTGGAAACCGTATGAAGATGGCAAAGCATTTGTAGAATCACTTCCCGAGTATGGTATTATCATTGATTGCTTACTAGGACTCGGTTTATCTGGGGCTGTTCGTCAACCATATGATGATGTCATTAGGCAAGTGAATCAAACTCATGCGACGGTTTTGTCAGTCGATCTTCCAAGTGGTATACAGGCAAATGGTGGCTACAAAGAGGAGTGCGAGCCTATTCGTGCTGATTTTACGTATACTATTCAATGCCCGAAGCTTGGAGCCTTTCTTTACCCTGATGCTGAATTTTATGGAGAAATGGAGATAGTTGATATCGGTCTTCCACAAGCCGCTTTCTCATCATGCGATAGAGCACTCTGGCAAAAATCAGACGTACATCGCACGCTTTCTGATCGATCGGCATCCTCTCATAAAGGAAGCCATGGAAAAGGTCTGGTAATTGGCGGATCAAGAGGAATGGTTGGCGCACCAATTATGACAGCAAAAGCAGCCTATCGAAGCGGAGCCGGGTTAATACAAGTTTCTGTTCCAGAGGAAATCCTGTCGATGACAGCTGGTGCCGTAGTTGAAACGATTTTTCAAGGGTACCCATCTCGTAATGGATTTTTCTCTGGTGAGGTGTCCGAGGATCTCGCTCCTTTTGACGGCATTGCGGTTGGTCCAGGTCTTGGAAGACAACCAGGATGCAAACAAATCGTTGAAACGATGTTAGCGACAGATTCGCTCCTCATTTTGGACGCAGATGCCTTGTACCACTTAGCTGAGTTGAAAGAGCGCCTTAAGGCAAGAGAAGCACCAACTGTTTTGACACCGCATCCTGGTGAGATGGCGAGGTTAACGGGGCTGTCGATCAAGGAAGTGCAAAGGAAGCGATTCGACATCTCGCGAGCGTTTGCTAAAGAGTTCGGTGTTTATCTTGTTTTGAAAGGCCCTTATACGATTGTAACTGCTCCTGATGGAAGTCAGTACGTGAATACAACAGGTAATCCTGCACTTGCTAAGGGAGGATCTGGTGACGTTTTAACTGGCATGATTCTTGCCTTTGTCATGCACAGCACGTCTCTTCAAGAGGGGATAAGCAATGCCGTGTATTTACACGGTCAATCAGCAGATACTCTGGTGCAAACAGCTCATTCTACTCTTGATGTACTGGCAACTGACGTCATTGCTACAATACCAACCGTTCTGCATTCATTTCTCGAGCAACACCACGGATAGGTTTTTCACCATACAGGAACCTCCTTTGTCGTTTTAAATGAGGCAAAGGAGTTGGGGATAGAGTGAAAAAGTTCGGTGCAGTTTTATTAATTGGGATATTGATTGCGGTGCTTGCAGGTTGCGGACAAAAAAGTCAGGAAGACGTTGTGAATGCCCTTGATAAGAAATTGAACGAAATGGAAGGGTATAAAGTTAACGCTAAAATGACGCTTGAAACGGGAGAAGAACCACAGCGTTACGATGTAGAGATCTGGTACCAAAAGCCATCTTATTATCGAGTTGAATTGAAAAACGAATCAAAAGAGCAAAGTCAAATCATCTTGCGAAATGATGAAGGAGTCTTTGTTCTCACCCCAGCATTGAATAAAAGTTTTCGATTCCAAAGTGATTGGCCTGAAAATGGTAGCCAGGCCTATCTGTATAATACGCTCGTGCAGGATATTTTAAATGATTCAGGAGCTCAATTTGAAGCTAAGGAAAATGATTATGTTTTTACAACGAAAACGAATTACCAAAACAAGAACTTATCGACCCAATCGATTCAATTAAATAAAAAGGACCTTGCACCAGAAAAAGTAACCATTATGAATCAAGATCAAAAGCCCCTTGTTGATATTGAATTTTCGGATATGAAATTCAATGCTTCTTTTGATAAAGGCGCTTTTGATATGGAGCGAAACATGACTGCAGCTCAACTAGAAGTGCCGGTGCTTGCGACTACGAATGAGCCTTTTGAAGTCGTGTATCCAATGTATGAGCCGCAAGGAACTGGTTTAACTGATGAGAAAGAAGTGGCAACCAACAAAGTGATGCTAAGTTTTACGGGAGAAAAATCTTTCACTTTAATAGAAGAGAAAAGTGAGGCTGCCGTTGAAACGAGTGCTCCTGTCAATGTAAGTGACGGGCAACCCATTGATTTAGGTTTTACGATGGGAGTTATGACTGATACGACTGTCTCCTGGCATCACAATGGAGTTGATTTCTTCCTTGCGTCAGATGATTTATCTCAAGAAGAAATGGCTGCCGTAGCAAGGTCTGTGTACGGCATGACAGAAATTAAATAATACTTCAAAGAGGTTCAGCTATGACAAATGGCTGGACCTTTTTTGGAAATAAGAGATACCGAACCCACCACACTTGAGATTCGCCTTAAGCTAGTCGGGGATAAACAAGACGCTTGCGCTTTTCTTAAAATCTCCTAAAATAGAGGGCAGAGTGTATTGTTGTGGGAGGAAGTTGGAATGGACAATCAAGTGTTTTATCGCGGGACCTGGGCTGAGGTAGATCTCGATGCTATCGAACAGAATGTAAAGTCTTATAAACGATATGTATCGGATGAAGTTGGGATTATGGCTGTAGTGAAAGCCAATGGATATGGACACGGGGCGGTTGCAGTTGCCGAGAAGGCTTTACACGCTGGGGCTGAATATTTAGCGGTAGCGATTTTAGATGAAGCGATTGCTCTACGAGAAGCAGGCATTCAATCTCCTATTCTTGTATTGGGATGGGTGCCGCCTATTTATGCTAAAGTAGCGGCTATGAATGAGATCACCCTTACTGTTTTTCAAGAAAAATGGTTAGAGGAAGCTTTTGGAGTATTGGACGGAATGATACTGAACGTTCATCTAAAAATAGACACTGGTATGGGACGACTTGGAATAAAGGAAAAAAAGGAAGCCAAGCAAATCATCGAGTGTTTGAATACCTATGCTTCATTTCATATAGAAGGCTTTTATACGCATTTTGCAACAGCAGATGAGCCTAGTAATTCGTTTATTGAAACGCAGATAGAGAAATTTGAAGACATCACTTCCTTTCTTAAGGAGAATGGTTTGCAACCGAAGTGGATCCATCTTGGAAATAGCGCTGGATCGTTACGTGTTCCCGAACGGATTGGGAATCTTATTCGTCTAGGCATTTCGATGTATGGGCTAAGTCCATCTCAAGAAATGAAGCCAATACTACCTTTTGCATTAAAGCCTGCTTTTTGCCTCTATAGTCAGCTTGTGCACGTAAAGAAAATGAGGGCTGGAGAACCGATTAGCTATGGCTCTACGTATCACGCAGCTGAAGGTGAATGGATTGGAACGATTCCGATTGGATATGCTGATGGATGGATACGCAAGCTAGGTAAAGCGTATGTGCTCGTAAACGGTGAGCGTGCTCCGATCGTTGGACGTATTTGTATGGATCAATTCATGGTTCGCTTACCTTCGCAAGTAGAGATTGGTACGAAAGTGACGCTGATAGGAACAGAGGGCGCAGAAGAAATTACAATAGATGACATTGCTGAGCGACTTGAGACGATAAACTATGAAATTCCTTGTATGATCGGACCGCGTGTTCCGAGACTTTTTCGTGAAAATGGAGAAAAAAAAGGCGTAATGAATACAATTTTAAAAAAATAGTAAAATAAAAGAAGGATTTTGCAAGAATATGATGAAATAGTCTTGTGGAAAGTTGTTTTGCAATGCGCCGCGCGCAATGGTAAGATTAATGGTGGAATACAATATGAGTAGCAGTGCTTCGGAGGTGTATGTTTGTGTCAGAGGCAAACAAAAAATCGATTGTTGTAACTCTCCCACAACATATTTTAAATGAGGTGGATGGTATTATTCAACAGGAACAGCTTGATCGTAACGAGTTCATATCACAGGCCACGACAATGTATATTCGCGAACGAAAGAAGCGACAAATTCGTGACGCCATGCGCCAGGGATACATGGAGATGGCTAAGATTAATTTGAACCTTGCAGCAGAAGCCTTTCTTGTTGAGGAGGAAGCAGAGCACACCGTGGACCGCTTAGTAAGCGGGGTGTAATGGCTTGATTGTCAAACGAGGTGATGTGTATTTTGCTGACCTTTCTCCTGTTGTAGGTTCTGAACAAGGTGGCGTAAGACCCGTCTTGATTATTCAGAACGACATTGGGAATCGTTTTAGTCCTACTGTCATTGTTGCTGCAATCACTGCGCAAATTCAGAAAGCAAAGCTTCCCACACATGTCGAAATCGATGCGAAGCGCTATGGATTTGAACGTGATTCGGTTATACTGCTAGAACAAATCCGTACTATTGATAAACAGCGTCTAACTGATAAAATCACTCACCTTGATGAGGGTATGATGCAAAGGGTACAAGAAGCTTTGCAAATCAGCCTTGGACTTATTGATTTTTGAAAACGTATAATACCAAGCGAAGCTGCTCCTATGAGCAGTTTTTTTTATATCAATCCATTCAAACGCAAGTTAATTATGGTGAATATGGAACAGATTGGTCCCTTCTATTTCCGAACATTTAGTGTGGCCGACAGCAGGGAATTTTCTAGTTATGTCGAAAAGTGTGTTAAGATGAAAATGATGTAATGTGCTAAGACTAGGAAAGCATAATTATTGCGAGACGTTCCTTGCAATGAGAAGATAAATGAATGTAGAAAGATCGTAGGGAGGAGCAAGATGGACAAGTTAGTCATACAATTATTGAATGAAAGTCGTGAACGAATCTACACCAGATGGATGGATGAGATGGAGAGGGTTCGTGATGAGCATCGGCTACAATCAATAACGGATACAGCCTATGAAGAAACGAACAAAGAGCTTTTTGAAATCATTTATACGCATATAGAGCAAAATGTTCATAAGCCAACAGATCGAATGACAGGGTTTGCTGAACATCTAATGAAGATTGGATGGAGACTTAGCTATATAACGCAAGGTTTGCAAAACTTCCGTCGAATTATTTTAGCAGTTCTACTAGATGCGAATCAATCTAATGAAAAAGTATACAGTATGTATGATGAAATTGATCGTTGGATTGACCCTATCGTGAACCAGCTGATTAATGAAAGTGCAAAGAACTGGGAAAACACCGTTTCAATTCAAAAGGTTGCTCTTCAAGAATTGTCGGCACCGCTCATTCCAGTATTTGAGAATATTAGTGTCATGCCACTGATCGGAACCATTGATACTGAGAGAGCCAAGCTGATCATGGAGAATTTGTTAACCGGTGTAATTAAACATCGATCACAAGTGGTCCTTATTGATATTACTGGAGTTCCTGTAGTCGATACAATGGTTGCTCATCATATTATACAGGCAGCTGAAGCAGTTCGTCTCGTTGGGGCGCAGTGTATTCTAGTTGGAATTAGGCCGGAGATTGCTCAAACAATCGTTAACCTGGGGATCGATCTTGGTCAATTCCCTACGAAAAGCACATTATTTAAAGGCATGAAAACTGCATTAGAAATGACAAAACGCAAAATGATTGAGATTGAGTAAGGGGGAAGACAATGCGAATTCCTATATTAAAACTGAATCAATATTTACTAATTACAATTCAAGTTGATCTCGATGACAAAACAGCACTTCAATTTCAGGAGGATTTGCTCGAGAAGATTCATGAAACAGGAGCAAAAGGCGTTGTAATTGATTTAACATCTGTCGATATGATTGACTCCTTCATTGCTAAAGTTTTAGGCGATGTGGTGCGCATGTCAAATTTAATGGGGGCAAAAGTAGTGCTCACAGGAATCCAACCTGCTGTTGCTATTACGCTAATTGATTTAGGTATTATGATGAAAAACGTCCCGACTGCATTAGATTTAGAACAGGGGTTAGAGAAATTACAACAGGAATTGGGGGGATAAGTTATGAATATCCAATCCTGTGTGGAAGTACGAAATGAGTGGGATATCGTGAAAGCGAGGCAGTCTGGTAGGAATATTGCTAAAGAACTTGGCTTCGGTACGGTCGATCAAGCTCGCATTACAACTGCTATTTCTGAACTCGCGCGTAACATATACCTCTATGCTGGAAGTGGCGAAGTAGCCATTGAACGTGTAGAAAACGGTGGAAAATTTGGTCTTAAAATTGAAGCATCCGACTCGGGCCCAGGAATTAAAGACATTAGAAAAGTAATGGAAGATGGTTTTACAACCTCTGGTGGTCTTGGAGCTGGTTTACCTGGTGTTAAACGATTGATGGATGAGTTTACAATTGATTCGAAAGAGAACGAAGGTACAGTTATCACTTCTATTAAATGGCTCCGTTAAGGAGGATCGAGCATAATGGACGACCGAGATCTTCAATATCAAAAGTATAAAGCAATATTAGAAAACTATTTAGAAGAGCAATCTGAGCAAACCTTATATAAGGGACAGCAGTTTAGTCGGAAGATGATTGAACAAAAGATCTCCCCTGAAGAAGCAGTCAGTCTCCACGTAAGTGTTCTAGAGGAACTATTTCCTGATATTCCTGAGCCGCTTAAAAACTCGTATGATTTTTTGCTTGAAATGATGATTGGGTACGGATTTGCCTATCGAGAGCATCAAAGTCTTCGTAGTCGACAGCAGCAGTTGGAATCTGAAATTGAAATTGCTGCAAATATGCAACAAACGTTACTAGCGGGCGATAAACCGGAGGTACCGAATCTTGATATTGGTGCCATTAGTAAACCCGCCCAGAAAATGAGCGGGGATTACTATCATTTTGTTCAAGACGAAAATGATTGTGTTAGTGTAGCGATTGCAGATGTAATTGGAAAAGGTATTCCTGCTGCACTTTGTATGAGTATGATTAAGTACACAATGGATAGCGCACCAGAGCAGCGAATGCAGCCTGGAGCTGTTCTTGAGAACCTTAACCGCGTAGTGGAACAAAATGTTGATCCTAATATGTTTATTACGATGTTTTATGGATTATATGATCCGAGGGTGCATTCATTTTATTACGCTGGAGCCGGTCATGAGCCGGGCTTTTTTTACGATGCGGAAAAGGATGAATTTGAAGAGCTCTTTACGAGAGGACTTGTTCTTGGTGTTTCAAAGAAAACATCATATCAAGAATACCAGCGAGTACTTAATGGAAATGATATGGTTATCATGCTTTCTGACGGTGTTACCGAATGCCGTTCGACCAATGGTTTTATTGAACGCGATGAAATCGTAGCGTTGATTCGTAAATATATTCACCTCTCAGCACAAGAAATTGTGGAAGAGGTTTACCGAGAACTTGAGCGTCTGCAGGAGTTTGAACTCAGAGATGATTTCACCCTTGTTATTTTAAGACGTGAGGTTTAACTTCTTTCTAAAAGTGGAATAAGGAATTAATGACTTTAACTAATAATTAGAAGCAACCTAACAGGGGGTAATGTTATGAATTTACAGATCAAACAAGAAGATCATGAGAATACACATCATTTACATATAGGTGGAGAGATTGACGCTTACACGGCGCCACAGTTAAGAGAGGCTTTACTTCCGCTAACTGGAAAAGAAGGTCATGAGACGCTCGTTCATCTTGGTGATGTTAATTATATGGATAGCACAGGTTTAGGTGTATTTGTTGGTGCGCTAAAATCTTCCAAAGAGCACGGTAGCTCGTTGAAACTAACTGGAATGACTTCGCGCGTACAGCGTCTTTTTGAAATCACTGGACTTGATGAAGTGATCGACATTGAAGACGTAAAGGGGGGATCAAAGTGATAAACATTTCAGATTTTGTTGAAATGAAAATCCCTGCTCAAGCAGAATTTGTTGGTGTAACAAGATTAACGGTTTCTGGAATTGCGAATCGCATGGGCTACTCCTACGATGAAATCGAAGACATTAAAATCGCACTATCAGAAGCATGTACAAACGCTGTTAACCACGCATATAAAGAAGATGAAAAAGGGCAAATCACCATTGGGTTTGGCATTTATGAAGACCGTTTAGAAATGATGGTCCTTGATCGTGGGCAAAGCTTCGACTATACAAAGGTTTCTGAAAAACTAGGACCAGTTGATAGCGAGAAGTCAGTTGAACAACTCAGTGAGGGAGGATTGGGACTCTTTCTGATTGAATCACTAATGGACAAAGTGGAAATCAGTGGAGAGGACGGAGTAGTAGTTATGATGACAAAGTTCCTCCACAGAGATGGGGTGGAAGTAGATGCCGACACAATCTCATCATCCCCGCAATAACAATAACAACGAAGTATATGAGTGGATTGAACAATACCAAAAGGATCCAACAGACGAAGTCGTGCAACTAAAGCTAGTGGAGCGATATCAAGATCTCGTTCAGTCACTCGCCCGTAAATTTTCTAAAGGGAAAAGCATTCACGACGATCTTTCTCAAGTAGGTATGATTGGATTGCTTGCTGCGCTTCGTCGATATGATCCTGAATTTGGTAGGAGCTTTGAATCTTTCGCAGTACCCACAATCGTCGGGGAAATCAAACGATTTATCCGAGACAAAACGTGGAGCGTACACGTTCCAAGAAGGATTAAAGAACTAGGACCTCGTATTAAGAAGGCAGTCGAAGAACTTACTAATGAACTTCAACGGTCTCCAAAAGTTGATGAGCTCGCTGAATATTTAAATGTATCTGAAGAAGAAGTACTTGAGACGATGGAAATGGGCAAAAGTTATCAAGCACTTTCTGTCGATAGTTCAATTGAAGCTGATCAAGAGGGTAGTACGGTCACATTACTCGATCTTGTTGGTGATCAAGAACAAGGATTTGATCTTGTCGACCAGCAGATGCTTCTTAAAAAGGCTTTTGCAGTACTCACAGAACGAGAGCAAGAAATTTTGAACTGTACGTACTTTGAGAATATGAGTCAGAAAGAAACAGGAGAGAAGTTGGGTATCTCACAAATGCATGTTTCCCGTCTGCAAAGAAGAGCCCTAGAAAAATTAAGACAGGCCATTCGAATTGAACCTACGGAGGCATTCTAGTCATGATCCACCATCATGATTTTGAGAAGCTCACTGTTGCTGCGTATCAAAAGCCGAAGGCAGGTAATCAGATGTGCGGGGACAGCTATTTTGTGGCTGAAACATCCGATTATTTCATTTGCGCTGTAGCAGATGGTCTTGGCAGTGGTGACATGGCAAAGGATTCTTCTTTAGCTGCTATTAATGCAGTGAAGGACTATCAAGCAGAAGACGTAGAATCGTTAATGGTACGAGCGAATGAAGAGATGCGAGGAAAACGAGGGTGTGTTCTTTCTGTTTTTAAGCTTGATCTAAAGACGAGGCAACTTGAGTATAGTGGAATAGGGAATATTAATTTGATTATCTATCAACCAGACGGAAAAATTATTCGCCCGATTTCATATTCAGGCTACTTGTCAGGAAAGCTTCAAAAAGTGAAGGTGCAAACCATTGATTACCCTTCAGGTTCTTCGTTCGTCACGTATTCTGATGGCGTTCAAATAAGTTCGAAAAACTATTCGATGATTGCTCGTTTTGATTCAGTGCATGAGTCGTTTCAACATTTAACTGATACGCTTCCGTCTACAAATGATGATATTACTCTTCTTGTAGGGAAAACCGTATAAAAAAGTTCTTCCGTTTCGATATAGGAAGAACTTTTTTTATTTTCATTAAAAAGACATGCACAGGATTAATTGTGGATTTTAGAGGGAAGCTTTTAACAAATCAACTTATCCGGTAAACTGATACTAGTAGAGAAGGCTCTTAAGGAGGAATTGTTTTGGAAATGACAGTAGATCAAAAACAATCGGAACATTTTCGTAAAGTCGCTCAAAATTTGAAGCTTGCTGAACGAAGTGTAAGAGAAGTGATTACGTTATTGAATGATGGGAATACTGTTCCTTTTATTGCGCGATATCGTAAAGAGTTAACAGGCGGGCTTGATGAAGTTCAACTTAGAGATATACAGGAAGCGTGGACATACCTTCAAAATTTGGATCAGCGGAAAGAAGAAGTGATCCGTCTTATTCAAGAGCAGGATAAATTAACCGATGAACTAAAGAAGCAATTAAAAGCTGCTACAAAGCTTCAAGAAATAGAAGATATCTATCGTCCATATAAACAAAAGAAGCGGACAAAAGCTACCATTGCCAAAGAAAAAGGGTTAGAACCTCTTGCCCAATGGATACTGGTAGATGGAAATAGTGATCCATTACAAGTTGCTAATAAGTACATATCAGAGGAAAACGAAGTCTTATCGGTGGAAGATGCGATTCAAGGAGCGCAGGATATCATTGCAGAATGGATTTCTGATGATGCTGAGGCTCGAAAATGGATAAGAGCTAAAACATTACAACATGGACTACTCCAGACGTCTGTTAAATCAGAGGAAGATGACCCTAAACAAATTTTTGAGATGTATTATTCCTATCAAGAGGGCATTTCAAAGATTGTTCCCCATCGTATTCTTGCCATTAATAGAGGTGAAAAGGAAAAAGTTTTAAGAACATCGATCACACCTCCAACTGATTCAATTCACGAGTATTTAAAAAGAAAAACAATTAACAGTCAGCAAAAAAGTTGCGTGACTCTTCTTGAGGAAGCGATTGTTGATGGCTATAAACGTCTTATTCAACCTTCCGTAGAAAGAGAGATACGGAAAGAATTAACGGAGAGAGCTGAAGATCAGGCCATCCACATCTTTTCAGAGAATTTAAAGCATCTTTTATTGCAGCCTCCACTAAAAGGGAAGCGTGTACTTGGTGTGGATCCCGCCTATCGAACAGGATGCAAACTAGCTGTTGTGGATGATACAGGTAAGATGCTAGAAGTATCAGTTATTTACCCAACGCCACCTAAATCAGAAGTAGAAAAGTCAAAAGCAGCTGTCATACAAATGATCAAGAAGTATGACATTGAAATGATTGCGATTGGGAACGGAACTGCATCGCGTGAAACAGAACAGTTTATTGCAGATGTAATTAAAGAAGTTGAAAAAAAGGTCGTTTATCTGATTGTCAATGAGGCGGGAGCAAGTGTTTATTCAGCGTCTGATCTTGCGCGAGAAGAATTTCCGGATCTTCAAGTAGAGGAACGCTCTGCAGTTTCAATCGCACGAAGGGTTCAAGATCCATTGGCTGAACTTGTAAAAATTGATCCGAAATCTGTTGGTGTCGGCCAGTATCAACACGATGTCTCTCAGAAGAAGTTGAATGACCAACTAACTTTTGTAGTAGAAACCGCCGTAAACCAGGTAGGGGTCAATGTAAATACAGCTTCAGTATCTCTCTTACAATATGTAGCTGGTCTGTCTAGAGCTGTAGCAATGAACATTGTGAAGAAACGAGATGAAGAAGGAAAGTTCACGAGCAGGGTACAATTAAAAAAAGTTCCGAGACTAGGTGCCAAAACATATGAGCAGTGTATTGGGTTCCTCAGAATAATGGGAGGGAAACAGCCTCTGGACCAAACGGAAATTCATCCTGAGAGCTATGACGCTACAAAAGCACTTTTAGAACGCATTGAGTGTAAACCAGGGGATATTGGTACAGAAAAATTAGTGCAATCTTTGTCTCGGCTCTCATTGAAGGATACAGCCGTTGCTTTAAATGTAGGAGAGGTAACTCTTAAGGATATTGTAACTTCACTTCAAAAGCCTGGTCGAGATCCACGGGATGAACTTTCTCAACCAATTCTAAAGACAGACGTTTTAAAAATGGAAGATCTAGAACAGGGAATGGAGTTAGAAGGTACAGTAAGAAATGTCGTTGATTTTGGGGCGTTTATTGATATTGGTGTGAAACAAGATGGGCTTGTTCACATTTCGAAGTTAACGAATCGCTATGTGAAGAATCCAATGGAAGTCGTCCACGTAGGACAAGTTGTGACTGTCTGGGTTGATCAAGTTGACCTTAAGCGTGAGCGAATTGCTCTGACGATGCTTCAACCGTCCTAAAGCATTAGCACTGCCCTCAGGGGCGGTGTTTTCTTTTGTAGAAAAACCAGCACTGGTTTAATAATTTAATTTGGCGTCGATCTTTCTCAAAGTAAGCTTGTTTCAATTGCTTTTTAAACCAAACAGGCAACGTAATCCCTCCTTAAGTGATGACACATCTTAAATGTTGATGTAAATTAGTTTATGAGAAACGGCTTGTATGTGTTCGAAAGAGAAAGGATGAAGAGCGTATGAACGAAAAAGAATTACAACAACTAGTTGAAACGATCTCTGAGGAGTTTTTTGGCCTCGCTTTTCGTCATAAGGCGATATTCAATGCTCGATTAAAAACAACGGGAGGACGTTATATGCTCAGGTCTCATAATCTCGAATTTAATCAAAAGCATTATGACGAGTTTGGTCAAGACGAACTCATTGGTATTATTAAACATGAGCTATGCCACTATCACCTGCACCTTCAGAAAAAAGGTTACAAACATCAGGATAAAGATTTTAAACGACTTCTTAAGGAAGTAGGTGGTTCGCGATACTGTCAGGTAGTACCTGGGCAACGTAGAGTTGAGCCGTTCAAGCATTTTTATGAGTGTGGAGAATGTAAGACTAAGTATAGAAGAAAAAGAAAGATGGACATATCACGGTACGTATGTGGAAAATGCAGAGGTAAATTAATTCAAATTAATTAAAAGTTGTTATTGACGACCTAGTTTGTATGTGGTAAATTAATAAAGTCTCTTCGGAGAGCACGTCTTAATCAAGCATATGGCAGTTAATTAATTTTAAAAAACTGTTGACTTTGTTTGCAGGATGAGTTATTATATTAAATGTCGCCGATAACGGAGACAACAACTTAAATATTATTCCACAGTAGCTCAGTGGTAGAGCTATCGGCTGTTAACCGATCGGTCGTAGGTTCGAATCCTACCTGTGGAGCCAAACGGAGAAGTACCCAAGTGGCTGAAGGGGCGCCCCTGCTAAGGGTGTAGGTCGCGCGAGCGGCGCGAGGGTTCAAATCCCTCCTTCTCCGCCATTTTTATGGCCCGTTGGTCAAGTGGTTAAGACACCGCCCTTTCACGGCGGTATCACGGGTTCGAATCCCGTACGGGTCACCAACTTATTTTAATAAACGTTTTAACAACATGATATGTAATCAGTCATAAAGGTCTCGTGGTGTAGCGGTTAACATGCCTGCCTGTCACGCAGGAGATCGCGGGTTCGATTCCCGTCGAGACCGCCATTATTTCTAAAACTAATCTGATTATATAACTTGTTGGGCTATAGCCAAGCGGTAAGGCAACGGATTTTGATTCCGTCATGCGCTGGTTCGAATCCAGCTAGCCCAGCCATGTTGAGCCATTAGCTCAGTTGGTAGAGCATCTGACTTTTAATCAGAGGGTCGAAGGTTCGAGTCCTTCATGGCTCACCACTTATTTGCGGGTGTGGCGGAATTGGCAGACGCGCTAGACTTAGGATCTAGTGTCTTACGACGTGGGGGTTCAAGTCCCTTCACCCGCACCAATTCTTTTATAAACGAACGTTTCATCAAGTTACGATGTGCGGTTGTGGCGGAATGGCAGACGCGCTAGCTTGAGGGGCTAGTGGGGGAAACCCCGTGGAGGTTCGAGTCCTCTCAACCGCACCAAATATAATATGCGCCCGTAGCTCAATTGGATAGAGCGTCTGACTACGGATCAGAAGGTTAGGGATTCGACTTCTCTCGGGCGCACCATATTACTTTTTAAAAAAATGTCGGGAAGTAGCTCAGCTTGGTAGAGCACTTGGTTTGGGACCAAGGGGTCGCAGGTTCAAATCCTGTCTTCCCGACCATCAATATCGCGGGTGTAGTTTAGTGGTAAAACCTCAGCCTTCCAAGCTGATGTCGTGGGTTCGATCCCCATCACCCGCTCCAATAAAGATGGGCCTGTAGCTCAGCTGGTTAGAGCGCACGCCTGATAAGCGTGAGGTCGGTGGTTCGAGTCCACTCAGGCCCACCATCTTTTCTTAAAAAACTTGTTGACACTGACAAACACATCATGGTATGATGGTTTGGTCGCTGAAAACGACATTGAAAGAAAAATTGCTCTTTGAAAACTGAACGAAACGCCATGTAAGTAGTTGTTTCTACGGAAACAAAACATTGTTTTAAAAGCTAGATTAAGCTTTCTATCGGAGAGTTTGATCCTGGCTCAGGACGAACGCTGGCGGCGTGCCTAATACATGCAAGTCGAGCGAAGAGATGGGAGCTTGCTCCCTGATCTTAGCGGCGGACGGGTGAGTAACACGTGGGCAACCTGCCCTGCAGACTGGGATAACTCCGGGAAACCGGAGCTAATACCGGGTAATACATTGCACCGCATGGTGCAATGTTGAAAGTTGGCTTTCTGAGCTAACACTGCAGGATGGGCCCGCGGCGCATTAGCTAGTTGGTAAGGTAATGGCTTACCAAGGCGACGATGCGTAGCCGACCTGAGAGGGTGATCGGCCACACTGGGACTGAGACACGGCCCAGACTCCTACGGGAGGCAGCAGTAGGGAATCTTCCGCAATGGACGAAAGTCTGACGGAGCAACGCCGCGTGAGTGACGAAGGCCTTCGGGTCGTAAAGCTCTGTTGTTAGGGAAGAACAAGTACCGTTCGAATAGGGCGGTACCTTGACGGTACCTAACCAGAAAGCCACGGCTAACTACGTGCCAGCAGCCGCGGTAATACGTAGGTGGCAAGCGTTGTCCGGAATTATTGGGCGTAAAGCGCGCGCAGGCGGTCTTTTAAGTCTGATGTGAAAGCCCACGGCTCAACCGTGGAGGGTCATTGGAAACTGGAGGACTTGAGTGCAGAAGAGGAGAGTGGAATTCCACGTGTAGCGGTGAAATGCGTAGATATGTGGAGGAACACCAGTGGCGAAGGCGGCTCTCTGGTCTGTAACTGACGCTGAGGCGCGAAAGCGTGGGGAGCAAACAGGATTAGATACCCTGGTAGTCCACGCCGTAAACGATGAGTGCTAGGTGTTGGGGGGTTCCACCCTCAGTGCTGAAGTTAACACATTAAGCACTCCGCCTGGGGAGTACGACCGCAAGGTTGAAACTCAAAGGAATTGACGGGGGCCCGCACAAGCAGTGGAGCATGTGGTTTAATTCGAAGCAACGCGAAGAACCTTACCAGGTCTTGACATCCTCTGACAATCCTGGAGACAGGATGTTCCCCTTCGGGGGACAGAGTGACAGGTGGTGCATGGTTGTCGTCAGCTCGTGTCGTGAGATGTTGGGTTAAGTCCCGCAACGAGCGCAACCCTTGATCTTAGTTGCCAGCATTTAGTTGGGCACTCTAAGGTGACTGCCGGTGACAAACCGGAGGAAGGTGGGGATGACGTCAAATCATCATGCCCCTTATGACCTGGGCTACACACGTGCTACAATGGACGGTACAAAGGGCAGCAACACCGCGAGGTGAAGCAAATCCCATAAAGCCGTTCTCAGTTCGGATTGCAGGCTGCAACTCGCCTGCATGAAGCCGGAATTGCTAGTAATCGCGGATCAGCATGCCGCGGTGAATACGTTCCCGGGCCTTGTACACACCGCCCGTCACACCACGAGAGTTTGTAACACCCGAAGTCGGTGGGGTAACCTTTATGGAGCCAGCCGCCGAAGGTGGGACAAATGATTGGGGTGAAGTCGTAACAAGGTAGCCGTATCGGAAGGTGCGGCTGGATCACCTCCTTTCTATGGAGAATTACGAAGGTAACTTACGTTACCAACCTTACATGAGCGTTTCGTTTAGTTTTGAAAGAATGATTTATTCTTTCAAAATAGGTGAAGTGATGAAGCTTACGCTGATTCAAGTAGTAGCCTTGTTCCTTGAAAACTAGATAGCATAAACAACGACATCCAATAATTATTTTTATGCAAGAACTTAGTAATAACTGATGCGTTATGGCAGCAATGCCTAACAAATCGAAGGTTAAGCTACTAAGGGCGCACGGTGGATGCCTTGGCACTAGAAGCCTAAGAAGGACGGGACGAACACCGATATGCTTCGGGGAGCTGTAAGTACGCTTTGATCCGGAGATTTCCGAATGGGGGAACCCACCATCTTTAATAGGATGGTATCCATTTCTGAATACATAGGGAATGGAAGGCAGACCCGGGGAACTGAAACATCTCATTACCCGGAGGAAGAGAAAGCAAATGCGATTTCCTGAGTAGCGGCGAGCGAAACGGAATCAGCCCAAACCAGAGGGCTTGCCCTCTGGGGTTGTAGGACGTCTCTTTGGAGTTACAAAGGCACGGATAGACGAAGCGACCTGGAAAGGTCCATCAGAGAAGGTAACAATCCTGTAGTCAAAATCCGCTGCCCTCCGAGACGGATCCTGAGTACGGCGGGACACGTGAAACCCCGTCGGAATCTGGGAGGACCATCTCCCAAGGCTAAATACTCTCTAGTGACCGATAGTGAACCAGTACCGTGAGGGAAAGGTGAAAAGCACCCCGGAAGGGGAGTGAAAGAGAACCTGAAACCGTGTGCCTACAACTAGTTGGAGCCCGTTAATGGGTGACAGCGTGCCTTTTGTAGAATGAACCGGCGAGTTACGATCCCGTGCAAGGTTAAGCTGATAAGGCGGAGCCGCAGCGAAAGCGAGTCTGAATAGGGCGAAATAGTACGTGGTCGTAGACCCGAAACCAGGTGATCTACCCATGTCCAGGGTGAAGTTCAGGTAACACTGAATGGAGGCCCGAACCCACGCATGTTGAAAAATGCGGGGATGAGGTGTGGGTAGCGGTGAAATGCCAATCGAACCTGGAGATAGCTGGTTCTCTCCGAAATAGCTTTAGGGCTAGCCTCGCGGCAAGAATCTTGGAGGTAGAGCACTGATTGGACTAGGGGTCCTTACCGGATTACCGAATCCAGTCAAACTCCGAATGCCAACGATTTATCCGCGGGAGTCAGACTGCGAGTGATAAGATCCGTAGTCGAGAGGGAAACAGCCCAGACCACCAGCTAAGGTCCCAAAGTATACGTTAAGTGGAAAAGGATGTGGCGTTGCTTAGACAACCAGGATGTTGGCTTAGAAGCAGCCATCATTTAAAGAGTGCGTAATAGCTCACTGGTCGAGTGACGCTGCGCCGAAAATGTACCGGGGCTAAACGTATCACCGAAGCTGTGGATTGTCTTACGACAATGGTAGGAGAGCGTTCTAAGGGCTGTGAAGTCAGACCGAAAGGACTGGTGGAGCGCTTAGAAGTGAGAATGCCGGTATGAGTAGCGAAAGACAAGTGAGAATCTTGTCCGTCGAAAGCCCAAGGTTTCCTGAGGAAGGCTCGTCCGCTCAGGGTTAGTCGGGACCTAAGCCGAGGCCGAAAGGCGTAGGCGATGGATAACAGGTTGATATTCCTGTACCACCTCCTTTCCGTTTGAACGACGGGGGGACGCAGAAAGATAGGGAGAGCGCGCTGCTGGAAATGCGCGTCCAAGCGATTAGGCTGGTGAATAGGTAAATCCGTTCACCGTGAAGGCTGAGTCGTGATGGCGAGGGAAATTTAGTACCGAAGTCCTTGATTCTACGCTGCCAAGAAAAGCCTCTAGTGAGGAAAGAGGTGCCCGTACCGCAAACCGACACAGGTAGGCGAGGAGAGAATCCTAAGACGATCGGGAGAACTCTCGTTAAGGAACTCGGCAAAATGACCCCGTAACTTCGGGAGAAGGGGTGCTTCCTCGGGTTTATAGCCCAGGGGAGCCGCAGTGAAAAGATCCAAGCGACTGTTTAGCAAAAACACAGGTCTCTGCAAAGCCGTAAGGCGAAGTATAGGGGCTGACACCTGCCCGGTGCTGGAAGGTTAAGAGGAGGGGTTATCCCTTACGGGAGAAGCTCTGAATCGAAGCCCCAGTAAACGGCGGCCGTAACTATAACGGTCCTAAGGTAGCGAAATTCCTTGTCGGGTAAGTTCCGACCCGCACGAAAGGTGCAACGACTTGGATACTGTCTCAACGAGAGACCCGGTGAAATTATAGTACCTGTGAAGATGCAGGTTACCCGCGACAGGACGGAAAGACCCCATGGAGCTTTACTGTAGCCTGATATTGGATTTTGGTACAGCTTGTACAGGATAGGTAGGAGCCATAGAAGTCGGACCGCCAGGTTCGATGGAGGCGTCGGTGGGATACTACCCTGGCTGTACTGACATTCTAACCCAGCACCGTGATCCGGTGCGGAGACAGTGTCAGGTGGGCAGTTTGACTGGGGCGGTCGCCTCCTAAAGTGTAACGGAGGCGCCCAAAGGTTCCCTCAGAATGGTTGGAAATCATTCGCAGAGTGTAAAGGCACAAGGGAGCTTGACTGCGAGACCTACAAGTCGAGCAGGGACGAAAGTCGGGCTTAGTGATCCGGTGGTTCCGCATGGAAGGGCCATCGCTCAACGGATAAAAGCTACCCTGGGGATAACAGGCTTATCTCCCCCAAGAGTCCACATCGACGGGGAGGTTTGGCACCTCGATGTCGGCTCATCGCATCCTGGGGCTGAAGTAGGTCCCAAGGGTTGGGCTGTTCGCCCATTAAAGCGGTACGCGAGCTGGGTTCAGAACGTCGTGAGACAGTTCGGTCCCTATCCGTCGCGGGCGCAGGAAATTTGAGAGGAGCTGTCCTTAGTACGAGAGGACCGGGATGGACACACCGCTGGTGTACCAGTTGTTCCGCCAGGAGCATAGCTGGGTAGCTACGTGTGGAAGGGATAAGTGCTGAAAGCATCTAAGCATGAAGCCCCCCTCGAGATGAGATTTCCCACAGCATTAAGCTGGTAAGATCCCTTAGAGATGATGAGGTAGATAGGTTCGGGGTGGAAGCATGGCAACACGTGGAGCTGACGAATACTAATCGATCGAGGGCTTAACCTAAAACAAAAGTGATGTGAGCATGTCTCACTAAACTTAATATTATTGGAATACGTTGTGCGTGCTATCTAGTTTTCAGGGAATACCCTGTAAAGTCTAGTGACGATGGCGAAGAGGTCACACCCGTTCCCATGCCGAACACGGAAGTTAAGCTCTTCAGCGCCGATGGTAGTTGGGGGATCTCCCCCTGCAAGAGTAGGACGTCGCTGGGCAAAAGAAGAAAGGCGAGAGACCAAAGGGTTTCTCGCTTTTTTGTATGGTTTTATGGGTGAGTTTTTACTAGCTCAAAGCCCTCATTCATCACGTTCGCGGAATTAATCTCAAATTCGCGGAAATATCATGAAAAAGCGCGGAATAAATCCGATTTTCGCGGAATTATTTGAAATATCGCGGAATAAACAACATAAAAAAGTAATTCAATCTCTATCAAAATATAGCATTTAACTTTTCAGAGAGAATAAATCGAAAATTTCGAACGGTATTTCTTGAAATTAACGCTTAGAAGACGTACAGTTAATGAAAAAGAATTTTATTTAATGGAAGGGGAAAATAAATGGATTTTCATTTTGATACAAAAGCAGTACGTTTTCCACGAAAACCGAAAGCCGATACAGCAAGTAAAGTTCAGCCGATTTATCAAACCTCTGCATTTGTGTTTGAAGATCTCGATGATTTGGAATCATTTTATGAAGGTAAAAAAGACTATTTGTACACTCGCGTTAGTAATCCGAATACAGATGATCTAGGAATGGGTGTAGCAGACCTTGAGGGTGCTCCTAAGGGTATTGCGACTTCTTCAGGCTTATCTGCTATTCTTGCGGGAGTGCTGTCCGTTGTCAAAGCTGGCGATCACATTGTCGCATGTGAAGATCTTTACGGAGGAACCTATTCGCTTTTTCATGGAGAACTTCCTGACTTCGGAATAGAGGTCTCTTTTGTGGATTTTACAGACAGAGATAAAATTGAGAGTGCGATACGACCAAATACTAAATTGCTTTATACTGAATCTGTCACAAACCCACTATTAAGAGTCGAGGATTTAGGACTTCTTAAAAATCTTGGCCAAAAACATAAACTTGTTACTATGGTAGACAATACGTTTGCTACACCTTATCTTCTTCAGCCTTACCAACTAGGAATTGATCTTGTTGTACATAGCGCAACAAAATATATTGGCGGTCATAGTGATGTAACAGCTGGTGTACTAGTAGGAAGAGAAGATCTGATGGCCAAGGCAAAAGCCAAAGTGATTAATCTTGGAGCTAATCTTAGTCCATTTGAAGCGTGGCTTGGTTGCCGTGGGTTAAAAACGATGAGTGTACGAATGGAACGTCATGTGAGGAATGCAGCTATCCTTGCAAGTGAATTAAAAAATGTAAACGGGATTAAGAATGTCTATTATCCTGAATATGTAGCTGAAAGAGGTTCGGGAGCTATGGTTTCCATTGAGCTAGATGATGAAACTGATGTGAAAACATTCTTCAAGTCACTAGGATGGGTAAAGATTATACCGACTCTGGCTGGGCTAGATACAACGGTTTCTTATCCGATTGCTACTTCCCACCGTACAGTACCAGAAGATACTAGACAGAAGCTTGGGATCAATAAGCAGCTCGTTCGTATTTCTGTAGGAATTGAAAACGAAAATGATATTGTAGATGCATTCAAAAATGCTGTGGAAAAATCCCTGTAACAGGGGTTTTTTTCTTTTGTTTCTAATGCTTGCATTCATTACATTTATCTGGTATAGTATTACTTGTGTCCACATGACATACTAATTTATGTCATAACATGTGCAGCATAGTTACACTCATATCGTCGCGGGGTGGAGCAGTTCGGTAGCTCGTTGGGCTCATAACCCAAAGGTCGCAGGTTCAAATCCTGCCCCCGCAACCAATTAAAAAAATTTAACTACGTCGAATAATCTTCTTCGTTAAATTTTAATAGGAGTCCCTTAGGGGCAACCTAGACTCACAACTAGATATTACTTCTTTCTAACGTAAGTGAGCTAATTACACTCATAACTTGGTCTCGTGGTGTAGCGGTTAACATGCCTGCCTGTCACGCAGGAGATCGCGGGTTCGATTCCCGTCGAGACCGCCATTTTTTCAAGAGCGATTGAATCGCTTTTTTTTTATACTTAAATTCATGGTACCTTATAAATATCAGAAGAAAATATAAGTTTTTTGAAACAAATATGTGAATTTGTTGTCAAGTAAGATAAACTGATAGAAAAAGCACCTTAGGATGAAATTCCTAAGGTTTTTTTATAAAATAGAAAGAGAGATGAGTTTGGTGAAAGATGAATTTGCGTTTATTCAATCCATTACGCCAGCTTATACATTTCGAAAAGAATTGATTCATGGGATTGGAGACGATGCGGCTCTTTATCACATTGAATCAGAATGGGATGAAATCGCCTGTACGGATACTATGGTGGAAGGAATCCATTTTAAGAAGAGTACGTTATCCCCTTTTCAAACCGGTCGAAAAGCGCTTGCTGTTAATATAAGTGATATTGCTGCAATGGGTGGTATTCCGATGTTTTATCTTGTATCGATTTCTGTGCCACAAACGGGATGGTCATCTAAACAGCTAAAAGAAATATACAAAGGGATTAAAGAGATCGGTGACCTATATGAGATGGACATGATCGGTGGTGATACAGTATCTACGAGAGGCGATCTTCATATTGCTATTACTGTTATCGGTAAAGTCGAAAAAGGACGTAAACTTCTTAGGAGTAATGCGAAGGCAGGTGACATCGTATTTCTTACTGGACCTGTGGGTGGTTCGGCTGCTGGACTTTCTTCATTACTTAAGGGTAAGGGCAGTGATGGAGCATATGTTCAGTTCCACCAGGATCCCCATCCTCGTGTCAAACAAGGGCGTATTCTCGCGAAAAGTGGATATCGCATTTCATTAAACGACGTGAGTGACGGAATAGCAAGTGAGTCTCACGAGATTGCTGAAGCAAGTGACGTTTCCATTGTACTTAATCAAGACGCGATCCCGGCGCCTGAAGGGTTTGAGGCATATTCCTCTTTCCAAAGGTTAGAATGGATGTTAAATGGCGGAGAAGATTATGAATTGATCGGCACTGTTGCGGAGGTTGACTGGCCAAAAGTGGTTGAACTTTTTCAAGAACACCAGGAATCCATCTATAAAATTGGCCATGTAGAAGATAAAGGAACAAGTGTATGGATGAGTTATAAAGATCAAAAATTCAAATTGGACAAGAAGGGTTACAATCACTTCTCGTCTAAAGAATAGGTGATGAACATGAGTGGATATGCTTTCATCATGAAATCTCCAGAAGAAACGATGGCGTTTGGCAGAAAGCTTGCTGAGAAGCTAAAGCCAGGCTGTGTGTTAACACTTGAAGGAGATTTAGGTGCTGGCAAGACAACCTTTACGAAGGGAATCGGAAAGGGGTTAGGGGTTACGAAAATAGTGAATAGCCCTACCTTTACGATTATAAAAGAATATGAAGGTAACATTCCTCTTTTTCATATGGACGCTTATCGTCTTGAAGAGAGTGATGAAGACCTTGGTTTTAGCGAATACTTTGAAGGAGAAGGCGTGACAGTGGTCGAATGGGCAAAATTCATTCAGGATATGCTGCCAAAACAACTCCTCAGAGTAGAAATTTATCATCAAAAAGATTCAGAACGTCGGCTTATCTTAAGACCGTTTGGTCCTTTTTATGAGTCGTTATGTAAGGAGTTGCAACATGAAAGTACTAGCCATTGATTCTTCGAACTACTGTATGGGTGTTTCCATTATGGTGGATGGCACGGTTGTCGGAGAACTGATAACAAATATAAAGAAAAACCATTCGGTTCGGTTAATGCCAGCTGTTGAGCAACTGTTAGAAGAAGTTCAAGTGAAGCCAGCTGACCTTGATCGAATCGTAGTGGCAAAAGGACCGGGTTCTTATACAGGACTGCGCATTGGCATTAGCATTGCTAAGACGTTAGCGTGGACGTTATCCAAACCTCTTGTCGGAGTGTCTAGTTTAGAAGTACTGGCGCAGAATGGGCGTTATTTCTCTGGAGCCATCGTTCCATTTTTCGATGCAAGACGCGGACAAGCGTATATGAGTGTGTATAAAGCGAATGGAATAGAAGTTGAAAGAGAAACGGAAGATCAGATTGTGCTATTTGAAGAGTGGCTTCAGGAAAATAAAGATCGATATGAGCGTTTTTTATTTATTAGCGGAGATCTAACTATGCACAAAGAACGAATTGAAGAAATATTGGTTGACAAAGCAGTGTTCGCACCCTCGAGTAGTTTAAATGCTAGGCCTGCTGATCTTGCAAGGTTAGGGGCAAGTCATGAACCGGTGGAAGATGTTCATCAGTTTACACCAAACTATGTAAGAATGGCTGAAGCTGAAGCAAAGTGGCTAGCTTCACAGAAAAAGTAGGGGATTGGCGATGAATGATACGGTATCGTTTCGATCGATGACCATTGAAGATATTGAGGCTGTGATGCGGATTGAGCACGCAACTTTTCCAACACCATGGAGTAGATCTGCTTTCTATAATGAAATTGTCATAAATCATTTTGCGACTTACCTTCTACTTGAAGTTGGAGAAGAAATAGCAGGCTATTGCGGTGTTTGGGTCATTATTGATGAGGCGCATATTACGAATATCGCTCTTCACCCAGAGTATCGAGGGATGAAGCTAGGAGAAGCGCTTCTAAACAAAGCAATTCATTTTGCAAAATCACGCGGGGCATTAAAAATGACGCTTGAAGTTCGCGTGTCTAATACTGTAGCGCAAAATCTATATCGGAAATTTGGTTTTGAAGAAGGCGGCATTCGCAAAAATTATTACACAGATAATCAAGAGGATGCGCTAGTAATGTGGGTGAATTTAAATGGAAAATAAACATGAAATTATTTTAGGAATTGAAACAAGCTGTGATGAAACAGCAGTTGCTATCGTAAAAGATGGGAAAGAAGTATTAGCAAACGTGGTGGCGTCTCAGATTGAAAGTCATAAGCGTTTTGGAGGGGTCGTGCCTGAAATTGCTTCAAGGCATCATGTGGAGCAGATGACACTGATTCTTGAAGAAGCTTTCCGTGAATCAGGACTTACAATGGATGAGATTGATGGCATTGCTGTGACAGAGGGACCCGGGCTTGTGGGAGCACTCTTAATCGGCGTGAATACAGCAAAAGCACTTGCTTTCGCTCACCAGAAGCCACTAATCGGTACACATCATATTGCAGGGCATATTTATGCTAATCAGCTTGTAGCAGAGTTAACTTATCCACTGCTCGCCCTTGTAGTTTCAGGTGGACATACGGAGCTTGTTTATATGCCGTCTGAAGGTGAGTTTGAGGTAATCGGTGAAACACGTGATGACGCAGCTGGAGAAGCTTATGATAAAGTCGCAAGAACGCTACAGCTTCCTTACCCTGGAGGACCACATATTGATCGGTTGGCAGCAGAAGGAGAACCATCAGTTCCACTGCCTCGTGCATGGCTTGAAAAAGGGTCATACGATTTTAGCTTCAGTGGTTTGAAATCGGCCGTTATCAACACTGTTCATAACGCGAAACAACGCAACGAAGAACTGAAACCGGAGGATCTTGCAGCAAGTTTTCAGGCTTCTGTTGTCGAAGTGCTGGTTACGAAGACGTTGAGAGCGGCAGAAGAGTACGGCGTGAAACAAGTTCTTCTTGCTGGTGGTGTAGCAGCGAACAAAGGTCTAAGAAGTTCTTTAACAGAAGCTTTTGAAGGTAGCGGTAGAGAGCTTGTGATTCCACCATTGTATTATTGTACGGATAATGCTGCGATGATTGCAGCTGCTGGAACGATCGCCTATCGAAAAGGAAAACGTTCTAGCCTTCAACTTAACGCAAATCCGGGATTAGAACTGGGAATCTAATCCCGGTTTTTTTGTTATATAGCACATAAATGTCGTTTGTGTGTTGAACGTGAAAGAGAAAGTTAATAAGAACAGTTATCCACAAACGGGTGAATAGTGTGGACATTATAAGAGAAAGCTTACTCCAATGAGGTTTTTTAAAATTCTCTTATTTTGTGGATAACTAGTTAAAGTCTTGTTGATAATGTTAATAATTTTTAGAAAATGAGGTTTGTCAGCTGTTTAATTGTGCATAAGTATGTGGATAGTGTGAATATGTCGGAAAATTCTTGCCTAACAAAAAACAGTCCACTGTGGACTGTTTTTTTGTTAGGCTTCCTGTAATTGTTCCCATTCTTCCATGAGTGTTTCCGTCACATACCGCAAATGATCCATTTCTTCATTTAACTTCATTACTTTTTCATGATCTTCGAAGATGTCTGGAATGCAAAGCTCTTCTTCGATTGCAGCAATGCGTAATTCAGCGTCATCCACTTCTTTTTCAATCTCTTCAATTCGTCGGAGCATTTGACGCTCCTGACGTTTTGTTTCTTTATCTTGCTTAAAGCTAGATTTACCCGATGGAAGAGGTTGGGCCACTTCATTGTTCTGTTGTTCAAGTGCTGCAAGTTCAGCAAGTTCCTGCTTTTTTTCAACATAATAATCATAGTCCCCTAGATAAGGTGTAACACCATCCGTTGAAAGCTCAATGACACGCGTTGCGATTCTGTTAATAAAGTACCGATCATGTGAGACAAATAGGATTGTACCTGGGAACTGAATCAGCGCGTCTTCCAGTATTTCTTTGCTATCAAGGTCAAGGTGGTTTGTTGGCTCATCCAGAATGAGAAGATTGGATTTCTTCATCATTAATTTGGAGAGAGCAAGGCGGCCTTTTTCGCCCCCACTTAAATCAGAAACGTTCTTCAACACATCATCGCCGGTAAATAAGAAGCGACCAAGTACGGCGCGAATATCTTTCTCATCGGTAAGCGGGAAGTCATCCCAAAGTTCTTTTAAAACGGTCTTGTTCGAGTGGAGATTGGTTTGTTCCTGGTCATAAAAACCGATTTGAACATTGCTTCCGTAATGAATATCGCCATCGAGTAGTGTCTCCCCTGATACGATTGCTTTTAGCAATGTTGATTTACCTATTCCATTAGGTCCAACAAGTGCAACACTTTCTTGTCGCTTTAAATCAAATGTTAAATGATCGTTTATCACATTGTTAGGGTACCCGATTGATAATTCTCTCAGGGTTAGGACGTCGTTACCTGTCTGTTTATCAATCCCAAAAGTAATATTAGCCGATTTCTCATCGCCTTTTGGCTTATCAAGACGGTCCATACGTTCGAGCTGTTTGCGACGACTTTGCGCTCGTTTCGTTGTTGAGGCACGTACAAGGTTTTTTGCAACAAATTCCTCTAGTTTCGCAATTTCTTTTTGTTGTTTCTCAAACTCCTTAAGTTGCTGCTCATAACGCTGTTCTTTTTCATCAAGATAGTAACTATAGTTACCTTCGAAACGTTCCGCACGATGTCTAGAAATCTCGTACACTTTAGTTACAATTTTATCGAGGAAATAACGATCGTGAGAGACGATTAATAAGGCACCAGAATAGTTTTGAAGGTAGCCTTCAAGCCATGTAAGTGTTTCAATATCGAGATGGTTTGTCGGTTCATCTAGAATAAGTAGCTCAGGTTTTGTAAGCAAAAGCTTTCCGAGAGCGAGTCGTGTCTTTTGTCCACCGCTAAGCGTTGAGATTTTTGTACTGTAATCAAAATCTTTAAAGTTAAGTCCATGTAATACGGTACGAATATCTGCTTCGTATTTATAACCACCTTGATCTTTAAAGGCAACTTGAAGCTCGTCATATTCTTTTAGGATTCGCTCGTATTCAATCTGATTTTCGTACACTTTTGGATTACCCATCTTTTGTTCATATTGCCTAAGTTCCGATTCCATCTTTTGAAATCGTTCAAAGACGCTTAGCATTTCATCCCAGATCGATAGTCCAGATTCGAGTCCGGTGTCTTGCGCCATATAACCAACGGCTACATCTTTTGGTTTAATAATATCGCCTGAATCATATGAAAGTTGCCCGGTAATCATCTTTAGCAGAGTAGATTTACCAGCGCCGTTCCGCCCAACAAGCGCAACGCGGTCTCGTGATTGTACTTCTAATTTAATATTCGATAAAATGGTATCAGCACCAAAAGATTTAGTGAGTCCATTTACTTGCAATACGATCATGTTCATTCACCTCTATTTCTTTCCTTATATCCGTAAAAAGCGGTTTGTAAGGATAAGCTGATCTCCTCGTGTATCACCGATCGTTCGGCATTATCCGACGTTCCTTTAAGTTTACCGCAGAGAGGACAAGCTGAGCAACTAAACGAATGTTCCTGGCTTAACAAAAAAAGTCATCAAAAAAACAGCATAATCGTAAGAAATGGTGTATAGTCACAAGTAGCAGCAATATCCTTCAATCATCTCAGTATGAGGAAAGGGGCAAACATGAGTTCATTTACTCACTTTAATGAAGAAGGCCGAGCAAGAATGGTCGATATTACTGATAAAACTCCCTCTGTTCGAACGGCTACCGCACGTACGAGCGTTCAGGTGAGTGAACCAATTTACTCAGGTATCCAAGCGGGAACGATGAAAAAAGGCGATGTACTTCAAGTCGCTCAAATTGCCGGCATTATGGCAGCAAAAAAAACATCTGATCTCATCCCTATGTGTCATCCGATAGCGCTTTCTGGCGTTGACCTTCATTTTGACTGGCAGGATCATTCGCCATCTTATGAGCTGATCATTGAGGCTCATGTGAAAACGAGCGGGAGTACTGGCGTTGAAATGGAAGCGCTGACGGCAGCATCAGCGGCGGCATTAACCGTTTATGATATGTGCAAAGCGGTGGATAAAGGCATCGTTATCGGGGAAACCTATCTTGTTACGAAAACAGGAGGTAAAAGCGGGGATTATACGCGCGAATAAGGTGACGATGGAGCGCGGAGATCAATATGGAGGTAGTGTATGGATATTGATCAAGCAAAAATTCCGCAGGCGACAGCAAAAAGACTGCCGCTCTATTATCGATATTTAAAAAATCTAAGTGCATCTGGAAAACAGCGTGTTTCCTCAGCAGAACTTAGTGATGCCATTAAGGTAGATTCCGCTACAATCCGCAGAGATTTCAGCTATTTTGGTGCTCTTGGTAAAAAAGGGTATGGGTACAATGTACATTATTTGTTATCCTTTTTTAGTAAGACCCTTGATCAGGATGAAACGACAAAGGTTGCTCTGATTGGCGTAGGTAATCTTGGAACTGCCTTTCTACATTACAATTTCATAAAAAATAATAATACAAAAATTGAACTCGCTTTTGATGCCGATTCCGAAAAAGTCGGACAGGAAATTGGCGGAGTACCCGTTTATCATATTGATGAATTTCAAAAGCGACTTAAAGAAAATGACGTATCGGTTGTTATTTTAACTGTCCCTGTCCATGTAGCTCAGTCAATTGCCGATCAAATGGATGAGACAGGCATCAAAGGAATATTAAATTTCACCCCAGCTCGTCTAACTGTTCCGGATCATATACGAGTGCATCATATTGATCTAGCAGTCGAATTACAAGCACTCGTCTATTTCATGAAGCATTATCCAGTATAACGACATGATAAGGAGGTGACACGCATGGGAATGGGTGGCGCAAGTATCGCATTAGTTGCCGTGGTTGCTTTGATAATATTTGGACCGAAGAAATTACCTGAGCTTGGCAAAGCAGCAGGAAATACGCTTCGTGAGTTTAAAAACGCAACAAAAGGTTTAGCGGATGATGACGATGAACCAAATGATAAGAAAAATAACGACAAGTAATCGGTTAGGACGGATAGTGAATGGAGGATCAGAAGCAATCCATCTATGATCATTTAGAGGAATTAAGAAAACGGGTTATTATTACTGTCGTTTTCTTAATTCTTTCCTTTATTGCGGGGCTGTTTCTGGCTAAGCCAGTCATTGTGTTCCTGCAGCATGCTCCTGAAGCGCAGGGTATACCGATGAACGCGTTTCATCTGACTGACCCATTGAAAGTGTATTTCAGCTTCGCCTTTTTAATTGCTTTTATTATGACATCACCACTTGCGCTCTACCAGCTCTGGGCGTTTATATCACCCGGATTGTTTGAACACGAACGCAAAGTAACATTATCTTATATACCAGCGGTGTTCATTTTATTTCTTGGCGGAGTTTCCTTTTCCTATTTTGTTCTCTTTCCATTTGTGATCGATTTTGTGGGGGACCTTGCACAAAACCTTAACATTCAAGAGATGTATGGAGCGAATCAATATTTTAGCTTCTTGTTTCAGTTAACATTGCCTTTTGGATTTGTCTTTCAATTGCCCGTGATCGTCCTTTTCTTTACAAGGCTTGGTATGTTAAATCCAGCGATGCTTGTACAGATTAGAAAGTATGCGTACTTTGTCCTTCTCGTTATAGCGGGGATGATTACACCACCTGAAATTATTTCACATCTTATGGTAACTGTACCGCTTTTACTACTTTACGAATTTAGTATTATTGTGTCCCGATACGGTTATCGGAAGAGGTTACAGGCTGAAGCAAAAAGGATTCTTGAGGAAGCTCAGGAAGAAGGAAATCAATAAATGCAAAACAAAAAGCGGTAGGAATTCCTACCGCTTTTTGTTTTCATCTTTTTTCTTAAGTTGTGTGATCCGTTTTCTAAGGACGAAAAAACGAATGGCATATACGAAATCCACTGTGGCAAGAACCATCAATAGAATTGTATAAAAGCTCCACATTTCGCCGTTACTACTAGCGCTTTGGATCGCCAAGTACGTAAATAGCGACCCGAGTCCTAAATAGAAAAAACCCATAATAGTTGGTGAGAGTTTCATGAAAAGAGTCCTCCAATAAACGATTGCGTCTGATTAAGCTGCTTTTCCATCTCCATAATATCATCAGCAAAATAGACGTTAATTAACACAACAAATGTATTCATTGTCATGTGTGCAATAATCGGTACGATCAGACGCTTTGTTTTCACGTATAGAAAGGCAAAGGTTAGACCCATTGCTGTATAGATGAGTATGTGGGAAAAGTCAAAGTGAATCGCTGCAAATATAACTGAGCTAAGAATGCCGGCGATCCAGAAGTTAAATCGTTTGTATAATGATCCGAAAATAACTTTTCGAAACACGATTTCTTCAAGAATTGGTCCAATAATGGACGTTACAATTATAAAAATAGGAGAAGCTTTTGCCACTTCAATAAGCATTTCGGTGTTCTCAGAACCAGGATCAATGCCAAATACATTCATCTCGATCATAGCTGCAATAATTTGGGAAGCATAGGCCATAAATACGCCTAGCACACTCCATCCGACTGCCTGGCCAGGTGAAACGCGAGCAGAGCGTTCAAATGGAACATCAGGAGTGGAGCGGAGAAGAAACAACATAATAATCAGGGCAGTAAGAAAACTAAAAACTGACCAGGTGACAACGGGATCAGCGACGTTAAGTTGCTGAAGTAAAGGAACGCCTACAACCCCTGAAAGCTGCATGACAATATAGGTAATCAGTATAGTCCAATAATGTTTGGCCAAGAATCATAACTCCTTTAAATGGTTTGCATGCCTGAAAAGGCACTGTGCATACTCGTATTAGTTTAACACACTTTTAAAAGGGAATGCCGTTCATAAGACTTCATAAACTGTTTAGAACGGTCGAAGCGAAACTTATCGAAAAGCAGGACAGAAGTCTTAGTATTTTATGTCAGATCGTGGCGAGTATGGAAGAAAAGAAAAAACTGAAAAAAAAATCAACTTTACTACTTGCAAAAGGATACTGAATTATTTATTATATACATGTGTTAGCACTCGACGATGGTGAGTGCTAAAAAACGAATCAAACCATAATTTCCATCTGAGGAGGGTGTTTGAGTTGTTAAAGCCTTTAGGTGATCGAGTAGTCATCGAACCAATTCAATTAGAAGAAAAAACGTCTAGTGGGATCGTGCTTCCGGATTCTGCGAAAGAAAAGCCACAAGAAGGTCGCGTCGTATCTGTAGGAAGCGGTGCACTAACTGATGGTGGAGAGCGCGTAGCTCTTGAAGTATCAGAAGGCGATGCAGTTATTTACAGTAAATACGCTGGTACTGAAGTAAAGTATGACGGTAAAGAGTATCTAATCCTTCGTGAGAATGACATTCTTGCTGTTGTAGGTAAGTAAACACAAAAATAAAAGCACTACATACATTTAGGAGGGTAACAAATGGCAAAAGATATTAAGTTCAGTGAAGAAGCCCGTCGCGCAATGCTTCGCGGTGTTGATTCTCTTGCGAATGCAGTTAAAGTTACACTCGGACCAAAAGGACGTAACGTTGTCCTCGAGAAGAAATTCGGATCTCCACTTATCACGAATGATGGTGTAACGATCGCGAAAGAAATCGAGCTTGAAGATGCATTCGAAAACATGGGTGCAAAGCTAGTAGCTGAAGTAGCGAGCAAAACGAATGATGTTGCCGGTGACGGTACAACAACTGCAACAGTTCTTGCGCAAGCTATGGTACGCGAAGGTCTTAAAAACGTTGCATCTGGTGCGAACCCAATGGTTATCCGTAAGGGCATTGAGAAAGCTACTAGAGCTGCTGTTGAAGAGCTTAAAAACATTTCTAAGCCAATCGAAGGCAAAGAGTCAATTGCACAAGTTGCATCTATCTCTGCTGCTGACGAAGAAGTAGGTCAATTGATCGCTGAAGCAATGGAGCGCGTTGGCAACGACGGCGTTATCACTGTTGAAGAATCAAAAGGATTTGCTACTGAGCTTGAAGTAGTAGAAGGTATGCAGTTCGACCGTGGATATGCATCTCCATACATGGTTACAGATTCCGACAAAATGGAAGCTGTTCTAGAAGATCCATATATCCTTATTACGGATAAGAAGATCGCTAGCATTCAAGATGTACTACCTGTACTTGAGCAAGTTGTACAACAAGGTAAACCACTTCTTATGATTGCTGAAGACGTTGAAGGTGAAGCTCTTGCAACACTTGTTGTGAACAAGCTTCGTGGAACGTTTAATGCAGTAGCTGTTAAAGCACCTGGCTTCGGTGACCGTCGTAAAGCGATGCTTGAAGACATCGGTACACTAACTGGTGCTGAAGTAATCACGGAAGATCTTGGTCTTGACCTTAAACAAGCGAACATCACTCAGCTTGGTCGCGCTTCGAAAGTTGTTGTAACGAAAGAAAACACAACAATCGTTGAAGGCTCTGGCGAAACTGATAAGATTGCTGGTCGCGTAAACCAAATTAAAGCTCAGCTAGAAGAAACAACTTCTGAGTTCGATAAAGAGAAGCTTCAGGAACGTCTTGCTAAGCTTGCTGGCGGCGTAGCTGTCATCAAAGTTGGTGCGGCAACTGAAACTGAATTGAAAGAGCGTAAACTTCGCATTGAAGATGCTCTTAACTCAACTCGCGCAGCGGTTGAAGAAGGCATCGTATCCGGTGGTGGTACAGCACTAGTGAACGTCGTTAAGGCTGTTCAAGCTGTTGAAGCTACTGGTGACGAAGCTACTGGCGTTAAGATTGTTCTTCGTGCTCTTGAAGAGCCAATCCGTCAGATCTCTCACAATGCTGGTCTTGAAGGATCTGTTGTGGTTGAGCGTCTTAAAGGCGAGAAGATCGGTATTGGCTTCAACGCCCTTACTGGCGAGTGGGTAAACATGGTTGACGCTGGTATCGTTGACCCTACTAAAGTAACTCGTTCTGCTCTACAAAATGCAGCATCCGTATCTGCTATGATTCTTACTACAGAAGCAGTAATCGCTGATAAGCCTGAAGAAAATGCAGGCGGCGGTGGCATGCCTGATATGGGCGGCATGGGTGGAATGGGCGGTATGGGCGGCATGATGTAATTCATGCTACCTACTGCTTAGAGCATCTGAGTGGATTGAAAGCTTCCTCCAGTTTTATGACTGGGGGAAGCTTTTTTTTATGTTTTTTTGCATTAAATGTGAGAAGGAATAAGTTACATCTTATTTTTTCTATATTACAAAAAATACTTGTAACAGCAAGTCTATCAGTATAAAATAAAACAACAGGTCATCTGATGACTCGGTTTTTTATAACTTAAATTGAAAGCGATAACAAATTATGAAACTAAGATAACGGAGGGATGTTGATGTTACTACTTGTTGCTTTAAGTGCCATTTTAGCCCCATTTACCTTTCTAGTGCTCCTTCGAATGCCTGCTAAGAAAGGAATGTTCTTCAGTGCGTTAATTGTAATTATCTTAGCTTTTTTTGTTTGGGGAGTAGAGGGAGAGGTTATTGTTGCATCTGTTCTGGAAGGATCGCATAAGGCGTTAACCATCTTATTTATTTTGTTCGGTGCAATAGTTTTATTGAATACACTTCGTCATACAGGTGCTGTGAATCGAATTAATCAAGGGTTTCGAAATATATCAACAGACATGCGAGTGCAAATTGTTATTGTGGCTTTTTTATTCGGTGCATTAATCGAGGGTGCTGCAGGATTTGGTACTCCAGCGGCGCTCACCGGACCGCTGTTGGTAGCGTTAGGTTTTACCCCAATGGCAGCAGCGGCAATTGCTCTCATTGCAGATAGTTCAGCGGTATCTTATGGTGCTGTCGGTACGCCAATTCAAGTGGGGCTTAGTAATCTACCAGACGCAGGGTTATCTTTTTATCAAGATATCGGTGTTCAAATTGCTTTCTTCGATTTATTTGCTGGTACCTTCATTCCGTTTATATTAGTCGTTGTTCTAACCGTTTTTTTTGGTAAGAAGAAGAGTTGGAAAGATGCAATTGAAATGCTCCCCTGGACATTATTAATCGGAATTACTTATACGTCATCTGCTTATCTCTATGCTGTTTTGTTCGGTCACGAGTTTGTTGCCATCTTAGCTTCTCTTACCGGGTTAGTCGTAGCGACCCTTACGGCAAAGAAAGGGTTTATGCTTCCGAAATCTTCATGGCAAGAAGCACTTCAAGAAGATTTTGTTATAGACGAAAAAGGCTCAAAGATGGGATTAGCATCAGCGTGGTCTCCTTACTTGATTATTGTTGGACTATTGTTAATGACTCGAATTGTGCCTGCCGTAAAAGAGTTTACGATAAGTTGGGTGGACTTGACGTGGACGAATATTTTAGGAGTTGAAGGCATTACTTCCAAGTGGCAAGTATTGTATTCACCGGGAACTGTGCTCGTGCTTGCAACGATTTTAGCGGTACTCATTCAACGAAAATCATTCCGGAATTTTTCAGTTGCTGCAAAGGAATCGATTATATCGATGAAAGATGCAGCGTTAGCTTTAATCGCCACATTGGCTCTTGTGCAAGTATTTACGAATTCAGGAATGAATATGAATGATCTGATTAGCATGCCTCAATACATAGCTCAAACCCTGGCGAGTGGATTTGGTTCCATGTGGGTGCTCGCAGCTCCATTTCTTGGAGAATTGGGAGCGTTTATTACAGGGAGTGCGACAGTATCGACACTCACGTTTTCTCCCATTCAATATAGCATTGCGAAAGAGACGGGGCTCGCAAAGGATACCATTCTATCGCTTCAAGTTATTGGAGCTGCCGCTGGTAATATGATTTGTGTTCATAACGTTGTTGCTGCAGGTACTGTGGTTGGACTTTCTGGAAAAGAGGGAGATATTATTCGGAAAACGATTTTACCAGCTTTGCTATACGGACTTCTGGTAGGAGTAGCTGCTTTATTCATGACAGTGCTGTTTTAATTGCTTCGTCACTTTTCCAATTCTTCTATTTAGAGTAAAATAAAAGTAACAAACGATGGGAAGTTGGAGGGAAAATGGTGGAATACAAACCGATTCGATCGAAAAAGATTTATGAACAAGTCGCAGATTCTCTACTCGAATCGTTGAAAAATGGGACATTGAAGTCAGGAGATAAGCTTGATAGCGTGGAAGTTTTGGCAAAAAACTTTAATGTCGGAAGGTCGGCTATTCGAGAGTCATTAAGTGCGCTTCGTGCCATGGGAATTCTTGAAATGCGTCAGGGAGAGGGAACGTATGTCAAAACCTTTGATGCTTCCCGTTTTTCCTTACCAGTATCCGTTGCATTTTTAATGAAATCGGAAGATCTGCAAGAACTATTGGAAGTACGGAAGATACTTGAAGTAGGCGCAGCTGGGGCAGCGGCAGCTTCATATAAGAGTGAAGATCTATCCCCGATGAGAGAGGCAATCGGGAAGATGGAAGAGGCAAAAGGCAGTGGTGAGATCGGGGATCAAGCGGATTTAGCGTTTCATATGGCACTGGTCAAAGCGAGTCACAATCAAATGCTGATTAACTTAATGAACAGTGTTTCTGAAATTATGATGCAGGCGATGCGAGAAACGCGTAAATTGCTGCATACTCCGGAAGGGACAGAACGCTTGTTACAAGAACATCAACGAATATTAGATGCAATCGAAACTCGTGATGAGGATAAAGCTCGAGAAGCCATGTTAGCACATCTTAACAATGTAGAAGAGTCGTTAGCTAATTTTATGAAGTAAAGGGATCTGATTTAGGCAGTTTCCTTTTTATTTCATTTAGTCATCTGATGACCTTATGTCTAAAGGGGAGGTATGATCATGAAAGTTTCTTTATTTATTACTTGTTTATGTGACACGTTCACACCTGATGTTGGGAAGGATACGGTGGAACTGTTAGAGCGCTTTGGGTGTGAAGTCAATTTTCCAGCTGGACAGACGTGCTGTGGGCAACCTGCTTATAACAGTGGGTACAAAAGTGAGTCAGTCAAAGCGATGAAGCAAATGATCAAGGCTTTTGAATCATCCGAATATGTCGTTGGGCCTTCAGGATCTTGCGTGCAGATGTTGAAAGAATATCCGAAAGTATTGGCAGAGGAACCGGAGTGGCGTGATAGAGCACGTAACCTTTCGGATAAAACGTTTGAATTAACACAGTTTTTGGTTGATGTGCTAAAAGTAAAAGACGTAGGCTCTACATTTACGGGAACGGCAACGTATCATCCATCGTGTCATATGACGCGTTTGTTAGGTGTTAAGGACGCTCCGAGAATTCTATTGGAGAATGTGAAAGGGCTGAACCTTATTGATTTGCCAATTAAAGAGGATTGCTGTGGATTTGGAGGCACCTTCGCTGTGAAAAATTCTCAAATATCCGGACAGATGGTGCAAGAGAAGGCAGAGCATATTGAAGAAACGCAAGCCGACTACTTAATTGGTGGAGATATGGGCTGCTTAATGAATATGGGTGGACGATTACGCAGAAATGGACAGGAAGTGAAATTTCTTCATATCATACAGGTATTAAACACTCAGTAAGGAGGGATAGAGATGAGTATTAAAATAGGGCATAAACCTTATGCTGAACGAATTCAAGACGGTCTTAATAATTCCTTTATGAGAAAAGCTGTTTCCAGTGCGCAGGGGCGGTTCCGTTCAGGACGTTTAAAAGCAGCAGAAGAACTTGGAGATTGGGAAGATTGGAGAACCCTTGGTGAAGAGATTCGTTCTCATACGATGGAAAACCTGGATTATTATTTGCATCAATTGAGTGAACAGGTGGAAAAACGTGGTGGGACCGTCTTTTTTGCAGAAACTGCGGAAGAAGCGAACGAGTACATTCAGGAGATCGCGAAGAAAAAACAAGCGAAGAAAGTCGTTAAATCGAAATCAATGGTGACAGAAGAACTTGGATTGAATACAGCTCTTGAGCAAAGTGGATGTGAGGTAGTTGAATCGGACCTTGGTGAGTGGATTTTACAATTGGATGAAGATCCTCCCTCTCATATCGTGACCCCAGCGCTTCATAAAAATAAAGAGCAAATTCGTGAAACGTTTATGAAGAAGAAAGGCTATACCGGTTCGGATGATCCCGTTGAGCTGGCCGCTTTTGCTCGTGAACAATTGCGCCAGGATTTTCTAAAAGCAGATATTGGGATCACGGGGTGTAACTTTGCGGTTGCGGAATCTGGAGCAATCACACTTGTCACGAATGAAGGGAATGCGAGAATGGTAACCTCTCTTCCGGATACCCAAATTTCTGTGATGGGCATGGAGCGAATTGTGCCAACTTGGGAGGACTTAGAAGTTGTTGTTAGCTTGTTGACTCGTGCAGCTGTAGGACAAAAGCTTACGAGCTATATTACAGCGTTAACTGGAACACGGCTCGAAGATGAAGTAGATGGCCCGGAGGATTTCCATCTTGTGATCGTAGACAATGGACGTTCGAAAATACTAGGAACTGAGTTTCAATCGGCTCTTCATTGTATTCGCTGTGCTGCGTGTATTAATGCGTGTCCTGTTTATCGTCACGTTGGTGGGCATTCATATGGATCGATTTATCCAGGACCGATTGGAGCTGTACTTACGCCCTTGCTGGATGGATACGACGATCACAAGGACCTTCCATATGCTTCGACCTTATGTGCTGCATGTACTGAAGCATGCCCTGTCAAAATTCCGCTTCATGAACATTTAATCCGACACCGAGAAATCATCGTGGAACGCGAAAAAATGACGACCAAAGCGGAAAAAATGATGATGATGGGTTTCGCTAAATGGGCTTCCACACCAGCGGCCTATAAATTATCGACGAAAATGGCGAGAACAACGCTGAAACCTTGGATAAAAGATGACTATATCGAAAAAGGTCCAGGTCCAATGAAAGGCTGGACGGAGCAACGAGATTTCCCAGCTCCATCGAAGGAGCGTTTTCGCGATTGGTATCAAAAACGACAGCAAAGGAGTGATCATTGATGGCCATTCATAACCGGGAAAGGTTTTTGAACAACCTGGCTGAGCAACTTGATCGAACGCGACGAACGGAAGTGGAACCACCTGTCTATTCTGTCTACCCGCAGGAGCGAGTGTTTCAAGGGGCGACTCAGGATGAGCTAGTTGAGAAATTGGAGGAACAGTGTAAGGTGATTCACACTTCATTTACTAGAACGAACTTGGATGGACTTGGAGAAACCTTACGAACGGTTCTTAAAAACTATGATGTTACCAAAGTTGTTGGTGCCAGTGGGCCAAGGATTGAGGAAACGGGCTTAAGCAACGTATACAAAGAAATCCAATCTGAAGGCTATCACGTTCACATTTGGGATGAAAACAAAGGACAAGAAAACATTACGTTTGCTGAACAAGCAGGAGCAGGAATTGTGTTCAGTGATATTACACTGGCAGAATCAGGGACCGTCACCTTGTTTAACGATCGGTATAACGGTCGATCCATTAGCTTGCTCCCTGAAACATTCATTGCCATTGTTCCAAAGAGTACGGTCGTACCTCGAATGACACAAGCGAGTCAATTGATACATGAGGAAGAAAAGAAAGGAAATCCTGTTTCTTCCTGTGTCAGCTTTATTACTGGCCCAAGCAATAGTGCTGATATAGAAATGAATTTAATTGTCGGGGTTCATGGGCCAGTGAAAGCAACCTATATCATAGTGGATGATATCTGATTGGCGAGTATAAAGACCTTTTTGTAAGTTTATAAAACTTATAAAGGGTCTTTTTTACTTGTGTGAAAGGAATATTTTGTATGAATCCTTTCTTTAGGTCGCTATAATGTAAGCTAAAGATACGTTTAGCGCTAGAGGAGGCTAGGGTGTGCATGAGAAACAGAATAAATCAGAAAAGAAAGGAATGTCTTCAACGGGGAAAATGGTTGCCTGGATTGTTGGAGGGATTTGTCTTTTTCTTCTGATAGTGACCGGTATCATCATATGGGTTGTGATGACGTTTTTTAGTGGGTTTTTTACTGATACTGAAGATGAATTAAATAAGTATATGAAAAAGAAGTATGGGGAAGAGATTACTCTCGTCTATGCAGGAAATCGTAATGAAGCCAACTTGGGAGATACAGAGCATAAAGTCGCTCTGAAAAATAACCCCGACTTTGACTTTTGGATCGATGTTAACGGTTTTTTTCGAACAAATGTGGAAGGGGACGACTTCGAGAAAGGTAAGAAAACCTACGAGAAGTACCAAACGATTGAAGACGATATGATGGACATTAGCGAATTTGGATTTACTAGAATACAAGAAGGGCGATACAGTACATATCTTGATTATACAGAGGAAGGGTTTTATCGCTTAAATGTTCAGGACGATCATTTACTCAGCCGCTATGGATTAATAGAAGAAGAGTTAAAAGACATGATGGAAGCAATTGAATGGATTCGATCAAAAGGCGTTGATATCGGTCAATTGATGGTATTTGGTCGCCCAGATGAAGCGAAGGAAGGCTACCAGATTGAGTTATTAGTCAAAGATGTCCAATTGATTTCATCGATTGCGGATTTAAAAAAGGAAATTGCAGAAGAACATCCAAGTACGCTCAGTAAAGAAAGTGAAGAACGAATGATGCCAAAAGTAAAGACGCTAAATGAAGAGCGTATTATACCGAACGTTGCCGATCAAGATACACATGAAGCGCACTGGATAGATTGCAATGCAATTGATAAAGAAGGCAAGTGCTCGAATATGCTTCTAATGCTTTATTATGAAAGCGATGGATTTTATCCAGGGCATCCATACGTTGTTCAAGATTTAACGAAAGTGTTTGAATGGATTAAACCTGAGCTTGGCGAAGATGGGAACGTGACGATACAAGTAATTGAAAAAGAAGTGCAAAACGAACCTTTATTAAATTTAATAGAGCTTGATAAACATGATGATAAAGATATGGTAGGCGTGGTTTGGGAGAATGATCAGAAGGAATTTCAAGAATTAAAAAGACAGCAAGGTGAAGGAAGTGATTGAACATCGAATCCGTCTTAAGGCGGAGGGGATTTCAAACCGTGGGTCATCGTCGCATCTTACTGCTTTTCGATACACTTAAGCTATCAAAAAAGCAGAGGTGTTGGGGATGGCGTTAAAGGAGAACATTCTTGATCAAAATGAACACACAGTGCAAGTCGACTCTATTTTTAGAAACAAAAACTTCCTTCTCTTATGGGGAGCGGCGTTTTTATCGAGTTTTGGTATTTCCTTTTTTCTTTTTTCGGAGAGCTGGTATGTCGTCAATGTTTTAAACCTTGAAGCTTCACTCGGACTTATTTACATTGCATCGAGCATACCGAGACTATTGTTTATGATCATTAGCGGTACGGTAGCTGATCGGATGAGTAAAACAAAAATGATGTTTGTATCCGATTTTTCGAGAGGCGTTTTACTTGTTGGGCTTGTTCTCTGGTTTATCTTTGGTGATGTAACACTCTGGACATTTGTAGGCGTTGCTTTTTTCTTTGGCATTCTTGACGCTTTTTTCTGGGCTGCTGAAAGTGCTGTGATTCCATCCATTATTCGGAAAGAAAACCTCACTAGAGGAAATTCTATTATTCAAATGACAAACCAGGCTTCTTTTATTATCGCTCCTATGCTGGCAGGATTATTAATTGCATTTGGAAGCTATGAAATGGTATTTGCGATAACGGCGATAATGCTTTTTCTTGGTAGTATCCTTATCTATCTTATGAAGATTCCAAAACGTACAGAGGAGCAGGAAACGAGTGAGCAATCTTTTTTTGAGACTTTTAAAGAAGGGCTTCTCTATGTAAAGGAATCAAGAGTTTTAGTTGTTGTCGTGCTGACGACGGTATTTATGAATTTGTTTCTCGTTGGACCGCTGTCGATGGGACTTCCGCTTTTCGTTAAGACGATCCTGAATGGTGACGCCATGACGTTTAGTTTATTAGAAGCTGGGGCGGCAGTTGGGATGTTAATTGGTTCTATTGTTGTCGGCGTTCTTAATTTAACGAAAAAGCGGGGGAAGATCGCATTACTTGCTCTTATCTTCTCTGGGCTTGCTTTTATCGGACTGAGCTTTTCGACAGTGCTTTGGGTGAGTATTCTTATGCTTGTGATTTTTGGTGCCTGTCTTTCTGCAAGCAACATTCCTTTTATATCGGCCATACAAGGCATGATTGAAGAGAAGGTGTTAGGCCGAGTAATGGGGCTGATCTCCCTTGCCTCCATGGGTCTTATACCAGTCAGCTACGCTATGACAGCCCTGCTGCTTTCTACCGGAATCGGTATTGATCAGATAATGGCTGGGGGAGCTGTCTTGGTTGTATTGTATGCTTGCTTTGTTTATGCGAAGTTTCATGAGCTGAGAAATGTTGATTAACACACCAAATTGCTGCTTTTCTCCTCTCCATTATCAACGAAGATAATGGGGTTTTTTATTTGGATAAAAACCTAAAAATTTGAAAAAACAAGGTTTGATTTTAGTCAGTTAGGGAACCCGCTCTATATAAGATTTTACATATCGACATAGCGGGAGGAATTAGCGTGAGCGAGAACAATAAGAAAAAAAAGCAGTTAGAAAAATATAGCACAAATGATAAAGGTAAAATGACGACAAATCAGGGATTGAAGGTTTCGGAAGACGAATTTTCACTAAAAGCAGGGGAACGCGGCCCAACTTTAATGGAAGATTTTCATTTTAGAGAGAAAATGACGCATTTTGACCACGAGCGCATTCCTGAGCGTGCTGTGCATGCACGAGGTTTCTCGGCTCATGGTGAGTTTGAAGTTTATGAGTCTCTTGAAGAAATCACAGACGCTGAATTCTTAAAGGACACTTCCAGAAAAACGCCAGTATTTGTTCGCTTTTCAACAGTAGCAGGTTCAAAAGGATCTTCTGAAACGGTACGAGATGTGAGAGGATTTTCAACACGTTTCTATACGGATGAGGGGAATTACGACTTAGTAGGAAATAACATTCCAGTATTTTTTATCCAGGACGCTATTAAATTCCCCGATTTAGTTCATGCGGTAAAACCCGAACCTCATAATGGGATGCCACAAGCTGCCTCTGCTCATGATACATTCTGGGACTTTATTGCTAACAATCAAGAATCGGCACACATGGCGCTATGGGCAATGTCCGACAGAGCGATCCCTCGAAGTTTTCGTATGATGGAAGGATTTGGTGTTCATACATTCCGATTCGTGAATGCAAAAGGAGAAGCGCGGTTTATTAAGTTCCACTGGAAACCAAAGTTGGGCGTACATTCACTCGTTTGGGATGAAGCACAAAAACTCTCAGGTAAAGATGCTGACTTCCATCGCGGCGACTTGTATGAGTCCATTGAAAATGGCGACTACCCTGAGTGGGAATTAGGCGTTCAAATTATTAACGAAGAAGATGAATTTAAATTCGATTTTGATGTTCTAGATCCAACTAAAATTTGGCCAGAAGAAGATATCCCTGTCAAAATCGTTGGGAAAATGACATTAAACCGAAATGTTGAGAACGTCTTTGCTGAAAATGAACAGGTTGCTTTTCATCCAGGTAACGTTGTAAAAGGCATCGACTTTTCGAATGATCCACTACTTCAAGGACGTTTGTTCTCTTATACAGATACACAGATTAACCGTTTTGGTAGTGCGAACTATCATGAGTTGCCGATTAATCGCCCAGTTTGCCCGTTTTTCAACAATCAACGTGATGGCTTTATGCGCCAAACGATTAACAAAGGCCAAGTAAGCTACCACAAAAACTCTCTTGCTGATAATCAGCCAGAACCAGCTACTGAAGAAGAAGGTGGCTACGTTCATTATCAGGAGAAAGTTGACGGTCATAAGGTTCGTGCACGCAGTGAAAGTTTCAAAGACCATTTCTCTCAGGCAGTTCTTTTCTTTAACAGCATGAGTGATGTGGAGAAAGAACATATTAAGAATGCCTTTAGTTTTGAACTTGGCAAACTTCAAAGTAAGTCCGTTCAGCAACAAGTAGTCG
The DNA here is from genome assembly GCF_009818105.1 of Bacillus sp. N1-1. Taxonomy (NCBI): domain Bacteria; kingdom Bacillati; phylum Bacillota; class Bacilli; order Caryophanales; family Bacillaceae; genus Bacillus; species Bacillus sp. N1-1. The sequence goes on from NZ_CP046564.1 coordinate 284,918, forward strand.
ATATGCTCTCTAATATCAATCTAGACCTTTCTCAAACCGTCGCTCAAAATATTGGTGCAAAGGAACCTAATGAAGGTGGATCAGATATTACAAAAGCATCACCTGCGCTTAGCCAATTAAATACAACGTTTACGCCGGATACTAGAAAAGTAGGCGTAATTGTAGACAATGGATTTAATGGAGAAGAACTCATTCAAGTACTTAATGAGCTGAAAGAAAAAGGGATTAAGCCTGAACTAATTAGCGATAAGCGCGGTGTGAAAACAGCTACTGATGGGGCTGAAGCCGAGATTGATCACACATTCCTCACATGTGATTCTGTCTTGTTTGATGCAATTTATGCGGTTGGTGGGAACCAAGAAAGTAAAGGATTCTATCAATCCGCTAATTATTTTATTAATGAAGCATTCTCACACTTTAAACCAATTGGCGGAACGCATGAAGGTATGAAGTGGTTAGAGAATAACGACTTAGTCGGGCAGTCAGGGGTTGTCACTGGCAAAGATATGAATAAATTTGTAAATGAGTTCAGTGAAGCGATTGCGACGCATCGTCATTGGGATCGTAAACTAGTTTAATGGAATAGAATGCAAAAAAGAGAGAGGGGGAAATCCTCTCTCTTTTACTTTGAAAAAAATGACAAACCTTGATTACTCCTCTATCATCTCTTTTAACACTACAGCATGATTATGTTTCATATCCTTGGCACCAAATAAGAGAACGAGTCTTTCGTTTGTAGCCATTTTCTTGAGTTCTTGTAATTTCGTCTGAGCCATCTTACTTTCATTGATTTCGTTTTGGTATGCTTTCTTAAAGTCATCAAACTTATCAGGATCATGATCAAACCATTTTCGTAACGAAGAACTTGGTGCGATTTCTTTCATCCAGTCATCTAATTTAGCTTTCTCTTTTGATATGCCCCTCGGCCATACGCGGTCAATTAGAATGCGATTCCCTTCAAGAGGGTGGTCTTCTTCATAAATTCGTCTAAGGATAACTGACATCTAAATCACCTTTCAGTTTTGTTGCTTTCGTTTTAGTCGTATATCACGAAAAAGAAGTCAATCCTAGCGATTAGGATTGGCTTCTTTTATGATTTACCTCTTCAACATGCCATGTGGGTCAATCACAAACTTCTTCGCTACACCACTATCAAACTCATTATACCCTTGAGGGGCTTCATCGAGACTGATAACGGTTGCATTTACGGCCTTTGCAATATCGGCTTTTCCATTTAAAATCGCCATCATTAATTGACGATGATACTGCATGACAGGTGTTTGCCCTGTAACAAAATGGTGGGCTTTTGACCAGCCAAGTCCAAATCTTACTTTAAGGGAGCCTTGCTTGGCATCTTTATCATCTGCTCCAGGATCCTCCGTTACATATAACCCTGGGATCCCCATCTTTCCTCCAGCTTCTACAACATCCATCATCGTATTTAGCACAATTGCCGGCTGCTCTTCATTATCAGTTCCGTGTCCATAAGCTTCAAATCCAACCGCATCGATCGCGCAATCCACTTCAGGTATGCCGAGAATTTGTTCGATTTGTTCACCCGGATCATGGTGTTCTTTGAGATTAATCGTTTCACATCCGAAGCTACGTGCTTGAGCGAGACGTTCTTCTTTTAAATCGCCTACGATCACAACAGCGGCACCAAGTAACTGAGCAGAATGAGCTGCAGCAAGTCCAACTGGTCCTGCACCTGCTACATAAACGGTTGATCCTGTCGTCACTCCTGCACTAATCGCTCCGTGATAGCCGGTTGGAAAAATATCCGATAGCATCGTTAAGTCGAGGATTTTCTCCATCGCTTTCTCTTTATCAGGAAAAGCAAGCAATTGAAAGTCTGCATAAGGCACCATCACATATTCGGATTGACCACCAACCCAGCCGCCCATATCAACGTATCCGTAAGCAGCACCGGGGCGTTCGGGATTCACGTTCTGACAAATGTGGGTATCCTGACGCTTACACATTTTGCATCGACCACAAGCAACATTGAATGGAACGGAAACAATATCTCCTTTCTTAATGAACTCAACATCTCTTCCAACTTCGATTACTTCACCAGTAATTTCATGACCGAGCACTAAACCAGAGGGAGCTGTTGTGCGACCGCGAACCATATGCTGGTCGCTTCCGCAGATGTTTGTCACGATATTCTTCAAGATCACGCCATGTTCACATTTACGACCAGCATTGCTTTTGGGTACACCTGGACCCTCACGAAGAACTAAATCTGGATAGCTAATATCCTGAACTTCAACACGACCTGAACCTGTATAAACGACACCGCGATTACCTGCCATTTGTACTTCCTCCTTTTTGTTTTTAGACGAGAGGGACGAGAGGCTTAGCGTGACCTTATGTACTCACCTCGATATTATAGTTTGAAGATTATGAATTCTTGTGATGTTATTCTCTGTAGGAGGGATTCCCTTTTTCATCCAGGCTAAAACGATATTCGTTGGTGCTAGTTATCGTTTTGTATCAAAGAAAAATGAAAATATAGGAAAACGCGCTTCTTATTAACGTCGCTAAAGTATTTTTTGTTACAATAAGGTTATGAGTATTCAGACATTTTTTTTATCGTGTTATGGAAAAATGATAGGGAATGAGACCTATTTTTATACTAGTTATGGAAGATTAAGTTTATTGGAGGAATCAATGATGAGTTCATCGTACCAGTTTGATGCGTACCATCCAGCTGTTCAGCAAGTAATTGAGAATATTGAAAAGGTAATGGTAGGGAAGCGGGATGCAACTGAATTAAGTTTAGTGGCGTTGCTCGCTGGAAGTCATGTGCTTCTTGAAGATGTTCCGGGCGTGGGGAAAACGATGATGGTCCGTGCCTTAGCGAAGTCCGTTGGTGCTCAGTTTAACCGCATTCAGTTTACGCCAGATTTACTGCCTTCAGACTTAACGGGGGTTTCCATCTTTAATCAACGAGAAATGAAATTTGAATTTCGGAAGGGGCCTTTGTTAGGAAATATTATTCTAGCAGATGAAATCAATCGAACATCACCGAAAACACAATCAGCTCTTCTTGAAGGAATGGAGGAAGGGAATGTAACGGTTGATGGAGAGACACATGTTCTACCACAGCCTTTTTTTGTAATGGCGACGCAAAATCCAATTGAGTACGAAGGAACTTATCCACTTCCTGAAGCACAGCTTGATCGCTTTTTATTGAAGTTGCGAATGGGCTATCCTTCTCCTGAAGAAGAGCTTGAAGTGTTGAACCGGACAGAGCACGCCCATCCCATCGACTCGATTGGCACGGCACTTGAGCTTGGAGAGCTGCTTGATATGCAGAAAAAGGTGAAAGCTGTTCTTGTGGATGAATCGGTCAAACAATACATTATTGATATTGTAAGTCGAACGAGAAATAATACGTCGATCTATCTTGGGGCAAGTCCGCGTGGTTCTCTTTCGTTAATGAAAGCTTGTCAGGCGTATGCATTTATGAGAAATCGTGATTATGTCCTTCCAGATGACGTGAAATTCTTAGCGCCTTATGTCTTATCTCATCGCGTCATTCTTAAATCGGAAGCGGCTTTTGAAGGACAAAAGCCTGAGGAGATTATTAAAGAAATTCTTCACCGCGTTCGTGTACCAATTCGGAGGGAAGAGAAAGTGAAATGAGGGACAAGCTTGCCAATAATAGAGTGTTAAAATTCTTGTTTTTAGGCCTCCTCTTTCTGCTTACCTTCTCCTATGCAATGTTTCAGGGAGGGTTTGTTAGTTGGTTTCTCTTCTATAGCTTTCTTCCTTTTGGTATTTATTCTCTCCTTCTCATTTTTTATCCACTGCAATCGATTAAGATGACGCGTGATATTAGTCATACCGAGTTAACGGATGGTCAGGAGTTAACAATATCGATTCGAATTGAACGAAAAAGCTACTTTCCGCTTTTTTATTTAGTAGTAGAAGACGTGTTACCGGAAAGACTTGTTTCCTTTGCGAAGGAGTCGTCGTCAAACTATCAGAAACGTTCACTAGCATTATTGCTTCCGATGTTTAGAAGGAACTTAACTTATCGCTATACCGTTAAATCGATTCCAAGGGGAGAATATCAATTCAGAGAAATTCGTTGTAAAACAGGCGATTTGTTTGGGTTTGTGCAACATGAGAATAAGGTTGTGAGAGAGCAAGCCATTTATGTTCTCCCAAACTATCAAGAGATTTCCTGGTCTCCCTATAATCAACAGCTTTCGGGAACAAGGCCATCTCCGAAAAAAGCAGATTTAGATTATTCAACTGCTGTGAGCGTGCGGGATTATGTACCAGGAGATAAACTATCGTGGATTGACTGGAAAGCAACAGCGCGGGGGTCAAAACTACTAACCAAGCAATTCGAACAGCAAATCAGTCAGGATTACATGGTCTTCCTTGATCGAGAAACGGCTCACTATGGGCGAGTTGGATCCCCTTTGTTTGAGAAGGCGGTAAGGCTTGCCGCTTCTGTAACAAATGCTGCTTTAAAGCAAAATGCGATGATTGGACTTGTTTCGTCAGGAAAGGATCACTCCGTTTTAAGCATTAATGGAGGAAAGGCTCAAAGAAGGAGAGTCTTTCATCATCTTGCACGCGTTCAAGCGAATGGAAATACAACATTTGATACGGTTGTGAAAAGGGAAGCTCATCATTTTCCAGCAGGAACAGGCGTGTTGATGATTAGTCCTTCGCTTGATGGGGCTTTTACCTCTACGTTAAAAGAACTTGTTGCCCGAAAGGTTCAAGTTGAGTTCTTCTTTGTTACCGAGCATATTACGCTAGAACAACAAGCGAAGATCAACCAGCTCATGCAGTATGGAATTAAAGCGAATGTGATTGCGGGAAATTCGTTTAATGAGGAATTAAAGGGGGGTGGGAAGCGTGCAACAAGTTAATGAAAAAACGGACTGGCTTTACGCTCTTCTCCTCTACGGATTGGGTTTTCTGTTATTTTGGGAATGGTTAAGACCTCTCTCGATCATTTCAGATACGGGTCAAACGGAAATCTTTATTTTGTTTACAGCTTTCTTGTTCTTACTCTCGTATTTTCAACTGCCTTTTTGGCTGTCTTTTCCAATTAAAGGAGCAGCAATGGTTTATGCGTTACATGCCATGTTTTTCCCTGGACCTTTCTTTGATTTTTTATGGCTCGATTATTTTCTATCGGATTTTTCTAAGAATATCGGGTTATTATTCGATGGCCGTTTTGATAGTCTTTCGAATGTCTTTCGAACGTTCCTGTTTTTCATTTTGCTTTGGCTCATTAGCTACTTGATGCAGTATTGGCTAATCCAAACGAGACGTATCTTTTTATTTCTACTTGTAACAATTGTTTACATCTCAGTGATTGATACGTTCACAACCTATCAAGCGGATAATGCCATCATACGCATTGTGATAATAGGCTTTGTGCTACTTGGTCTTTTACAAATTTTACGTATTCAAGAACAGGAGGGAGTTTCATTTTCAAAAGGGCGTTTTCCTGTTTATTGGCTTATGCCGCTTATTGTTGTGATTGCGTTCTCTTCTTTATTTGGCTATATTGCGCCAAAAGCTGAACCTTTATGGCCGGATCCCGTTCCTTTTTTGAAAAAGACGACTGGTGATGAGGGAGACGGTGGAAATGGGAATGGCATTAACAAGATTGGATACGGAGAGGATGACTCCCGTCTTGGCGGGCCTTTTGTAATGGATGATACGCCAGTTTTCACAGCGCAAATTAAAGATCGCGGATACTTGCGGGTTGAAACAAAAGACGTGTATACCGGAAAAGGGTGGGAATCATCTGTTCAGGATCGTGTTATGTTTGAAGGTAGCACTGAAACGTTGTTTGAAGATGTTGTGGAAGTAGAAGCTTATGATATGAAGATGAACATGACTGGGAATGAGGAATTTGATTTTATCGTCCACCCTGGTCAGGTAACAAATATCGAAACGGGACAAGACGTGCAACTACTTGAAAATCCCTTGAGTGGGAAAGTGTTTACGCAAAATCTTGGCGAATCGGTTGTACTTGATAATTATAATTTAGAATATGAATCACCTACTTTTTCAGAAAAAATGTTAAGAGAAGCACCGGCTGATTATCCGGAGCGATTAGCAAATACGTATCTTCAATTACCGGAATCTCTTCCCGAAAGAGTTGCTGATCTTGCAGAAGAGATTACGAGTGAAGAAGATAATCCCTATGATAAAGCGCGGGCGATTGAAAATTACTTTGTTGGGAATGGATTTGTGTATGAAACGACTGATGTCGCCATACCAGGCGAAAATGTTGATTATGTAGATCAGTTTCTTTTTGAAACCCAGCTTGGCTATTGCGATAATTTCTCCAGTTCAATGACTGTTCTACTAAGAAGTATCGGGATTCCTGCGAGATGGGTGAAAGGCTTTACGGAAGGAGAATTTGTTGACGTAGCAGGTGATTATCGTGAATATGAAGTAACGAATAACAATGCGCATTCATGGGTTGAAGCGTATTTTCCTGAAGTAGGTTGGGTTCCATTTGAACCAACGCGTGGTTTCTCTAACCAGGCAGATTTTGTGAGCGATTATAGTGAGGATGAAGCAGCAAATACGGAAACATCTGATCCAGCTCAAGCTGAAGAAGAGCAGCCCCAGCAACAGGAGCAAATGCCAGAGGAACAGGAAGCATCCGGCTCCTCATCTGCTTCTTTTGAATGGTCTGTGTGGTACACCATCTTGATAACTGTGGTTCTTCTGCTTGTATGCTACGTCGCATTTAAGAACTACAAGAAATGGTTGAAGAGCTATACAATTTCAAAATATAAGAAACGTGATGATGGTAAAGTAGTATCTGAAGCTTACTTCAGACTACTATGGCTGCTCGACTTACATGGTATTAAACGAGGCGCAAACCAAACGCTTAGAGAGTATGCTGTTCAAGTTGATCAGAAGCTTCAAACACAAGAGATGAAAGAATTAACACGTCGCTATGAAGAAAATTACTATCGCGGGAAAACGAACAATGATGCATGGGATGAAATGAAGCAATTGTGGGAAAATTTAATTAAAAAGATGCAATCTTGACCGTTGTATAGACGGTTGATAGAATGAATCCATAGTTTGAACAGCAAGTTGTCACCTTCGTATATCCCTGGGAATAAGGCCCAGAAGTCTCTACCGGATCACCGTAAATGATCTGACTATGAAGGCAGATACTCCTAGTATAAGCCAGGATTCTGCCTTTGTACCATGGCAGAGTTCTGGCTTTTTCTATGTAACCTGGGGGGGGGAAGAGGCAGAAAACTTAGCAATCTTTCGTTTTTTTATTGGATTTAGGAAATGCTACTAGAGACTAAATAGAAGTGAGGGAATTTGATGTTAGAAGAACAGGAATCCATTATTGTCCTTGATTTTGGTGGGCAGTACAACCAACTAATTGCGAGACGTATTCGTGATCTTGGCGTGTTTAGTGAATTGCATCCGAACACGATTACAGCTGAAGAAGTTAAGAAGATTAATCCAAAAGGAATTATCTTCTCAGGTGGTCCGAACAGTGTTTATGGTGAAGACGCACCGCGCTGTGATGAAGAAATTTTCGAACTTGGTATTCCGGTTCTTGGAATCTGTTATGGTATGCAGCTGATGACGCATCATTTTGGTGGAAGTGTAGAAGCAGCAACACATCGTGAGTATGGTAAGGCTATGCTAACCATTAATGATAAATCTCCTTTATATGATGGTCTTCCTGAAGAACAATCTGTTTGGATGAGTCATGGAGATCTAGTGAAAGCTCCACCAGAAGGATTTGAAGTAGCGGCAACGAACCCATCATGTCCAGTAGCAGCTATGAGTGATGTTTCTCGTCATCTTTATGGTGTTCAATTCCACCCTGAAGTTCGTCATACAGAGTACGGAAATGAATTGCTAAAGAATTTCGTTTACAAGGTATGTGAATGCAAAGGTGAATGGTCAATGGAGAACTTCATTGATGAGCAAATCGATACAATCCGTGAAGCGGTTGGAAATAAAAAGGTTCTTTGTGCGCTTAGTGGAGGAGTCGATTCTTCTGTAGTAGCGGCGTTAATTCACCGAGCGATTGGTGACCAGCTAACATGTATGTTTGTTGATCATGGTCTTCTTCGTAAGGGTGAGGCAGACAGCGTCATGAAAACATTTGGTGAAGGGTTTGAAATGAACCTGATCAAAATTGACGCAGCCGACCGTTTTCTTACAAAGCTTAAAGGCGTAACGGATCCAGAGAAAAAGCGTAAAATCATTGGAAACGAGTTTATCTATGTGTTTGAAGAAGAGTCTGAAAAGCTTGAGGATATGTCATTCCTAGCTCAAGGAACGCTTTACACAGATATCGTTGAAAGTGGAACGGCTACTGCTCAAACAATTAAGTCTCACCACAACGTAGGCGGCCTTCCTGAAGACATGAAGCTTGATTTAATTGAACCGTTGAACATGCTGTTTAAAGATGAGGTACGTAAAGTAGGAACTGAGCTTGGTCTTCCAGATGAAATCGTTTGGAGACAGCCATTCCCTGGCCCTGGTCTTGGAATTCGTGTGATTGGCGAAATAACGGAAGAAAAGCTTAAAGTCGTTCGCGACTCTGATGCCATCCTTCGAGAAGAAATTAAAAAAGCAGGACTTGATCGTGATATCTGGCAATACTTCACAGCCCTTCCTGATTTCCGAAGTGTAGGTGTGATGGGAGATGCAAGAACATATGATTACACAATCGGTGTTCGTGCGGTAACATCTATTGATGGAATGACCTCAGACTGGGCTCGCATTCCATTTGAAATTCTTGAAATTATATCTACGAGAATCGTCAATGAAGTTGATCATGTTAACCGAGTGGTGTATGACATTACTTCTAAGCCACCAGCTACAATTGAGTGGGAATAAACACGAACAAAAATATAATAAATAGATAAAATGTTCGTGTTTTGTGTTGACGGCGCGTCTGATAGCTGATACACTACAAAAGTAAATAAATAGAACGACCATCCATCGTATAACATCGGGAATAAGGCCCGAAAGTCTCTACCAGGTTACCGTAAATAACCTGACTACGAAGGAAACAGAGGAAGTGGTGAAAGAGTATGCTCCTGTAGCGACTCTTAAGCCGTTCTCTCTTTTCCTATTAGTCCGCTCCGGGTAGAGAACCCGGGGCTTTTTTCTTTTTCGTGAATGGTTAACCTTCCTTAGCAAAGAATAAGCAAAGGTAACGAGCCTGTTAGAAAGATGGATGAAGGGGAATAAGGGGGAATTAAGAAATGGATCGTTTTTTTCGCTTTCAAGATCATAATACAACATATAGAAAAGAAACAATTGCAGGATTAACGACGTTCTTATCAATGGCTTACATTCTATTCGTTAACCCGGCGGTATTGGCTGACGCAGGAATGGATCAAGGCGCCGTGTTTACCGCTACAGCTCTTGCTGCAGCTCTTGGTACATTAATTATGGGTGTGTTAGCTGGATATCCGATTGCACTCGCACCAGGGATGGGCTTGAATGCATTTTTCACCTACTCGGTTGTTACAGTTATGGGCGTACCATGGGAAACGGCCCTTGCCGGGGTACTTGTTTCAGGAATTATCTTTATTATTATTACTATTTTTAAAATCAGAGAAATGATTATTAACGCCATTCCAATGGAATTAAAATACGCAGCCGCGAGTGGAATTGGACTCTTTATTGCATTTATCGGTCTACAAAGTGCAGGAATCGTTCAAAACAACGATTCTACCCTTGTACAGCTAGGGAATCTTCTTGCGGGACCAACGTTGCTTGCTGTATTCGGATTAATTATCACGGTTATTCTAATGGTCCGTAACGTTACGGGCGGTATTTTCTACGGAATGGTGATTACAGCGATCGTAGGAATGATCTTTAATCAGGTACCGATACCGGATGGCATCGTGGGAAGTGTACCAAGTCTTGAACCAACGTTCGGCGTTGCTTTTGGTCACCTTGGTGATTTGCTTACGATTGACATGCTTGTCGTCGTTTTAACCTTCTTATTCGTTGATTTCTTTGATACGGCAGGTACTTTAATTGCTGTAGCAACGCAAGCTGGGATAATGAAAGACAATAAACTCCCAAGAGCGGGAAAAGCTTTATTTGCAGATTCATCTGCAACAGTTCTTGGCGCTGTACTTGGAACGTCAACAACGACTGCCTACATTGAATCATCATCAGGAGTAGCGGCTGGAGGACGAACTGGCTTTACTTCGGTCGTAACAGCAGGGTTTTTCTTGCTAGCATTATTCTTCTCTCCATTATTAGCAGTCGTGACTCCTTCGGTTACAGCACCAGTGTTGATTATCGTAGGTGTCCTGATGGTGAGCGTACTAGGTAACATTGAGTGGAAACGATTTGAGATTGCAGTTCCCGCGTTTCTAACTATTATTGCGATGCCGCTAACTTATAGCATCGCAACAGGAATTGCGCTTGGATTCGTCATGTATCCGATCACGATGGTTGTAAAAGGGGAAGGAAAGAACATTCATCCAATAATGTACGGACTGTTCTTCGTTTTTATCGCCTATTTTGTATTTTTAGCATAGTAAGTTTAAAAGCAGCCAAACCGGCTGCTTTTTTTGTGGGTGAAAAGCAAAGGGAGTCATTGAAAGAATCATTTATTCTTGAAGCGGGGAGAAGCTAATCAAACGTTTGTTTAATCATAAAAAATTGATTCACTTACTTGATTAAAAGAAAAACTTCATTATATGGCAATGAGTAAATGTGAAATGAGTTTGCATTACCTGTGCTGTTTTAAGTAACCTTTACCAGAATGTTTTCTTTGAATTTGTTAAATACCATTGACCATATCGTACTTTACTGATAGAGTAGAGAACGTTGTTAAGAAAACGACAGCAAACGCATGAAAAAAGTGATTGACTTCATTTTAATCTTCATGTATTATAGATAACGTTGCCGCTGAAAAAAAGCGCGTAACACCATTCGAAACATTTTAAAAAAGTTGTTGACATCAAACGAAACAACATGGTATATTAGTTGGGTCGCTGAAATCGACAACGAAAGAAACGAATTGCTCTTTGAAAACTGAACGAAACGCCATGTAAGTAGTTGTTTCTACGGAAGCAAATTGTTTTAAAAGCTAGATTAAGCTTTCTATCGGAGAGTTTGATCCTGGCTCAGGACGAACGCTGGCGGCGTGCCTAATACATGCAAGTCGAGCGAAGAGATGGGAGCTTGCTCCCAGATCTTAGCGGCGGACGGGTGAGTAACACGTGGGCAACCTGCCCTGCAGACTGGGATAACTCCGGGAAACCGGAGCTAATACCGGGTAATACATCGCACCGCATGGTGCAATGTTGAAAGTTGGCTTTCTGAGCTAACACTGCAGGATGGGCCCGCGGCGCATTAGCTAGTTGGTAAGGTAATGGCTTACCAAGGCGACGATGCGTAGCCGACCTGAGAGGGTGATCGGCCACACTGGGACTGAGACACGGCCCAGACTCCTACGGGAGGCAGCAGTAGGGAATCTTCCGCAATGGACGAAAGTCTGACGGAGCAACGCCGCGTGAGTGACGAAGGCCTTCGGGTCGTAAAGCTCTGTTGTTAGGGAAGAACAAGTACCGTTCGAATAGGGCGGTACCTTGACGGTACCTAACCAGAAAGCCACGGCTAACTACGTGCCAGCAGCCGCGGTAATACGTAGGTGGCAAGCGTTGTCCGGAATTATTGGGCGTAAAGCGCGCGCAGGCGGTCTTTTAAGTCTGATGTGAAAGCCCACGGCTCAACCGTGGAGGGTCATTGGAAACTGGAGGACTTGAGTGCAGAAGAGGAGAGTGGAATTCCACGTGTAGCGGTGAAATGCGTAGATATGTGGAGGAACACCAGTGGCGAAGGCGGCTCTCTGGTCTGTAACTGACGCTGAGGCGCGAAAGCGTGGGGAGCAAACAGGATTAGATACCCTGGTAGTCCACGCCGTAAACGATGAGTGCTAGGTGTTGGGGGGTTCCACCCTCAGTGCTGAAGTTAACACATTAAGCACTCCGCCTGGGGAGTACGACCGCAAGGTTGAAACTCAAAGGAATTGACGGGGGCCCGCACAAGCAGTGGAGCATGTGGTTTAATTCGAAGCAACGCGAAGAACCTTACCAGGTCTTGACATCCTCTGACAATCCTGGAGACAGGATGTTCCCCTTCGGGGGACAGAGTGACAGGTGGTGCATGGTTGTCGTCAGCTCGTGTCGTGAGATGTTGGGTTAAGTCCCGCAACGAGCGCAACCCTTGATCTTAGTTGCCAGCATTTAGTTGGGCACTCTAAGGTGACTGCCGGTGACAAACCGGAGGAAGGTGGGGATGACGTCAAATCATCATGCCCCTTATGACCTGGGCTACACACGTGCTACAATGGACGGTACAAAGGGCAGCGACACCGCGAGGTGAAGCAAATCCCATAAAGCCGTTCTCAGTTCGGATTGCAGGCTGCAACTCGCCTGCATGAAGCCGGAATTGCTAGTAATCGCGGATCAGCATGCCGCGGTGAATACGTTCCCGGGCCTTGTACACACCGCCCGTCACACCACGAGAGTTTGTAACACCCGAAGTCGGTGGGGTAACCTTTATGGAGCCAGCCGCCGAAGGTGGGACAAATGATTGGGGTGAAGTCGTAACAAGGTAGCCGTATCGGAAGGTGCGGCTGGATCACCTCCTTTCTATGGAGAATTACGAAGGTAACTTACGTTACCAACCTTACATGAGCGTTTCGTTTAGTTTTGAAAGAATAATTTATTCTTTCAACTGAAAAGGTAAGTTTTGAAGAAGAGCAAGTCTCTTCGTAGAAACACCTCCGGCTAATGGCTATGTCGGGGTATTTACTTTTCTTTTGTGGGCCTGTAGCTCAGCTGGTTAGAGCGCACGCCTGATAAGCGTGAGGTCGGTGGTTCGAGTCCACTCAGGCCCACCATAAAAGAATTCTGGGGCCTTAGCTCAGCTGGGAGAGCGCCTGCCTTGCACGCAGGAGGTCAGCGGTTCGATCCCGCTAGGCTCCACCAACACATCTACTATAGAATCAAGCATTTGTTTGATTCAAGTAGTAGCCTTGTTCCTTGAAAACTAGATAGCATAAACAACGACATCCAATAATTATTTTTATGCAAGAACTTAGTAATAACTGATGCGTTACGGCAGCAATGCCTAACAAATCGAAGGTTAAGCTACTAAGGGCGCACGGTGGATGCCTTGGCACTAGAAGCCTAAGAAGGACGGGACGAACACCGATATGCTTCGGGGAGCTGTAAGTACGCTTTGATCCGGAGATTTCCGAATGGGGGAACCCACCATCTTTAATAGGATGGTATCCATTTCTGAATACATAGGGAATGGAAGGCAGACCCGGGGAACTGAAACATCTCATTACCCGGAGGAAGAGAAAGCAAATGCGATTTCCTGAGTAGCGGCGAGCGAAACGGAATCAGCCCAAACCAGAGGGCTTGCCCTCTGGGGTTGTAGGACGTCTCTTTGGAGTTACAAAGGCACGGATAGACGAAGCGACCTGGAAAGGTCCATCAGAGAAGGTAACAATCCTGTAGTCAAAATCCGCTGCCCTCCGAGACGGATCCTGAGTACGGCGGGACACGTGAAACCCCGTCGGAATCTGGGAGGACCATCTCCCAAGGCTAAATACTCTCTAGTGACCGATAGTGAACCAGTACCGTGAGGGAAAGGTGAAAAGCACCCCGGAAGGGGAGTGAAAGAGAACCTGAAACCGTGTGCCTACAACTAGTTGGAGCCCGTTAATGGGTGACAGCGTGCCTTTTGTAGAATGAACCGGCGAGTTACGATCCCGTGCAAGGTTAAGCTGATAAGGCGGAGCCGCAGCGAAAGCGAGTCTGAATAGGGCGAAATAGTACGTGGTCGTAGACCCGAAACCAGGTGATCTACCCATGTCCAGGGTGAAGTTCAGGTAACACTGAATGGAGGCCCGAACCCACGCATGTTGAAAAATGCGGGGATGAGGTGTGGGTAGCGGTGAAATGCCAATCGAACCTGGAGATAGCTGGTTCTCTCCGAAATAGCTTTAGGGCTAGCCTCGCGGCAAGAATCTTGGAGGTAGAGCACTGATTGGACTAGGGGTCCTTACCGGATTACCGAATCCAGTCAAACTCCGAATGCCAACGATTTATCCGCGGGAGTCAGACTGCGAGTGATAAGATCCGTAGTCGAGAGGGAAACAGCCCAGACCACCAGCTAAGGTCCCAAAGTATACGTTAAGTGGAAAAGGATGTGGCGTTGCTTAGACAACCAGGATGTTGGCTTAGAAGCAGCCATCATTTAAAGAGTGCGTAATAGCTCACTGGTCGAGTGACGCTGCGCCGAAAATGTACCGGGGCTAAACGTATCACCGAAGCTGTGGATTGTCTTACGACAATGGTAGGAGAGCGTTCTAAGGGCTGTGAAGTCAGACCGAAAGGACTGGTGGAGCGCTTAGAAGTGAGAATGCCGGTATGAGTAGCGAAAGACAAGTGAGAATCTTGTCCGTCGAAAGCCCAAGGTTTCCTGAGGAAGGCTCGTCCGCTCAGGGTTAGTCGGGACCTAAGCCGAGGCCGAAAGGCGTAGGCGATGGATAACAGGTTGATATTCCTGTACCACCTCCTTTCCGTTTGAACGACGGGGGGACGCAGAAAGATAGGGTGAGCGCGCTGCTGGAAATGCGCGTCCAAGCGATTAGGCTGGTGAATAGGTAAATCCGTTCACCGTGAAGGCTGAGTCGTGATGGCGAGGGAAATTTAGTACCGAAGTCCTTGATTCTACGCTGCCAAGAAAAGCCTCTAGTGAGGAAAGAGGTGCCCGTACCGCAAACCGACACAGGTAGGCGAGGAGAGAATCCTAAGACGATCGGGAGAACTCTCGTTAAGGAACTCGGCAAAATGACCCCGTAACTTCGGGAGAAGGGGTGCTTCCTCGGGTTTATAGCCCAGGGGAGCCGCAGTGAAAAGATCCAAGCGACTGTTTAGCAAAAACACAGGTCTCTGCAAAGCCGTAAGGCGAAGTATAGGGGCTGACACCTGCCCGGTGCTGGAAGGTTAAGAGGAGGGGTTATCCCTTACGGGAGAAGCTCTGAATCGAAGCCCCAGTAAACGGCGGCCGTAACTATAACGGTCCTAAGGTAGCGAAATTCCTTGTCGGGTAAGTTCCGACCCGCACGAAAGGTGCAACGACTTGGATACTGTCTCAACGAGAGACCCGGTGAAATTATAGTACCTGTGAAGATGCAGGTTACCCGCGACAGGACGGAAAGACCCCATGGAGCTTTACTGTAGCCTGATATTGGATTTTGGTACAGCTTGTACAGGATAGGTAGGAGCCATAGAAGTCGGACCGCCAGGTTCGATGGAGGCGTCGGTGGGATACTACCCTGGCTGTACTGACATTCTAACCCAGCACCGTGATCCGGTGCGGAGACAGTGTCAGGTGGGCAGTTTGACTGGGGCGGTCGCCTCCTAAAGTGTAACGGAGGCGCCCAAAGGTTCCCTCAGAATGGTTGGAAATCATTCGCAGAGTGTAAAGGCACAAGGGAGCTTGACTGCGAGACCTACAAGTCGAGCAGGGACGAAAGTCGGGCTTAGTGATCCGGTGGTTCCGCATGGAAGGGCCATCGCTCAACGGATAAAAGCTACCCTGGGGATAACAGGCTTATCTCCCCCAAGAGTCCACATCGACGGGGAGGTTTGGCACCTCGATGTCGGCTCATCGCATCCTGGGGCTGAAGTAGGTCCCAAGGGTTGGGCTGTTCGCCCATTAAAGCGGTACGCGAGCTGGGTTCAGAACGTCGTGAGACAGTTCGGTCCCTATCCGTCGCGGGCGCAGGAAATTTGAGAGGAGCTGTCCTTAGTACGAGAGGACCGGGATGGACACACCGCTGGTGTACCAGTTGTTCCGCCAGGAGCATAGCTGGGTAGCTACGTGTGGAAGGGATAAGTGCTGAAAGCATCTAAGCATGAAGCCCCCCTCGAGATGAGATTTCCCACAGCATTAAGCTGGTAAGATCCCTTAGAGATGATGAGGTAGATAGGTTCGGGGTGGAAGCGTGGCAACACGTGGAGCTGACGAATACTAATCGATCGAGGGCTTAACCTAAAACGAAAAGCAAAGTAAGCCGTTTAAATCCGACAAGCGTTGGAAGCTTTTGAATCAGACGCGCTTTTTGCGCCAGAATCAAAAGGTGAAACGATCGAGGATTTGGCTTACGTAGCTGGACATATTATTGGAAAACGTTGTACGTGCTATCTAGTTTTCAGGGAATACCCTGTAAAGTCTAGTGACGATGGCGAAGAGGTCACACCCGTTCCCATGCCGAACACGGAAGTTAAGCTCTTCAGCGCCGATGGTAGTTGGGGGATCTCCCCCTGCAAGAGTAGGACGTCGCTGGGCAAAAGAAGAAAGGCGAGAGACCAAATGGTTTCTCGCTTTTTTGTATGGTTTTATGGGTGAGTTTTTACTAGCTCAAAGCACTCATTCATCACGTTCGCAGAATTAATCTCAAATTCGCGGGAATATCATGAAAAAGCGCGTAATTAATCCGATTTTCGCGGAATTATTTGAAATATCGCGGAATTACAAGTCATATCCACTTATTCACTTCCAAAAAGCTGCCTTTATACATAAAAACAAAAGCCGATTACTCAAAATAAGAGCAATCGGCTTTTTTATGCTATTTTGCCTTACCAGTATCATCAATTTCTACCCAGTGCTCTGCCCAGTTTTCAATCTCTTGTAAAACTGGAGCGAGTGCGTACCCTTTATCGCTTAAAGAGTATTCTATCCGAACGGGTGTCTCAGGAAATACATTTCGTATAACGATCCCCTGTTGCTCAAGATCCTTTAACCTCTCAGAGAGTACACGACCACTAATGGAAATGGAGGTTTCCACGGTGCAAAATCGCTGAGGTCCTTCCAAAAGTTGATGAATAATCAGGCCTGTCCACCGCTGACTCAAAAGGGACATCGCTTTTTCAAATCTAGGACATAGAGAAGATTTATTCATAATCATTCACTCCCAAATTCATTATAACCCAGTATGATTTTAATTCAAAAGATTATTGATTAGAAGCAAGTAACTTGACGTTAATTATTTATAATTATATAGTTACTTACATAAAGTAAGTTAATGAGTTTATTCAGACCACTAAAAGGAGATTTATTATGAATTATCATTCAGACTCTGTTCCACACACTAGTGAAATTCATTTATTTGTGAGTGACTTAAGTAGATCAATAAATTTTTATGAAAAAATAATCGGTTTCGAAGTACTTTATAAAGCTAGTGATCGTGCCGTATTCACTACGAATGGTGAGACACCACTGCTTACAATTGAACAAACAAACTTAAAAAGAGACTTTCCTTCGACTGGCTTGTATCATTTTGCTCTTCTTGTTCCTGAACGTAAGGATCTTGCGAATGTACTAAAGCATTTATTAAGTACAGGATATCCGCTTCAGGGGGCTTCTGATCATGCTGTTAGTGAGGCAATTTACTTAGGAGATCCTGATGGAAATGGGATTGAAATTTATGTAGATCGACCTTCTAAACAGTGGAACTGGGAGGAAGATCAAGTAGTGATGACAACAAATGCATTGAATGCTGAAGAATTAATGAAGGAAGCGACGTCAGGAGTTTTTGAAGGACTTCCTGAGAATACCATTCTTGGACACGTTCACCTTCAAGTTTCTGATCTAAAAGAAGCTAAAGACTTCTATCAAAATGGTTTAGGTCTTAAGATTGTAAGTCAGTTAGGTCATCATGCGGTATTCGCATCGTATGGAGGCTATCATCATCATATTGGATTGAATACTTGGCAAAGCGCTAATGCTCTGCCCTCCAAAGAAGGAAGCACTGGTCTTAAGTGGTTTTCGCTTGTTTTTACAAGTGAGTTAGAAAGAAGTAAATGCGTAGAGCAAGTGAAAAAATTCAGCAACGTATGGCGAAAGGATGATGATTACTATACAAATGATCCTTCAGGGAATAGGATCCGTCTTAGTTTGAAAAAATAAAGAAAAAGGTGGTTATCAACTTGAGTATGATGGATAGAATTTTTGGTTCAACGAAAAATGAGACAAATACAGATAAGAAGGGGTTCTACGAGGCAGTAAAAGCAAGAAGGTCTATTTACGGGATTGGAAAAGAACGCGTCATTTCCGATGAAAAACTGCAAGAGGTGATTGAATATGCAGTTAAACACACGCCTTCAGCTTTCAATTCCCAAAGCGCAAGGGTACTTGTTCTTCTAGATGAGAACCACAATAAACTCTGGAATGAAATTACGAAAGAGACGCTTCGAGCCATTGTTCCTGCAGATCAGTTTGAGGCGACTGAAGGCCGTATGAACGGATTCGCAAGTGGGTATGGTACGGTTCTTTTCTTTGAAGATCAAGATGTCATTAAGGGGCTTCAAGAAAAGCTGCCAACATTTGCTGACAACTTTCCGAAGTGGTCACAGCATTCTTCTGGTATGCTTCAGTTTGTCATCTGGACAGCGATAGAAAAAGAAGGCCTGGGTGCTTCTCTTCAGCATTACAATCCATTAATTGACGATCAAGTAAAGGAAGAATGGAATGTACCTTCTAGCTGGGAACTTATTGCACAGATGCCTTTTGGCAATCCAACGGCACCTCCAGGAGAGAAAGAATTTCAGCCAGTAGACGAACGAGTGATTTTTCATAAGTAATCAAAAAGAAGAAGCGAGATGCTTCTTCTTTTTTAGTGATTAATTTTTGATAATGTTAGTTAATCTAACATATTATTTCAAGCTTACAAACACAGAAATGAATGCGCTACCAAACATTGGTGTAAACGGGTTTTTCACAATAATTATTTTAGCGCTCGAGGTGAACTTGTAAGATAAAAATAATCCGAATTTATTTTATAACCTCCTGTTTTATGTATAATATGAATTATCATAATTTTCGGTTTCTATTGTGAGTTAGGAGGAGTTTCATTGAAGCTAATGGCGAGAGAGCAGGAGAAATTAATGATTGTCGTGGCGGCAGATTTGGCGAGAAGGCGGCAGGCTAGAGGGTTGAAGCTTAATTATCCGGAAGCGATTGCGATTATTACATATGAAGTGCTTGAAGGGGCAAGAGATGGAAAGCTTGTCGCAGAATTGATGCAGTATGGGAGAAAAATCCTGAGTAGAGAAGATGTAATGGAAGGTGTCCCGGAAATGATTTCAGATATACAGGTGGAGGCTACCTTTCAGGATGGTACCAAATTAGTAACTGTGCATGATCCAATTATATGAGGGGGGAAAGCATTGGTTCCAGGTGAATACAAGTTAAAGTCAACTACAATCGTTTGTAATGAAGATAGGGAAACTACTGAGATCGAAGTGAAAAACGTTGGTGATCGGCCTGTTCAAATTGGATCTCATTTTCATTTTTATGAAGTAAATGAAGCGTTAACGTTTGATCGTGATCGTGCTTTTGGCATGCATTTAGATATTGCCGCAGGTACCGCTGTTCGGTTTGAGCCAGGTGATGCGAAAGAAGTTACATTAGTTGGATTTTCAGGTAATCGAAAGGTGTTCGGACTTAATAATAGAACAAACGGCTCGCTAGATAGAGAGGTGAATCGATGAGTTTTGAACTTTCAAGAAAAGCTTATTCGGATATGTTTGGTCCGACAGTTGGTGATCAAGTTCGATTAGCAGATACAGAGTTATTTATTGAAGTAGAACGAGATGAAACAACCTATGGTGATGAAGTGAAGTTCGGTGGGGGAAAGGTGATTCGAGATGGTATGGGGCAGCATCCGCTCGCTACAAGAGCTGAGTCTGTCGATCTAGTCGTAACCAATGCTCTCATTGTTGATTATACCGGCATTTATAAAGCTGACATCGGAGTGAAGGATGGTCGTATCATTTCGATTGGTAAGGCTGGTAATCCTTATTTAATGGATAATATTGATATTGTGATTGGTGCTTCTACAGAAGTGATTGCTGCTGAGGGAATGATTGTTACGGCGGGTGGAATCGATTCTCACATTCATTTTATTTGTCCTCAATTAATCGAGACAGCGATCGAGTCTGGTATTACGACGATGCTGGGAGGAGGAACGGGGCCAGCGACAGGAACGAATGCAACTACATGTACACCTGGTGAATGGAATATTCATCGTATGCTTGAGGCGGCAGAAGCGTTTCCTGTGAATCTTGGCTTTCTCGGCAAAGGCAATGCTTCAGGGCAAGAGGGGTTAAAGGAACAGATTGAGGCAGGCGCTATTGGTTTGAAGCTTCATGAGGATTGGGGGACAACAGCTGCTTCTATCGATACGGCATTAACGGTAGCTGATCAGTACGATGTTCAAGTCGCGATCCATACGGACACCTTAAACGAAGGTGGATTTGTAGAAGATACGCTGAATGCCATTGATGGTAGGGTTATCCATACGTATCATACAGAAGGAGCAGGTGGAGGGCATGCGCCGGATATTATAAAGGCTGCTTCATATGAACATATCCTCCCGTCCTCTACGAACCCAACTCGACCTTTTACAACCAATACAATTGCAGAGCATCTGGATATGCTGATGGTTTGCCATCATCTTGACTCTTCTGTACCAGAGGATGTTGCTTTTGCGGACTCGAGAATTAGGAAAGAAACCATCGCAGCAGAAGATATTCTGCATGATATGGGAGTCTTTAGCATCATTAGCTCAGACTCGCAAGCGATGGGGAGAGTTGGAGAAGTGATATCTAGAACGTGGCAGACGGCAGATAAAATGAAAAAGCAGCGCGGGGTCATGCCGAAAGATGATGGCAATGATAACGAACGTGTGAAACGTTATATAGCGAAATATACAATTAATCCAGCGATTGCGCATGGAATTTCAGACGAAGTTGGGTCCATTGAAGTGGGGAAGCTAGCAGATTTCGTTCTATGGAAGCCGGGCTTTTTCGGCGTAAAGCCGGAGCAAATCGTTAAAGGCGGAATGATCGCGTGGAGCGTGATGGGAGACCCAAATGCTTCGATCCCTACGCCGCAGCCAGCTCTTTATCGACCGATGTTTGGACAATTTGGAAAAGCGAAATCGAAAACATCGATTACCTTTTTATCACAAGCTGCCATTGAAAAAGGGGTTCATGAACAGCTTGGACTACAAAAAATCATTAAACCGGTGAAAAACATTCGAAAGCTTCGAAAAAAAGATATGAAATACAATGGCGAAACACCGGATATTCAAGTTGATCCAGAGACATATGAAGTGGTAGTAAATGGTGAACTGATCACCTGTGAACCTGCGACAAGTGTACCACTTGCCCAACGATACTTTTTATTTTGAGGTGGAGAATCGATGATCATTAGTGAAATCAAGGGGAACATTCATGAAGAAAAAGGAGCTTTGCCACACGTAGAAAGAGTATATCTTCGTAGTGATGAGCTTGTGAAACGAATTCAGCGCGTGAAAACAGATCATGGGAAAGAGCTTGGTATTAAGTTATCCATACCAAAAGATTTGGTGGATGGCGACATTCTTTATCGAACAGGAGAAAATATGATTGTGGTCAGCGTCCTCGAGGATGAAGTGATTGTGATTCAGCCTGATTCCTTAAAACAAATGGGGGAAATTGCGCATATGCTTGGGAACCGGCATTTGCCAGCTCAATTTGAAGGGGATGAAATGATTGTACAGCATGATTACCTGGTTATCCGATTGTTAACTGAGATGAACGTTGCTCATTTTATTGAGAAAAGAAAAATGAAAGAAGCGTTTAAATACATTGGGCATGACTAATGCGCTTTTTCCAATGCTGCAAATGAGCGACTCGCAATTTCCATCAGGTGCTTTCTCTCATTCTTTTGGAATCGAAACGTATATTTCGAACGGCATCGTTCATGATTCCGCTTCCTTTCAACATGTGCTAGAACTGTTTCTAGCTAATCAACTTGTCTATACGGATGGACTAGCCTGTCGCTTTGCCTATGAGTGGTTAGAGGCGGGAAGCGTTAAGGAACTTTGGGAACTCGATCAATCACTATATGCGCTTGGAATGGCTCGAGAAACGAGGGAAGGAAACAGGAGAATTGGGGATCGTCTCGTTAAAGTCGTTTCAACACTTTATCCCAGTTCGATTTTTGATCAGTATCTCATTGAATTGAAAAGGAAAAATTCATTTGGACATGGTGCTCTCGTATTTGCCATAGTCTCTCATCAACTTGGCATCGATATAGAAACAGCGGTTTCATGTTATGGATTTGCGACTGCTTCGTCACTTGTTCAAAATGCCGTGCGAGGTGTTCCGCTTGGGCAAACTGATGGACAGAAAATCCTTGTAAACATCCAGCCGTTATTAACGAATAGCGTAGAAAAAATAATGATGCTTGATGAGAGTGACTTTGGGGTCGGAGCACCAGGTCTTGAAATCGCACAAATGCAGCATGAGACCATTAATGTCCGCTTATTTATGAGCTAACGAAAGGATGATGAAAATGAGTGAACCAATTCGAATTGGCATCGGAGGTCCAGTTGGTGCAGGTAAAACATTATTAGTGGATCGATTAACCCGGGCAATGAAGAATGAATTAAGTATGGCAGTTATCACAAATGATATTTATACAAAAGAAGATGCGATGTTTTTAAACAAAAATGGGATTTTACCTTCTGATCGAATTATTGGAGTAGAGACAGGAGGGTGTCCGCATACGGCGATTCGCGAGGATGCTTCGATGAACTTTGCTGCCATTGATGAACTAAACGAGCGTCATGAAGATCTTGATCTCATTTTTGTAGAAAGCGGTGGGGATAACCTTGCTGCTACGTTTAGTCCAGAGCTTGTTGATTTCTCTATTTACATTATTGATGTTGCGCAAGGGGAGAAAATTCCACGCAAAGGTGGACAAGGGATGATTAAATCAGATTTGTTTATCATTAATAAGACAGATCTCGCCCCATATGTAGGAGCGAACCTTGATGTGATGCGTGAAGATACGTTGAAATCTAGAGGAGACAGACCGTTTTTCTTTACGAATTTAAAAGACGAGACTGGTGTAAGTGATGTTGTGAAATGGTTAAAAGAACAGGCGTTTTTTGTAGGACTTGAGCAGTGACTTATACAGGTTACCTTGAGCTAGAAGCATCTGAGAGGTACGGAAAATCAGTTCTTTCAGATGCTTACTATAACGGTGTGTTTAAAATCTCACGCCCTACATACACAGAGGAGGGTCTCCCCCTTGTCCAGCTTATCCACGTAGGTGGTGGCTATGTCGATGGCGATACATATTTCACGCAAATTAATGTGAAGAAGAATGCGAAGTTGGCGGTGACGACTCAGGCTTCCACCAAGGTTTATAAAACGCCAAACAAGCAAGTCGAGCAGAGAATCGTCTATAAGTTAGATGAGCAAAGCGAATTACATATCAAGCAAGATCCGCTCATTGCTTATCGGGATGCGCGTTTTTTACAGGAAACGGACGTCTATATGGATAAGAGCGCCGTCTTTTTTTTAACCGATATTGTGACGCCTGGCTGGTCAAAGGAGGGTGACCTATTCCCATACACGCTTGTGTCATCAAAGGTAAAAGTCTATCAAAATGATAAACTGACAGTCTATGATCACTTGCGTTTAAAACCTCAGGATGACGTTAGTAAGCTTTTTTATTTAGAGGGGAATACACATATCGGATCGCTGTTTTTTATCCATCCGAATGTGACAGATGAATGGATCGAGGAGTTACGAAAACACCTTTCTTCTTTTGATGAAGTGCATTACGGTGTTTCATTATTAGCGGTTCCTGGGTGCTGTTTCAGAATACTTGCGAAGCGGACATCTTTAATTGAGAAAGTATTTGGTGCGATTGAGGCGTTCATTCATCGTACGATTGACAATCAAGGTGCGATATCCTGGCGCAAATAGAAGACATAAAGGAGGAAAAGAATGGACGCTAGTTTAGTAACAATCTTAGTTATTGGATTTGTACTTGGGATCAAACATGCCATTGAACCGGATCATGTGATTGCTGTTTCAACCATTGCGAGTAAAACGCGTAGTTTGTGGAAATCTTCGTTAGCTGGCGTTTATTGGGGAATTGGGCATACAACAACGCTCTTTCTAGTAGGGATGCTTCTTTTTGTATTTAATGCAACCATCACAGATAAATGGGCGATGTCGCTTGAGATGCTTGTTGGATTTATGCTCGTGTTTCTTGGGATTAAAACTTTTCTAACAAAATCAGTTAATAAGGGAGTAAAAGGTAATCGCAGCTATATCCAATCAGGAATAATCGGATTTGTTCACGGGTTAGCTGGAAGTGCTGTAATGGTTCTTTTGACAATGAGTACGGTTGAGTCGTTGTGGCAGGGGGCTATTTATATTCTCGTTTTTGGTGTCGGGACTTGTGTCGGCATGCTAGGATTCACAACCATTCTTGGCATTCCGTTCGTCGCTACAAGAAAACAGGTAACGTTAAACCACAGACTAACTCAGCTAACAGGAGTTCTCTCAATTGGATTTGGGTTTTATTATATTTATCGTATTGGTGTAACAGATGGGTTATTTAGCTTTCTCTAGAAGAGAGTAGGGCAAAACAGAGGCAATCGGTAAACGTAACCGATTGCCTCTGTTTTTAGGATTCGTCTACATCTGTAATTTTCAGGCGCTTTTTCTCTTCTCTTGATTCAATGAGTCTATGAAGATGAATTAATAGAATGCCTCTTTTATAACTCGCATCAATCGGTTTGTCGCGAACGGGAAAAGGAAGTTCAACAATGCGCTCAAATGGGCCATGCTTATACTCCTCCTGAACGTTTCGATACCCTTTAAGGTTCATTGTCGTCTGACCTTTTACTTTAAGTGTTCTATAATGAATGTAAACATCCACATCATCGATTTTCTTAATTCCGGGAAGGTAGACGGTGCAAATAAGTTCGTTTCCTGCTTCGTAAAGATTGACAAGTGGACCGTTCGAAGCGAACATATCCTGAAAATCTGTCCAGAAGTCATCACCCATGAATTTATTCATCTTATTTCGCCAATCATACATTTGACTCCAGTAGTCCCCCATATGGTTTCCTCCCCGGGCTTTTTCCCAGTATATGCACCAAACTAGTAATTGTTAAGAGATTGAAGAAAAGGTTTTCAAAAACGAATACCGTTAAAAAAGAAACATGGAAAAATTAGTCGAAACTTTTTAGCTAAATTCGATAAATATCGCATGCGGTTTTCTGTTTCCTCGTGTTATGCTAGGGAAAGTTCGAGTTTGAACGATAAGGGAAAAGGAGGATGGACATGCTAGATAGTGGTCTTGGCATGGTTGCTACCATTTTTGTTATTAATATCGTATATGTATCGTTTCTTACGATGCGTACGATACTTACACTTAAAGGTCAGCGATACCTTGCAGCAATTACTGGAACAATTGAAATTGCAATATATGTTATAGGGCTTGGTCTTGTCCTCGATAACCTAGGGCAAATTCAAAACGTTATTGCATACGCCCTTGGTTTTGGTGTTGGAATTATCGTTGGGATGAAGATTGAAGAATACCTTGCGCTTGGTTATATCACAGTGAATGCTATTACAACAAAGCTTGAAGATGATATTCCCAATAAATTAAGAGATATCGGATATGGCGTTACCCATTACCTCGCCCATGGTAGACAGGGTGAACGTCTGGTGATGCAAGTACTAACGTCGCGTAAATCGGAAAGAAAGCTTTATAAAGCGATTGAAGACCTTGATCCGAAAGCTTTCGTTATCTCTTATGAACCCCGTACCTTCCAGGGTGGATTCTGGGTTAGAAAAATTCGGAGGTAATGTATGGAAAAGAAAGCGAAGAAAAAGAAGTTCGAGGTTCATGAAAATGAATCACTTTCTGACTGTTTAAAACGAATGGATGACGAAGGGTATATGCCTGTAAGACGGAGGGAAGAACCTGTCTTTAAAGAAAGTAAGAGTTCTAAAGAACCTGAGCTAGCTGGTCGGAAAATTGTTTTTGATGGAAAGTTAAAGTAAAAACCGAACATTATAGTCAATATAAAACACATCGTTCGATTTTTCGTTGACAGTTGAACGTCGCTCTTGTTACTATGAAAGAGGAGCAAAAAGGATACCTCATATAATCTTGGGAATAAGGCCCATAAGTTTCTACCTGACGACCATGAATCGTCGGACTATGAGGGGGAAAGTCGTGTTTTGTGTATGCGCAAAGCAGGACGGATGTGTTTTCGCCCGAGGTAGAAGCTTCTTCTAAGTAAATAGAAGAATTCTATCTCGGGCTTTTCTGTTATTTTCACACTATTTCGATTAATTAGCACCTTCATTTAAGGAGGAATAGCATGAACGCAAAAGTTGGCGTCATCATGGGAAGCACTTCTGATTGGGATACGATGAAGCATGCCTGTGACATACTAGAAGAACTTCAAGTACCGTACGAGAAAAAAGTTGTTTCGGCTCATCGAACGCCGGAATTGATGTTTGAATATGCAGGATCGGCAAGAGAACGTGGCTTGAACGTCATCATTGCTGGTGCTGGTGGTGCTGCGCACTTACCAGGCATGGTAGCAGCGAAAACAACCCTTCCAGTCATTGGTGTCCCTGTTCAATCGCGCACATTAAACGGTTTAGATTCTCTCCTTTCGATCGTTCAAATGCCAGGCGGCGTACCTGTTGCAACCGTGGCGATTGGAAAAGCGGGAGCGAAAAATGCTGGGTTGCTTGCTGCGCAAATCTTAAGTACAGGTGATGAAACGATCGAGAAGAAGCTTAGCGAATATCGAATTCAGATGAAAGAAACCGTACTTGAAAGTAGTGACAGCTTATGAGAAAAACCATTTTACCAGGAAGTACAATTGGGATTTTAGGTGGCGGACAGCTAGGAAGAATGATGGCGTTAAAGGCGAGAGAGATGGGCTATCAAATTGCAGTTCTTGAACCAAAAGAAAATTCGCCTTGCGGTCAAGTTTCGGACCATGAAGTGGTTAGTGGCTATGATGATTTGGATGGCGCCCGTAGGCTAGCTGATTTAAGTGATGTGATTACTTATGAATTTGAAAATATTACACACGATACAGCAAGATGGTTGGAAGAAAATGCGTATATGCCTCAGGGGGGAGAACTCCTTAGGGTGACGCAAGATCGCTATGTTGAGAAAAAAGCGATTCAAGATTCGGGTCTGCGCGTAGCACCATTTGAAACGGTCGATTCTAAACAAGATCTTAAGGTTGCGCTTGAGAAGATTGGCCTCCCTTCAGTCCTTAAAACACGTACGGGTGGTTATGATGGAAAAGGACAGTGGGTACTTAAAACGGAAAAAGATGTTGAAGCTCTCACTTTTCCGAACGTACCTTGTATTCTTGAAAGCTGGGTTCCGTTTCAAAAAGAGCTCTCCGTGATCGTGACCCGCAGTGTAAAAGGGGAAACAACTACTTTCCCGGTAGGTGAGAACGTTCATGTGAACAATATTCTTCATCAAACGATCGTTCCTGCTCGAATAGACGAAGCGGTCAAAACCAAAGCGGATGAGATCGGAAAAAAGATTGCAAATTCACTTCAACTTGTTGGAACACTTGCAGTTGAGCTATTTCTTAAAGATAATGAGATTTATGTGAATGAGCTTGCACCACGTCCGCATAATTCTGGTCATTATACGATGGAGGCTTGTGAGACATCACAATTTGAGCAGCATATTCGAGCGATATGTGGATTGCCGCTTGGAAACACAGAACTGTTAAAACCTGTGGTGATGGGAAACTTGCTCGGTCAGCATGTTACCCCACTAATGAACAGTATTTCAGAGCTAGGGGACGCAAAGCTACATTTATATGGGAAAGACGAAGCAAAGCCTAATCGGAAAATGGGACACATTAACTTTCTTGCCGCTTCAACAGAAGAAGCAATAAAACGAATGAACTCATGGAAGTTATGGCAGTAAAGACAAGAGACCAGGAGGACTTACGATGATTGAACGTTATACTCGCCCTGAAATGGGAGCGATTTGGACAGAGGAAAACCGCTACAATGCGTGGCTTGAAGTAGAAATCTTAGCATGTGAAGCTTGGGCAGAACTTGGCATTATACCGAAAGAAGATGTCCAAAAGATCCGAGAAAACGCTGGTTTCAGCGTTGATCGCATTCATGAGATTGAAGAAGAAACACGTCATGATGTTGTGGCTTTTACAAGAGCCGTATCTGAAACGCTTGGAGAAGAACGGAAGTGGGTGCACTACGGTCTTACATCAACGGATGTCGTTGATACAGCACTTTCTTATCAGTTGAATCAAGCGAACGACCTTTTAATTAAAGACATTGAGAAATTCATTGACGTGCTTAAAGCAAAAGCACAGGAGCATAAGTACACAGTCATGATGGGGAGAACTCACGGTGTTCATGCAGAGCCAACAACGTTTGGTCTTAAAATGGCGCTATGGTATGAAGAAATGAAGCGTAACCTTGAAAGATTCAAAACAGCTTCAGATAACGTTCGATTCGGTAAACTATCTGGGGCAGTTGGAACATATGCAAACATTGATCCATTTATCGAGCAGTATGTTTGTGAAAAACTTGGCCTTCAAGCAGCGCCGATTTCTACACAAACGCTTCAGCGTGATCGTCATGCTCATTACATGTCCGCTCTAGCACTTGTTGCAACATCGATTGAAAAGTTTGCTGTTGAAATTCGCGGTCTACAAAAGAGTGAAACGCGTGAAGTAGAGGAGTTTTTCGCGAAAGGACAAAAGGGATCTTCCGCTATGCCACATAAGCGTAACCCGATTGGTTCTGAAAATATGACTGGAATGGCACGTGTGATTCGTGGCTATATGACAACAGCTTACGAGAACGTTCCTCTCTGGCATGAGCGTGATATTTCTCATTCTTCAGCAGAGCGTGTCATTCTTCCGGATGCAACGATTGCGCTCAACTATATGCTTAATCGTTTTGCAGGAATTGTTTCGAAACTAACGGTCTTTCCTGAGAACATGAAGCGCAATATGACAAGAACATACGGCTTGATTTACAGTCAGCGCGTTCTTTTGTCCCTTATTGATAAAGGCATGGCGCGTGAAGCGGCGTATGATCTCGTTCAACCAAAAGCAATGGATGCTTGGGAAAGAGGCATTCAATTTAGAGAGCTAGTTGAAGCGGATCCTAAGATTACAGATCAGCTTAGTGAAGCAGAAATTGAAGATTGCTTTGACTACAATTACCACCTGAAGCCGGTGGATATGATTTTTGAACGTCTCGGACTTTAATTAAGCATCGGAGGGGATCACCATGGAAAAGCAAGCATTGTTGTACGAAGGAAAAGCAAAGAGAATTTACGCAACGAATGAAGCAGAAGTTGTCTGGGTCGCGTACAAAGATTCAGCAACCGCTTATAACGGGGAGAAGAAAGCAACGATTACAGGCAAAGGTCGCCTGAACAATGAGATTACAAGCCTGCTCTTTGATTATTTAAAAAGTGCTGGCATTGAAAGTCATTTTATTGAAAAGCTTTCTTCTACTGAACAGCTTGTTAAACGCGTTTCAATTATTCCACTTGAAGTGGTTGTTCGAAACATCGCAGCTGGGAGCTTTTCCAAACGCACGGGTGTGGAAGAAGGAAAGTTACTAAAACAGCCGATCGTTGAATTTTATTACAAGAATGATGACCTTGGTGATCCTCTTCTCACGCTTGATCACGTGTTAGAACTTGAACTTGCAACAGAAGAAACCGTTCAAGAATTAAAAGAACGCGCATTAAAGATCAATACGCTATTACGTGGTTACTTTCTTGAACGTGACGTAAAGCTCGTTGATTTTAAATTAGAGTTTGGTGTCACACCGGAAGGCAAGATCCTGTTGGCTGATGAGATTTCTCCGGATACTTGTCGACTATGGGACAGTAAAACAAACGAAAAGTTAGATAAAGACGTGTTTCGAAGAGATATTGGAAATTTGACAGAAGCGTACGAACAAATTTTAACTCGCCTGGGGGGCTCCGAATCATGTACAAAGTAAAAGTCTATGTAACGTTAAAAGAAAGTGTTCTAGATCCGCAAGGAAGTGCTGTGAAAAATTCATTACACAGCCTTTCGTATCATGAAGTGGAGGACGTACGGATTGGGAAATACATGGAACTCACAGTGAAAGATACGGAGAACCTGGATCAGCGAATTAAAGAAATTTGCGAGAAGCTTCTAGCGAATACGGTTATTGAAGACTACACCTATGAAATCGAGGAGGGAGTCGCACAGTGAAATTTGCGGTGATTGTGTTCCCGGGTTCTAACTGCGATGTGGATATGTATCACGCCATCAAAGATGAGCTTGGAGAAGAAGCGGTTTATGTCCGGTACGATGAGCAAAATCTAGCAAACTATGATGCGATTCTTCTACCAGGCGGTTTCTCTTACGGAGATTACCTTCGCAGTGGTGCCATTGCTCGTTTTGCGCCGATTATGCCTGAGGTAGTAAAGGCAGCTGAAGCAGGGAAACCGATCCTCGGTGTTTGTAATGGATTCCAAATTCTCTTGGAAGCAGGTCTGTTACCAGGAGCGATGAAGCGAAATAAAAATCTGAAGTTTATGTGTCGTCCAGTTACACTACGCGTTCAAAACAATGAAACGATGTTTACTTCAGCTTATGACAAAGAAGAAGAAATCACGATTCCAATCGCACACGGAGAAGGAAACTACTATTGCGATGAGGCGACACTTGCGACACTGAAGCAGGAAAATCGTATTGCGTTTACCTATGCGGATAATCCGAACGGCTCGGTTGAAGATATTGCTGGGATCGTAAACGAAAAGGGAAACGTCCTCGGTATGATGCCTCACCCTGAACGAGCGGTAGATGAGCTGTTAGGAAGTGGAGATGGATTAAATCTATTTAAATCGATATTACGCAACTGGAGGGAATCCCATGTCACACATGCATGAACCAACACCTGAGATGATTAAAGACCAGAAACTCTACAGTCAGATGGGCTTAACAGATGAAGAGTTCGGTATGGTGGAAGAGATTCTTGGCCGAACACCGAATTACACGGAAACGGGGCT
Organism: Bacillus sp. N1-1; assembly: GCF_009818105.1. Classification (NCBI taxonomy): domain Bacteria; kingdom Bacillati; phylum Bacillota; class Bacilli; order Caryophanales; family Bacillaceae; genus Bacillus; species Bacillus sp. N1-1. Next base: position 315,905 of record NZ_CP046564.1, read on the forward strand.
ATTTTCCGTTATGTGGTCGGAACACTGTAGCTACAAGAATTCAAAACCAGTGCTGAAAAAATTCCCGATCACAGGTGAGCGCGTTCTTCAAGGTCCTGGTGAAGGTGCCGGAATTGTTGATATCGGTGACGAGCAGGCAGTCGTGTTTAAGATTGAAAGCCATAACCATCCATCTGCAATCGAGCCTTATCAAGGTGCGGCAACAGGAGTTGGCGGCATTATCCGTGACGTTTTCTCGATGGGAGCGCGTCCTATTGCTCTTCTTAATTCACTTCGATTTGGTGAACTTAGCAATCCGAAAGTGAAGTATCTGTTTGAAGAAGTTGTTGCTGGTATTGCAGGGTACGGAAACTGTATTGGAATCCCAACGGTAGGTGGAGAAGTACAGTTCGATTCTTCTTACGATGGAAACCCACTTGTGAACGCGATGTGTGTTGGCTTAATCGATCATAAAGACATTCAAAAAGGAATTGCATCTGGAGCTGGGAACACGGTGATGTACGTTGGTGCGAGCACTGGACGTGACGGCATCCACGGCGCAACCTTCGCATCTGAAGAATTGACAGATGCTTCTGACGAAAAGCGCCCTGCTGTTCAAGTAGGGGATCCGTTCATGGAAAAGCTTCTGCTTGAAGCGTGTCTTGAGCTTGTTCATTGTGATGCGCTTGTTGGCATTCAGGATATGGGTGCAGCGGGTCTAACATCTTCAGCTTCAGAAATGGCGAGTAAGGCAGGAATGGGCCTCGAAATGAATCTTGATGAAGTTCCACAGCGCGAAAAAGGAATGACGCCATATGAAATGATGCTATCTGAGTCACAGGAGCGAATGCTTGTTGTGGTGAAGAAAGGGCACGAAGCTGAGATCAAAGCCATTACAGATCGCTGGGGTCTTTTAGCGAAAGAGGTTGGGGTTGTAACAGAAGATAAGCGGTTCCGACTTCTTCATCAAGGGGAAGTAGTGGCAGATGTCCCGGTTGATGCACTTGCTGAAGAAGCGCCTGTATATCATAAGCCTTCTCGTATTCCCGAGTACTATATTGAGAATCAACAGCTTCATAAATCAATTCCTGAGGTGGAAGATGCGAAGGAAATGCTTTATACACTACTAGGTCAGCCGACGATTTCAAGCAAGGAATGGGTTTTTGATCAGTATGACTATATGGTGCGTACGAATACGGTTGTAGCACCAGGATCAGATGCTGCAGTTGTCCGCGTGCGTGGAACGAACAAAGGGTTAGCGATGACGACGGATTGTAATTCACGTTATTTATATCTCGATCCTGAAGTAGGCGGTCAGATCGCGGTTGCAGAAGCGGCGCGTAATATCGTTTGTTCAGGTGGCGAGCCATTAGCGATTACAGATTGCTTAAACTTTGGTAACCCTGAAAAACCAGAGATTTTCTGGCAAATTGAAAAAGCAACAGATGGTATGAGTGAAGCGTGTCGTATGTTAAATGCACCTGTTATAGGTGGGAACGTGTCACTTTATAATGAAACGAACGGCATTGCCGTATATCCAACACCGGTAGTTGGAATGGTCGGTCTCGTTCATGATCTTAGTCATGTTACAACGCAGCATTTTAAAAAAGAAGGAAACTTGATTTACATGCTTGGCGAAACGGGAGACGATTTTGGCGGTAGCGAGCTTCAAAAGTACCTTGATGGTAAGATTTCAGGTCAAGCCCCTACCCTTAATCTTGAAATTGAAAAAGAACGCCAAAACCAACTTCTAACCGCAATTCAAGATGGTCTTGTTGAATCAGCTCACGATCTCGCGGAAGGCGGCCTTAGTGTTGCCCTTGCAGAATCGCTCATTGGCACAGAGCTTGGAGCCAACGTAAGGATTGACGGAGATATCACGACAGACCTTTTTAGTGAAACACAATCTCGTTTTCTTGTAAGCATCAAGGGGGAACATCAGCAGGCATTTGAGCAACGAACGGGAGCAACGCTAATCGGTGAAGTCACCGGTACTGGCGTATTAACGATTATGCATGAGGATGAAACACATATCTTCGATGCTCCAGTTCAAGAGCTTGAAGCAGCCTGGAAAGGAGCCATTCCATGTTTGGTGAAATCAAAGGCTTAAATGAAGAGTGTGGCGTATTTGGTATCTGGGGTCACCCAGATGCTGCGTCGTTAACGTATTACGGTCTTCATAGCTTACAGCATCGTGGTCAGGAAGGTGCGGGTATTGTCACTACTGACGGTGATCGTCTCTATAACCATAAAGGACTTGGTCTTGTGAATGATGTCTTTGGACCAGGTGATCTTGAGAAGCTTGAAGGAAATGGTGCGATCGGCCATGTGAGGTATTCAACTGCTGGAGGTGGGGGATATGAGAACGTTCAGCCTCTTGTATTCCGCTCACAAAATGGTGGCCTTGCTCTTGCGCATAATGGAAACTTAGTAAATGCCAATGCGCTTAAGCACCAGCTCGAAGGTCAGGGGAGTATTTTTCAAACAACGTCCGATACAGAAGTGCTAGCCCATCTTATTAAACGAAGCGGCTACTTAAGTCAGCGTGAAAAAGTAAAGAATGCCCTCACAATGGTGAAAGGGGCTTATGCTTTCATTATGATGACGGAGAAAGAGATGATGGTCGCTCTTGATCCCCATGGATTGAGACCACTCTCATTAGGCATTTTAGAAGGGGCATATGTTGTTGCTTCGGAAACATGCGCCTTTGATTTAATTGGTGCGGAATATATTCGTGATGTTCAGCCAGGCGAGCTTTTGATCATTAGCGAGAACGGTTTGGAATCAGAGCGATTCTCTTCTTCGATCTCACGTGCTATTTGTTCAATGGAGTACATCTACTTTTCTAGACCAGATAGCAATATTGAGAATATTAACGTGCATACGGCTCGTAAACAGCTTGGCAAACAGCTTGCTAAAGAAGCGCCAATTGAAGCGGATATCGTAACGGGTGTTCCAGACTCAAGCATTTCAGCTGCGATTGGATATGCAGAAGAATCAGGTATCCCATATGAAATGGGCTTAATAAAAAATCGCTATGTGGGCAGAACGTTTATCCAACCTTCTCAGGAGTTACGGGAGCGCGGTGTGAAGATGAAGCTTTCACCAGTTCGAGGAGTTGTTGAGGGCAAGCGTGTCGTGATTGTTGATGATTCAATTGTAAGAGGGACAACAAGCAGACGAATCGTTACAATGCTTCGTGAAGCAGGAGCGAAAGAGGTTCACGTTCGCATTAGTGCGCCTCCGATTATCAGCCCATGCTATTACGGAATTGATACATCGAACTCAGGTGAATTGATTGCGGCGAAGATGAGCGTAGCAGAGATGTGTGAAGAAATAGGTGCTGATTCTCTAACCTTTCTTACAACAGATGGCATGACCACTGCGATCGGCAGAGAAGAGAAAGATTCATCGTGTGGTCAGTGTCTAGGTTGTTTTACAGGCAACTATCCAACGGAAATTTATCCTGATACCGTTCATCCTTACGAAAAAGTTTAACCGAAGGAGGCCATTATGGCACAAGCATACAGGCAGGCAGGCGTTAACATAGAAGCAGGTTATGAAGCGGTGGATCGCATTAAGCCCCACGTAAAGAAAACAATGCGCAAAGGTGTAATGGGCGGACTTGGTGGTTTCGGTGGCATGTTCGATCTGTCAGAACTAGATTATGAGAAACCAGTTCTTGTTTCAGGAACGGACGGTGTTGGAACAAAGCTCATGCTTGCTATTCAACTCGATCAGCATGATACGATTGGCATTGATTGTGTGGCAATGTGCGTAAATGACGTTGTCGCACAAGGGGCAGAGCCTCTCTATTTTCTTGATTACATTGCAACTGGAAAGCTTGCACCAGAGCGAATTGAGGAAATTGTAAAAGGTGTGGCTGAAGGCTGTTCACAGGCAGGCTGTGCCTTAATTGGTGGAGAAACAGCTGAAATGCCTGATATGTATCAAGAAAACGACTATGATCTTGCTGGATTTACTGTGGGAGCTGTTGAAAAGTCGAAGCTTATTACGACAGAGAATGTGAGAGAAGGAAATGTCCTAATCGGTCTTGCTTCAAACGGCATTCACAGCAACGGTTTTTCCCTTGTACGTAAAGTGTTGCTGAAAGATCATAAGATGGATCTTGCAACCTCTTATGATGAGCTTGATTCAACGCTTGGAGAGGCGTTACTTGCCCCGACGCGTATTTATGTTAAACCGGTTTTAAATGTTCTTAAATCGCACACTGTGAATGGGATTGCCCATATAACAGGCGGTGGTTTTGAAGAGAATATTCCGCGTATGCTTCCTGAAGGACTGGCAGCCCAAATTGATTATGGCTCATGGCCGATTCCTCCAATCTTTGATTTAATCGAAAAGAAAGGAAATCTTGCTCGTAAGGAAATGTTTACAACGTTTAATATGGGCGTAGGTATGGTACTTGCTGTGCCGGAAGATGAGGCTGTTAATGTCATTAAAGCTCTTGAACAGGATGGCGAACGAGCTTATATGATTGGGCGCGTAGTCAAAGGAGAAGGAATTGAATTTGGAGGCGGTGACCTGTCGTGAAAAAGGTAGCCGTATTCGCATCTGGGAGCGGCTCGAACTTTGAAGCGATCGCCGCAGCCATTGAAAAAGGACAATTCGAGGCTGAAGTTGCCCTTGTTGTATGCGACCGTCCTGGAGCAAAAGTTGAAAAAAGGGCAGAACGCTTTGGCATTCCTGTCCTTTCCTTTTATCCAAAATCATATGACTCAAAAGCTGATTTTGAAAACTTTATTCTTCAACAATTGAATGATGCAGGGGTTGAGTGGATTGTACTTGCTGGTTATATGAGGTTAATAGGTCCAACGCTCCTTAAAGGTTTTGGAGGAAGAATCATCAATATTCATCCCTCTCTCCTTCCGTCTTTTCCAGGAAAAGACGCGATTGGCCAAGCATTTGAAGCTGGTGTTAAAATCACAGGTGTTACCGTTCACTTCGTGGACGAGGGAATGGATACAGGGAAAATTATTGATCAAGACAGCGTTCGAATTGATGAGGGAGATACGAAAGAGGACCTGGCAAACAAAATTCAGGCCGTTGAACACCTTTTGTATCCCGCTGTCATTCGTTCCCTTCTTCAGGAAAAATACAAGAGGTAGTAGGAGGAGTTCACATGACGATTAAACGCGCACTCATTAGCGTTTCTGATAAAACAGATATTACAGCATTTGCAAAAGGGCTTGCGGAAAAAGGGGTAGAGGTGATCTCAACAGGTGGGACAAAGCGTGCCCTTGAAGAAGCAGGTGTTAATGTGATTGGTATCTCAGATGTCACTGGTTTCCCGGAAATTCTTGATGGCCGAGTAAAAACACTCCATCCTAACGT